>JAGLXM010000170.1 GCA_023132915.1 Candidatus Bipolaricaulota bacterium
GAAGTCTTCTACCCTTATCGGAATGCAGCCGATAAGCTTAAGACTTCTCCACAGATACTTACTTCCTTAGCGAAGAAGCATGGGTTCTTACTCACCGGCGGCTCGGATGACCATGGTCCATCCTCAGTCAAGGAGACGCTGGGAGAGGTGAGAGTTCCCTACCGCTATGTGAAGGCGCTGAAGCGTGCCTGCGGCCTTTACTGACTAGAGCATGTTTTGAGGAAGGAAACGCTTTGTTGTTGTAAGCATATGGCTGATGGAATGGGGTTTTTATAAGGGATCGTTTGCCGTTAGTGAGAGAGTGTGGTAGAAGAGTAGCCCGTGAGAGGAGGGGACAATGCGTCAGGTTAGGTTCCATTACCCAAGTTTTGATCGACCTGAGGTCGGGACGCTGCGCGGGGAGGTGATCATCGCTCAAGGAAAGGAGTTCTCCTTAGACCAGGTACGGCTTCTCGCCCCGTGTACCCCGACGAAGATCATCTGCCTGGGGCGTAACTACGCGGAACACGCGAAAGAGCTGGGAAACGAGGTGCCGGAGCGTCCGTTGTTCTTTTTCAAGCCACCATCGGCGGTGATCGGGCCTGGGGAGGAGATCGTCCTTCCGAGAAGTTCACGGGTTGACCACGAGGCTGAACTCGCCGTCGTCATTGGGCGCCGCTGCCGGAATGTTCGAGCTAAAGACGCGATGGACGTGATCCTTGGATACACCTGTATGAACGATGTTTCCAACCGTGAGGCGCAAGGCTGGGAGCAAAACTGGGTACGGGCAAAGGGGTTTGACACCTCGGCTCCGCTCGGTCCGGTGATCGTCACCACCGATGAGATCGAGGGGCCGTTTCACGTGATGCTTCGCTTAAACGGCGAGGTTAAGCAGGACGGCTCGACGCGCGACCTGATCTTCTCGATCCCGGAGATCATCGAGGAGATCTCATCGTTTATGACCCTGGAGCCGGGGGACGTGATCGCAACTGGAACTCCGGCCGGGGTTGGCCCGCTCTCTTTTGGCGATGAAGTCGAGGTCGAGATCGAAGGGATCGGGACCTTGAGGAACCATGTGCGGCAGGGCGACCACTAGTACCTACCGCCTCGATTCATCCCGTAGTATATTAGGGCATGCAGTCCTACACTATCGGCCATTTCACGAGGAGCCGAAACGCATAATGACAGAACAAGGAGGCAGTAGACATGAGTAATCTTGTCAATTGGTTCATCGATCAGGGACCGCAGATCGGCCTACGGCTCGGTGGGGCGCTCTTGATCATCCTCGGTGGACGGCTGCTGGGGATCCTCGCCGTCAGGGTGGCCGGCCGCCTGATGGACATCTCGCAACTGGAGTTCTCCGAACTGCTGCGCCAGTTTATCTACAAGCTGATCCGATGGGCGCTCACCGGGATCGCCCTGATCATGGCCCTTGGGCAGTTGGGGGTGGAGATCGGGCCGCTGATCGCTGGACTGGGGGTAGCCGGCTTCATCCTCGGTTTCGCCATGCAACAGACACTATCCAACTTTGCCGCGGGGTTCATGCTCCTCCTCTACCGGCCCTATGACGTCGGCGATCCTATCGAAGCAGCCGGAGCATCGGGAATCGTGGGGGAGATGAACATGGTCAACACTACGATGCAGACGGAAGAGGGGACCGTGATCACGATTCCAAACGGTAAGATCTGGGGTGGGGTTATCAAGAACAAAAGGGAAAAGACCTCTTAACAGGTTCTCCAGAAATCGCGCCCCGTAAGGAGAGGAGAAGGCAGTTGAACTTCCTCCTTTCAGGGTTAGATCTTGATTCTTGAATTCTCTTCACCCCGAGGAACCAGTTCGCTGATCGTCGGACGGTGTAGGCAACCATCCTCTTTGTTTTGGCTGCTCCAGAAAGGTAGGTATCACCGCTACAGTGCCTCGGCGGCGAAGCCCAGTCCCAGCCGCTCCAGCGTCTCCCGCGTTGGCTTGCCCGTCTCCGGGTTCCAGCCGCGCACAGCGTAATACTCGCGCAGCAGCACTTCCAGGTTTGGCACGTAGCGCTCAGTCGGGCCCTCCGCTAGCGGTTGAAGGAGCAACCTGGGAAGCCGTTCGCTGGCACGGGTCAGCCCCAGCCGACAGTTGAAGGCCCGCTTGAGGTTCCAGATGCGCCTGCCTGCACGCAACGCCTCGGCGATGTCCCACTCGCGGCCGGTGGCGGCGTTCAACAGGGCCACCGCATCGCTGACCGGCACGGACGCGAAGAGACACAGCACCAGACTGTTGCACACGGAACGCCAGTCCTGGTGCATCGCCACGTGCACCGCCTTGCCCTCCTCCTGGCGGTTATCCAGCAGCGGGATGCCCAGTTCATCGTCCGTCTGGCCGAACTCGACCATGTAGTAGTCGCTCTGGTTGTGGCAGGCCCCACGCGGCGACGTGACGAAGACCAACGCCATAGAGGAGAAGGCGCGTGGATCGTGGTACCCGACCTCCAGCCCATTGACCTGCACGGCTAACTCCTCGACGCCGAAGTACCGCCCCAATGCCAGCGAGCCCTGCGCAAGCAGCGCCCCAAAGCCCTCCTTTCGCACCAGCAGTTCGATCAGCCGGGCGGCCGTCTTTGCATCGCCCCAGGCCAGTTCCAGGCCGCCGGTATCCTGTGGCCCGATGATGCCCTGATCGAACAGGTAGAAGGCAAAGGCGATGGTGCCGCTGGTGCTGATTGTATCCAGGCCGTAACAGTCGCACAGGTGACCCAGATGGACGATGGCGGGCAGATCGTCAATCAACAACTGGGGGCCAAAGCCGCAGATGGTCTCGTACTCCGGCCCGTCTATCTCCGGCCCGGCGTACGGTCCCTCGGTGATCTGCACGCGCCGCCCGCAGGCGATCACACAGCTGTGACAGGCGGAGACACCTGTCAGGATCGTCTCGGTCATGGCTGCTCCACTGACCTGACCTACAGCCGGAAATCCGCCCTGGGTGAAGTAGCGCGCGGTCAGGCTGCCCAACATGTCAAAGAACTCAGCACCGGAAGCGGTGCCTGCCATTCGCTGGCCTATCGAACGCGGGTGATCCTTCAACTCACGGTTGGTGCGACTGCGCAACTCGCGGTACCGCTCTGGATCAGCCAAGTCCAGTTTGCCTGTACCGCGCACGGCGATCGCCTTGAGGTTCTTGGAGCCCATCACGGTCCCCATTCCGGTGCGCCCGGCTGCCCGGCCGCGGCCGGTGATGATGTTGGCCAGGGGGATCATCCGCTCCCCGGCGGGCCCAATCGCCATCACCCGCGCCCGCGGCTGCCCCAGTTCGTCACGGACGGCCGCCTGAGTGGCATAAGTGTTGGTCTGACCCCAGAGGTGACTTGCATCCCGCAGTTCCGCCCGCCCATCCTGTATCCACAGGTAGACGGGCTTGCTGGCCCGGCCGGTGACCAGCAGCCCGTCGTAGCCGGCGAAGCGCAGTTCCGGCCCCCAGAAACCGCCACAGTTGGATTCGCCCCATAGGCCCGTCCTGGGCGAGCGGGAGCAGACAACAAAACGGCCAACTGCGGGGCCACCGGTGCCGGTCAGCGGGCCGGTGAGGAAGAGCAAGGGATTGTCAGGGCCCAGGGGATCAGTGTCCGGCCTGACCAGGTCCCACAGGTAGCGGATGCCCAGCCCGCTGCCACCGATATAGTCGCGGACGTACTCCTCGTTGAGAGGTTCGTCCCACAGTTCTTCCGTGCTGAGATCAACGCGCAGGATTTTGCCCATGTAGTCGTTCATTGTTCACCCTCCTATACCCGTTGAGTGCGACCGTGACGGTGGATCACACGCACATGATCTAACGACGAATCTCGTGACGCCTGGCACACATTGTAGGCTGTGAAGAGCCGAGAGACTGGCCAATTTGCAGGTGTGGTGATGGCCTCCTGGGGGCACCTCATTTCACAGGTCAAACACCCTAGGCAATTGCGGCCCCAGATCGGACGCCCATCTTTATCCGCAGCGATGTTTCCAACAGGGCACACTTCTACACAAAGGCCACAGGCAGTGCAGGTCTTTGCATCCACCCTAAACAGTCTGCTGTATATCTGTCTGACCACCCAGCGACTCGTCAGAAATCGCTCCAAACGATACACCATTGACGGTGGATGGTCATCTCGCGGTCTGATATATGGCTTGCCCGCAACATGCGCGGCGACTTCCCGTCCAAAGGCTTCGGCCTGAGCCAGTTCCTCCGCTGTGGGGTGATCTGGCGAGAAGAGGTGCCCCGCCTTCAGATAGATCAAAGCGTAGTCGGCTCCACGGCAGTGAAAGTAGCCCACTTCTCGTCCCCCCTTAGAAGCCAGGGTGTGGCGTATGGTGTTGCCGGCATCACCCCGGTAGGTGCCATGCAACACGAAGACGAAAGCCGGAAGACCATTGAGATCGGGCAGGCTATTCACGTAGTCCATCACGTTGAACGGCGGACGGTAATAGTATGCAGGTGATCCGATGCCCAGCAGATCATAACCGTCGAGATTTGGCGGGCACTCATCCTTCATATTGCACAGGTCTACCCGGTATTCTGCGGTACGTAGGCCGGTGGCGATGTATTCAGTCACTCGAGCCGTAGTCCCACCCTGGGAAAAGTACACGATCAGGCCCTTGGACATTGACTGATCAAAAGTCCACTGGCCGCCCGTCGTAGGCGTAGCCGAACAGTTGTCGCAATTCGTCGTAGGAGGGTGAGCGGGCAGTGGTGACCATCTGTGTATCGTTGAAGGCATCGTCTATCATCTTGTCCAACTCTGCCTCGTAGGCCTCGCGTTCGATGCCGGTCTCGGCGATGCTTAGCGGATTACCGACTTGGCGGCACAGATCGCGAATCCGTCCAGCCAACGCCCGCGCTGCTTTCTCGCCTCCCTCGTTAGAGCAGCCGAGCAGGGCGGCCAGTTCCGCGAACCGCTCAGGCGCCTCGTGTGCGGCGAATTCGATGGTGTAGGGCAAAAAGATCGTGACAGCGCGGCCATGCGGGATGTGGAACACAGCACCCAGCACGTGCCCCATCGCGTGGGCCAGCGAGGCCATAGCGTTGCCGAACCCCAGGCCGGCGGAGGTGGCAGCATTGTGCATCCGCTCGCGGGCTTCTATGTCAGAGCCGTCGGTCACGGCGCGGGGCAGATACTCGAAGATGAGGCGGGCAGCACACGCACATAGGCCGTCGGTCAGATCGGTGTGCCATGTGCAGGTGTAGCCTTCGACGGCGTGGGTCAGTGCGTCCAGGCCCGTATCGGCGGTCAGTTGGGGCGGCATCCCCGCTGCCATCTGGGGGTCCACGATGGCGATGTCAGCGACGTTCTCGCGGTTGCCTAAGCCCATCTTGCGCTGCTCATCAGTATCCGTCAGTACGATGGCCCAGGTGACCTCGGCCCCGGTGCCGCTGGTGGTGGGGATGGTGATCAGGTGCGCCTTCTGGCGCAGGCCCAAGCGGATGAAAGGGTTGATCTCGGCTACTTGAAGGTCGGGCCGCTCGTAGAGCACCCATATAGCCTTGGCAGCGTCCATCGGTGAGCCACCTCCCAAGCCTATAATCCAGTCGGGCTCAACCTCCTGCGCCAGCTTCACTCCCTTTTGCACCGTCTGCACACTGGGGTCAGGCTCCACTTGATCGAAGGTATGCGCCTTGATGCCAGCGCTATCCAGGTGGGCTTTCACCCGGTCTACCAGGCCCAGTTGGACCAGCGTAGCGTCGGTAACGATGAGGGCGCGGGAGCCCTCCAACTCATCGAGGGTATCAAGCGCACCCTCGCCGAAGACGATTCTGGGTGAGACGAAGTACCACATCGGCAGCCTCCTTAATTACACTGGCCCAGAGCAAGCGCCCCCACGGTATAACAAAAGCAGGTTGGCAGGCGTGACATCGTATCTAGTGTGCACATAGAGCTCGCTCCTGCGTCAGTCCCAGTCAGTGGGCACGTGCGCGCAGCAGGCAACGATCTCCTTTGCCGCTTTAGGGTAGCGCATGATCTTCATCATGTTGCCATTCAGCTTCAATTTGCGCGTCATCATGCCCTGGATGGGGTCAAGTTTGCCCTCGATGACCTTGCGCCAGGTGTTGAAGGGGGCCGCGAGGAGATAGGCAGCCTGCTTCTCGTCAGGACCGCTCAGTAGCGCCGCGTCGGGGCTCTTGCCATGATAGAGGTTAAGGTACAGGTATGCCGTTTCAGGATAAGCATCGTCTGGCTCAACGACGAAGATAAAATCGCCTTCCCAGTCCTTGGCCGACTGCTTGTAGGTCTCACTGGCGTTGAGCTGACGGCTCAGTTCCTTGATCCACTCATCGGACGGAAATTTGTGCGTCATCGGTCTTCCTCCTCACACATAATTCTCGCAAGCCTGCCAGGTGAATGATCTACCCAATTCCAGATTGATGCAAGGCCGGTAGGAATTCTGGGACCATAATGCCTATTCCCTCTTCAGGTGTTGTCTTCGACGTCATCTTCTTCACAAAAGTTATTGTGAAGAAGGCCCGGATGATCCACCGAACGGTGAAATGGGTGTCCCTGGAATACTTCGCTTCCCGTTTCCTGCCCAAAGCGATGGGTAGCCCCCACTTTAGTGGATGCTAGCTACCAGCCTTTGATTCCAGAGACAAGGGCTGAGTACCTCTCTTCGATTCAAGAAACAAGATCAGACCGCGATGTTCACGTTATGGCCTTTTCCGCGCTACTCTATTTGTTGAAAGGAGGGAGTAACAATGGCAAATGGAGAGGCATTCAATGCCGCAGTTAGGACGTTCACCATGTTCAACGCTTACGTCCAAGCGGTCGGTCAGGAGATCGGGATGGAACGGGCCTAAGGCCTTGTGACCAAGACATTTGAGAACATGGGCGTTCAACAGGCGCGGATGATGAAAGAGCAGTCCGGTATCGAGGAATTCGACGCGAAAACGGCCTTCTCGCTGCTGAGCAACGTCCCTAAAACCATAGGGGTCCAGATGGAGTTCATCGAGGAAAGTCCACAAAGGGTTGTAGCAAAGTCCAGCAAGTGCCCCATCTACGAAGCCGCTCAGGAGATGGGAATCGATCATGCGACGATCGAGCACATGTGTCGTAGCGGTCCCGGTCGGTTTATGGACACAGCGGCCAAGCAACTCAACCCCGGCCTCAGCTACCGGTTGAAGAAATTCAAGTCCGGGCCGGATGATTTCTGCGAGGAGGAGATGGTCCTAGAATAGCAATGCGCGTTTTCCAAGAAAGCCCAGACTGACTAAGCACGGCGGAAGAGTCTCCTTTGTGCCTACAACTTCTCGACTCGGGATAAGGCTCTAATCCGGCAACTCGAAATCCTCGTAGACTGGGAAGCTTTGGGTTAGCTCGTGCACCTGCGCTCTGACGCGTTCCAGTACTCCTTCATCGTCGGGGTGGGTCAACGCGGTATCGATGAGCCGTGCGATCTGCCGCATCTGGTCTTCTTTCATCCCCTCCGTGGTGGCGGTGGGGGTACCGAGGCGGATGCCGCTGGTGATCGCCGGCGTTTCTGGGTCATAAGGGATCATGTTCTTGTTGACGGTGATGTGGACGCGGTCGAGGATCGCTTCTGCTTCCACGCCGGTCATCCCTTTGTTCCTCAAGTCAATCAGCATGAGGTGATTGTCCGTGCCGCCGGAGACGAGGCGGTAGCCAAGGCGCATCAGCTCCTCGGCCAGGGCTCTGGCATTGGCCACGATCTGGCGCTGATAGCTCCGAAACTCCTCGGTCAGCGCCTCCTTGAAGCAGACCGCCTTGGCAGCGATTGTGTGCATGTGGGGGCCACCCTGGGTGCCGGGAAAGACAGCTCGATCGATCGCCTTGGCGTGCTCTTGTTTGCACAGGATGATCGCGCCGCGCGGACCGCGCAGGGTCTTGTGGGTCGTTGATGTGACCACATCCGCGTAGGGTACTGGACTTGGATGAAGTCCCGCTGCCACCAGACCGGCGATGTGCGAAATATCCGCCATGTGGTAGGCGCCGACCTCGTCGCAGATCTCCCTGAACCGCGCGAAGTCGATGACGCGTGAGTACGCGCTGGCGCCGGAGACGATGATGCGTGGCTTGGCTTCTCTGGCAAGCTTCGCGAGCCCGTCGTAATCGATCCGTTCCGTCTTTTGATCGACGGTGTACTGGACCACGTTGAAGCAGCGGCCGGAGAAATTCACCTTGTGGCCATGTGATAGATGTCCACCGTGTGCCAGAGCCATTCCCATGAGCGTGTCGCCGACATCGGCCAGTGCCATATACGCCGCCATGTTCGCCGGCACGCCGGAATGCGGCTGCACGTTCACGTGGTCGCAGTCAAAAAGCGTCTTTGCCCGCTCAATTGCCAGCCGCTCGACGATGTCGACGAATTCGCAACCGCCGTAATACCGTCTTCCCGGATACCCCTCCGCGTAGTTGTTCTGCATCGGGTTCGCCAGCGTTTCCAGCACCGCCAGCGACACCCGGTTCTCCGACGGAATCAGCTCCAGATGCTCGCGCTGCTTTGTGAGCTCCTGCACGATCGCGCCGTAAACCTGCGGATCGACCGATTTCAGTTGCTTATAAAACATGCCTCCTCCTCTTATATCCATCGTTGAATATCGTTAATCCCAATGCTATCCGAAGCTTGAGCTTTGGAACACATGCCCTATCGCAGCGGGGGGGGCAGGTTGCTATTGCTTCCAGGCACGCCCCATTGCTCTTCATCCAAGTGCCCCCAGGTTGCCGTTTTACCCAAGTTCGAAGGCAGGATAACAGAAAGGCTTTCGTGGAGGTAGTCTGAGAGACGAAGACTCGACACGGCGCGCGCTTTCAGAGATGTCCCCGGAACCCCTCAGGCCGCTCCTTGAGGAATCATAGTATGCGTCCCCGGAATTCCCCGGCTCTGGACTTCCCAGTACTAGAACAGCCTACTCAATCGATCTACTGCCTTGGTGGTTATCTTTTCGCGGCGCGACCTCATCCAGTCGACGACTACTGAATTGAACGACAGATCGCACTCTGTGTTGCGGAGTCTCAGCAGTAGGGCGATTCGACACATCGAGCGGCTTGGTGTACCATGGTTACTTATGGCGAATATGATTCTTATGCGCGACCAGGAGGTTTGGTGTGGGAAAATCACAGGACAAGAAACGGACGAGTGAAAAGAAGAAAGCGCAGAGATCCATCAAAGAGAAGCGCGCTGCCAAGAAAGCCAAGAAGGCTGAGAAGGCCGGGGGCCACTAGCGGATCGCAAGGCGATGGATGCAGCAGCAGGTTGTCGAAACATAACGGAGCTGCTCGGGACGCTGTTAGGATAGATCTCGCACACCTTAGGCTGGTAGAGAGGACAGCGTTTCGAGCTGGAAGTCTCTGTCTCCCTGGTTGCGTTCACCGACAACCTTCACCTGGTCCAGGGTGACCGTATGCCCCCGTCGCGGAAGGTTTCGAGCATATGAGAGATCTGTTCCTTCTCGTCGGTCTGAACGCTCCATTCCGGGTTCTCCGGATACCGGAACGTGTCGCAGATCATCTCCCCCAGAGGCGTCAAATCGCGTGGCCACTCGATCGGTCTGAGTTCCACAGGTGAACCTCCTTAGTCCCCAGGTCCGCTTAGTATCGGCATGGCGTACCCTCTATGCAACAGCGGGGAATCAGTTGATGGATGCTGAAGATGTCCTTCTACCCACAAAGAAGAACTGGCATCAACCCCATGCACTATCTCTGTTGGACACAGGCATGGCTTGCTGCTTGACAGGGATTCCTATCCATCGAATGGCTCTTTGCCGTTTTGAGTGGGTAACAACCCTGTGACCACAAATGATACAAGGCTGTTCTCTCGCCCGTTCGCCAAGGTCGCTAAGAACTGCTCCTTTCTTTCTCTTCTCTCCTGTTGTCGCTTCCCTTTGCGTGAGGCACAAGCCTTTTCCTCGCGCCCGCTCGCTACGCTCGCTCAAGCCGCCAAGATCGCTAAGTACGGACTTAACTCTTGGGGTTCAAACATCTTTTTCTCCTTGCCCATTTATGCCGTTCTTAGCGCTCTCTGCGGCTTTGCGAGAGAATGCTTTTTCTCTTTTCTTGTTACTCATTACCCCCTACTGCTTAACGTCTTTGCGAGATGTACTGGTTCCGTTGTGTCTACATCTACCCACTCGACACGACAAGGAACCCATTGAATGCTGTTTCGCAGGTATCCAACCACCAACAGGAAGCGATCTTCGCCCGAGCCGAACCCAATCCTCGTCGAACATCGGTGCGGACGTTCAATACACTGGGAAGCTGGAGATCAGGGAACGAGAAAGTAAGGGAAGACGGAAGAAGCGACACGAGGCAAAGCTGTCAGGAACACGGCTCAATCCACCAGCGAATGAGATCCATCCACGACCTAGAGTGATGGAAAAGCCCAAGAGGGGGTCGTGATCGCCGCAGTAAGCAGACCTCACTCATTTGCCATGCAATCCACTAGAACTGCGAACGCTGCAAATCAGCCGCGAGTTTACGAGTCGGCTGCATTTGCCTGGTTAGCTCGCTTAAACGTTTCTAAGGCTCGTTGTAGTTCATAAAAACCGTCTTCGGGTTTATCTTTGAATCTTATAGTCTGGAGCCCTGCAATGTTTGAAAAGCCCTCTACATCCTCTTGTTGAAAAATCAATACTCGGTCGAATCCGTGACGTCCTTGAAATAGTCCGATTTCATGAATGACATTTTGTCGAGACCTTATTTTTCCATCAGCTGTTGCGTCCTCTCCTGTCATTACGATTACCGCAAAATTACATTCATCAAGAAATTGTTTTAAAACATCAACAATATGAGAAGATGCTCTACTTTCAGTTTCAAAGTCTATGACCTCCAAGGAAAGCTCATCTTTTAAAAAACGATGGACTCTGTTCCAAAGCAGAGCACGGCCATGTCCAAGAAAAACTTTTCCCAACCCCTGCGTTTCGGTTTTGTTAATTGTTATTGTGTGCGGCTCCCCATAATTTTCATATCTCTTTATAGTTAAATTGAGTTCGTTGAGTGTATCTTGTAATTCTCTATTATACTCTTCTTTGAGGTATTCTTCTGTCGCATTCCTATGCGTACCAAACGAGCGGCCGCGAATACTGCATCGTACCGAATAACCTGCCTTATTAATACGATCTATCAAATCCGTCACCTCAAGACGCCAGAGTCTGAATTTAGGATCAAGATCACGTTGATCAGCGTCATAAAGCATCTCGCCAGATGTAATTAATCGACCAAGTTCGTATATAAAAAGATCGTAAGTAAGCCTACTATTGGCCATTTGCTTAACCCGAATATTTTCATTTGAGGACTTCTTTTTAGCTAACAAAGCTTCCAGGTAACCTCGCTGTCTAGCTGATCCGTCCCATGGGTTATCGTTGATGTTGAGGCTTTGGAATTTGTTTGCCATCTCATGCCCAAAGGCTTCATCAAGATAGGTCTTTACGCGGAGTTGCCATCGCTCTATCTCGTACGTTTCGTCACATTTCGAAAGCTCCTGGATAAATACTTTTATGTTCTCGTCCATATTATTCCATTTAATAATTTTAGCTAACGACCTGGATCACTTGCTGGTATGGAGCGCCAGCGGAACACCAGTCAAGTGCATTCTTTTGTTAGAAGGCCCGTTATCTAATTGAAGTCTGGCCCGAATCCAAGCTTCACCAAAGACGGGGCTGACTCACGTATCCTTTTCAGTTTTCCCGGCCCATAGTGCAATTGTCCAATTGGTCGACTGTCTTTTGCCGTCAAAACAAGACGAATGTTCTCTGCACGAAATGAAGTGTAGTGATCGAGATAACACATGATCTCTCCAATGTGGGCGTCGGCGAACTGCTTAATATCAGCATCAATAAGCCCTTCCCGGACGGGACTAAGTATCGCTAGGATTTCTACCCCGTTGGCAGCATCCTTGCGAAGTTCTACTTGAAGTCGAAAGCCACGAATTGCCATCGAAGTCTGGATCTGATTGAGGTACTGGGCTGGGTCAATTTGGAGTCCGAGAGAAGGAACGTCAAACGATTCATGATTTCGAAGAAAAAACGCCTCGACTCCGAAACCGAGTGAGGTTATGCCGTCGAAAAGCTGGAGGACACGCTCCCCGAGCGCAGAACTGTCCAATTCAATGTCGTCACCGCCCAACTTGAGCGAAATCGCGTTGGGCTGTCTTCCCATCTGATAGCGGACGTGCGCAAAGGCTATCCTCAAGTCTTGTTCGTACAGCGAGTTCATTAGCCTTGCCCAGTTATGGTCATCTATTATGAATAGGGAAATCAACTCTGCAGGGTCCTGTTCCTCATATCTTCGATAACGCTCAATGGGTCTTTTATGCCCAGTCTGGCTTGCTACCCATAACGCAAGCATCAGGTGGTGAAGCGACCCTTCCGCCAAGTAGTGGTACAGGCTTAGACTCCAAAAGCACTGGGCACGACCCGATAGGTGCTCGGCTAGAGAGGCTGCCACCATTCCCTGCAGATCTCCCATCTTCCATTTCGCGGCATAGAAATCACGATAGATCCTGCCCCAGCGGTCTAGAAACTGTCGCGTTGCTTTTGCAAATGCATCCTCAAGTAGCTCGATGGCACCGAAGGCAAGAGCAGATACATCCTCTTCCGGAAGGCCTGATCGTCTCCGCTCCAACTGCACGAACTGAGGGAGAAGCCTCTTGCCCAGTTCATCATCCTCCGAAACGAACTCGGCATATTCAGGCTGCGGCTTAAACCATTCTCTAAGTCGGGCGTAAGCTTTGTCCTGTTCATCGGTTTCTAAGAGTACTCTCGAGACAGACATTACTGCCACCTTTCCGGCCTTCTAACAATGATTATTGCGCAACTCCGCAACATAGTATGTCGAAGAGCGACGGGTATCAACTCTATTCCTGTCTTTTCTTTACATCATGTTGGAATTCGAGGGGCATAGAACCTCTCTCAGGCTGCTCCTTGAGGAATTTATGGTATGCGTCCCTGGAATTCCAAATCTGAGCCGCGTCAGTCCATACTCTTGAACCGCAGCGGTGAGTTGAGCTTCGGGAAGAAATTAAGGTATTGTGCCAATTCCGGTGCCAATTCCGGGGACATAGTATGAATTAGAAAGCGGCAATGGCCGTGACGAGGCACACGATTCAATGCATCGCGTTGGGAATCTGGAGATTCAGCACTGACTCCCAACCTACACAGGAACGGAATAGGTATTATGTCCCCGGAATTCCTTAGACAGCAGGCCTTGTGGACTCACAACAAACCTATTCTAACGAGGGCGCTCCGCCCCTCCCGAGACAAGTACCACGACGTGCCATAGACGTAGTTGTGGGCCGCGTGGAGGATCCCCATTCTCTCAAGCTCTTCCATGTAGTACTTCGCGCGCTCCTGGTGAATACCGAGTCGGTCAGCCAACTGACTTGGAAACACACGGTCGTCCTGAGCCTCAACGATTACACGAAGCACAGAGAGGTATTCTTCGGACAACTTCCCTCTGGAGGATGATTCAACGCCGGGCTCGGCCTCTGTCTCGTTTCCGTCCGCTGCTTCATCGGCCACGATTGGCGCGAGGTGGCGCTCTAGATCTGGCCAGCAGGTTTCGAAATTGGAATTGAGACGCTCCGAATCGAGCGGCGCTTCCAATGCACTAAGAAGTTGGAACCAGGCGAGGTCGAGGTCCGCGCTGTCGGTGAAGTCAATGTGGGTGAGCATGCTGATGCGAAGCGGCTTGCTACATGGCACTTTGAGCAGCGGAATCAGACGGAGGTCGCGATTGGCCGGGCTAAGCGTCGCTAGCATGATGGCTTCAATTTCGCACCACTCGCTTTCGATGTAAGCCGGCGTGAGGATAAGCAGGGTCTTGCGGCACATGGTCACACCGCGCTCCATCTCCTTGATGCTTGGCGCACCGCGTTTGAAATCACGGAAGTCAACGAAGGCGTGCAGACCGGCTTCTTCGATCCGCTTTAGTAGATCGCCGCGCACCCACTGTCTGTCGTGGCTGCTGTAAGAGATGAAGACGTCGTAGTCGAATTCCGGTTGGTCTGGCATGAGGATTTACCTCCGACCGTTTGAAATCCGCGGCTCCAACAATGATTATTGTGCAATCCCGCAACATGGTACGCCAAAGAGCGGCGGGTGCCAACTCTCTTCGTGTGAATTCGATGGGCATAGCTCCTATCTCAGGCTGCTCCTTGAGGAATCATGATATGCGTCCCCAGAATTCCCCTGGCAGATACCCTAGGTGGCACAGATGACGGGGGCGGCATTTCAGAGCCGAGCAGTCAGAGACTACCGACCCCATGAGCCACACCCCCGCTAGATAGATAGTCTACACAACAGGGGCATGCCCGTCACCTGTAAATACAATGGTAGACCCCGGTCCACCCTGACCCCAGATATCCCCAGTTCTCAGAGGAGGTTTGTCTAAGAAATGAACGCTGGTATAATACCCTAATGGGAGGGACTGCGTATGAAACCCAATGAGAAGTATAAAAACCTAAGAGAGCGTGCTTTCTACAATCCGGTATGGGCGCATTTCCAAACACTTCTAGCTAGGGTCTTTTCCTCGGTGGATATCTCGCACACAAAGGAACTCGACCGAAAACTTTACGTTGCCGTTGGAGCGCCGAATATTAACCAATTCCCCCGTGAGTTCAGGAAGGATGTAGAGAGACTAAGGGCTGACGGTATTGGTATTGGCGACAACGAGAAGGAACTCATGGATTTCCTTGTTTTGGATGAACCGGAAGCTCCTCTGTTCCTTGTGGCCGACGTTGGTACCGGAAAAACTACAATCATTAACCATTTCTTCAGGTTTGTGCTGGGCGAAACAGAAGTTGGCAAGAACTCTGAAACCATACTCATAGATGCAAATCAGTATGCCGCGAAGATCGTAAGCGGCGAAATGACGGTCGAAGATGCTGTCGTTGAGAACATTGCATTCAAAATGAGTAAATACCTGGACACTGATTACAAGACTGCTTTCTGGGACTTTGCCATTAACAAGGTTAAGTGTTTTGCGCGGATCGCTGACTTCATAGCTGAAATCAGGAGCGCAATAACAGATAAACATGAATCCCAAAGATTTGTCGTTGACGTCCGCAGAGGATTTGCTGAAGCAGAGCCACTTCAGTATTGGCAAGCGAATCTAATCTTTCTCCATATTAGCCGCAAAACGAATATCCAGGTGGTGATTGACAATATCGATGTTCTTCCCCTTCCAATGCAGCAAGAAGCGGTGGCTCTGGCTCACTCGCTCACGCATATTGATCCTGAAGTCTTTGAGCTTCTGCCCGAAGAAAAGAAGTCTTTTGTCGCAAGGGGGTTGAAGTGCATAGTTGCCCTACGCCCACCTGCGCGAGTGAACCTCTGGAAGAAGCTTCGTGCCCGGATGGATTTGTTCGGCTCGATCAAGCCTCCCTCGACCAGTGATCTCATTAAAAAGCGAATCAACTACGTCATGGAGGACGAAGAGACTACCCGCTTACTCAAGGATCTGCATAGACAACATTTGGTGCACGAAGGAAGGAGATACAAGCACACAGACATCGAACGCACTCTTGATTGCCTCCATACGTCTCTTCTGAACGAGTATGCTTTACACGCGCTGGAAGCGTTGTCAAATCAAAACATGCGTACCGCCATCGCCCTGGCTGGCCGTTTCCTGCGCTCACATGCCATCCCGGATAGACATCTAGCTCCTACGCTTTTTAGCCAGTATATAGACGCCAGTTTGCCGTCGCATCTATTCACACGATGCCTCATTCTAGGTTCCAGCGCACTATATTGGGAACAAGGTTTTGGATCTCTCGTTGATATAGTGAATGTCTTTACTGCTCCAGTGCACCCAGGAGAAACGACTGAGCTTGCTCAGCTTGTGGTTGCGCCGTATCGCTTGTTGAGCTATTTGTCGAAGAACACAGACCGCGAGAACCCCATTCCTCTCCATGCTTTGCAGAGCTTCAACCGCATATACCCAGCTCTGGATTTGGATGCTCTTCTAAAGAAGTGGATCCACTTTGGCCTAGTACAATCACCAGAGGTTTGTGTGTACTCCGCCTACGACGAGTTCTGCAAAAACTTAAGCATCGCTCCTGCTGGCACGTTTTACCTCACTGACTTAATCCACTCTCTTTCCTACCTACAATGCATAAAGGATGACTGCGATCTTGGCGAGAAGCACATCTCAACAATAAATGAAACCATCCACAGTGTATCTGATTCGGCTTCTGCTGTCCTTGACTTCTACGAATGGCTCGCCGAGAAAGAAGAGCAGGAAACGTCTGCGATTGCAGCAGCCTCCGAAGGAGTGCGGTACACATTTGCACACTTCGCTGACGCGGAACCTTGTGTTAGTTACAGGATCTTAGGAAGTCTTGCGAAAGAACTCTCATTGATTGCAGATAAGGAACCAGCGGTAGAAGGTCAGGCAAAACGGGCCCTTGCTCTAGCTAAGGAGGCTGAAGCACTAAAGAACCACATTCATACGACCATCTGGCACATCAAACCGTAGAAACGACCTTATTGTAAGCCCTTGTTCATACTAGGCGACAACAACGTCTCTGTGTCCCCTCACAAGCAATCCCCCTTTTCCTTAACCCCATCTAGTGAAACAGTGTATATATCAACAAGAACTTTCTTTTTCTTTGTCCCAGCTGCATACTCCAGCGATAACCGAACACCCTGTTCTGGGGCCCGATGAACTGCATTCACATAATCATCGTAACTTTCCCTTCTCATCTCGAACTTCTCTGTAAGAACCAGACTGCCCCTTGCCGGAATCTCAATCTCAAATGGACGAAAACCCCGCCTGTTTCTGACAAAGGCTTTGCCAACCTCCAACCCACAAGCACAAGATACTACCTGGATCGCTTCTATGAAGATTGGAACATCGCCTGGATTATTCATAGGGATTTCAATCCGCAGCCCAGGTTTACCACTTAGACTGCCCCCTAGATCCTCATGCAATAACGCTTTGGTGGACAGCACAAGAGGATCAGGTTTGCGTTGAGCCTCCGTCCACTCCCTGAAGCTCTCAGAGGATTTGACCATCTCTTTTGTAGCTTGCGCAGTTCTTCTCGCCTGCCACCACATTCCCGCCGTGGCCAATGCCGTGACGGCGGAAGCCACGATAATCGGCCAACTCACGTTATCGCCTCCCAAACCTACAATCGTAGACCCTGATTGTATCATCGCCCACCCCACCGCCACAAGAATCAAATGCGGCCCCAAGCTACTTCCTTAAAGACTCGCTTCTAGGCCCCTTCTTGTCCAAAGGTATTCGAGGGACATAGACCCTATTTCAGGCTGCTCCTTGCGGAATTATGGTATGCGTCCCCGGAATTTCCCGAAGGCGCGAGGCGGATCCAATAAGCTGTTAGGCGCTTTCCTCCTTCAGACGAGCATAGTTCTCACGGTAGAATTTGGCATAATGTTCCGCACGAACACGGGGATCGCTGATCATCACTTCGAAGAACTTGCCGACCACAGATCGAATCGCCCATCCGTCAAGATATAACTGTGCAAGGCAATCGGGATCGCCGAATGGGCTCCGGTCTTTGTATGTTACCTTGTTCGGGTCTTGTCTGTGAGCAACTGAATTGCGTACTTCATTGACCAGTTGGATATCTGCCAACTCAGGGGCTGGGTAGGCGTCGAAACACGGCTTCAATATGCGATATACTGTAGCAAAGTTCAGCTTGGTAACTGTCCTCTCTAGATTCTCACAGTGGTTCTCATACTCAGACTCGTCGTCTCCGTGGAACATGACACCAAGCAGAATATGATAAAGAGTCTGCTTCATAACTCGTTCAACGTCAGCATGGATGTCTAGAATAGTTGATCGTACTAGGTGCTCGTGATCAGTGAGATCAGATATCCAATCCCGCACCGTTGCATATACCTCTTCAGGTGTGCTGCAGTGGATTAGATCCATGTACATCCCTTGAGACATGCACATCTCCTTGAGTACACTGCGAAAGCGCCTAACAAGCAATTATTGCGCAACTCCGCGACATGGTATGTCGAAGAGCAGATGGTGTCAACTCTATTACTGTCATCTCTTAGGATATTGAATTCCCAGATGTGGACATGTGGGCCTCTGAGGTTCCGTATTCATTTCGTTGCCTCCTCGACGATGCGGATTTCCTCTTCCGTCAGGCCGTAGAGTTCGTAGACGAGTTGGTCGATCTGCTTGTCGGTCTCCTTGATTTGGCGCTGGATGAGGGATTTCGCATGGTCGGTCTTGGCAGCGGCGAGTGTCTGATGCGCCTGCAACATGCTATCTACAAGCTCTCTCAAGTTTTTCCAACTTGAACTCGACGCATTTCTGTCCGCATTTGGGGTAAGGATCGGAAGCTGCTTGATGACGCTCGGTTTGATTTCAGCAAAGGTCTTACCAGTCTGTGGATTGCCCATTCGATAGGCAAATCCGAGGAGAGTTGAATTCAGCAGACCAAGCAGGAGCCTGAGATCCATCTGCTCGGAATGGACAATGAACAGCGAGTTCTGGCAGAAGTGACCAGCCTCATCCAAACAAGCCCTGATGGTACTGCTGGTCTGTCTCATCAGGATCTTGGGCCTTTCCATGAGTGTTTGATCAGAAGGATACATTAGCCACTTGCCGTACTTGATGAATCGATTGCCAGGCCAGCTGATCCGATACCGATCGACGTCCGACCCGACAACGAGCGGTTTCCATTCCTTTCCGCGTTTGACACTCGCGTGATAAACCCGCTGCTCGATCATTGCGCGTGTTTGAGGCGGAATCCCATATCCTTCCTGATAGGGCTTGATGCCCCACTTGATTACGCAGTTACGCTCGAATGGTTCCCCTCTTGAACGGAGTCTCTGAAGAACACCGAAGACCGCATCATCAAGCTCCAGGATGATTCGCGAAAAGGGATCATCTAACCAGTTGCTTTTCGTGACGGAGTGCTCCAAGATCAGCTTTCCATTACGCAAACGCCTCACTTTGCAACTCTCGTTCGGAGCTGAACGCTTCTCCAGAAGCAAGACCGCGCTTTCAACAGTTGCCTTTCGAAATACTCTGTCTCCATAGTCGCTAATCTCGCGGATTCCCATTTCAAGCAAAGCTTGTCGAAAGGCCTTCGCGTAGTTGATCAGGAGCCAGGTATTCGGTGTTATGATCCCAAGAAGCCCATTCTTCCGGAGAAGCTGAATCGATCTCGTGATGAAAAGGAAATAGCTGTCCTTTGTCTTGCTCGGAATGTTTGGGAATCTTGACATCAGGTAGGTTCGCTGGTTTACATCGAGCTCGGCTCCCCAAGGTGGATTCCCGATTACGGCATCGAAGCCGCCATTCTTCATGATCTCGGGGAATTCGGCGTTCCAGTCGAAGGCGTTGATCCGGTAACGTTCCTCCGCGTCGATCAGGCTGAGCTGTTTTCCTTCGTAGAAATCAGGGCCGATGAGCGAGTTGCCGCACTTTATGTTCTCCCCAAGGTCGGGCAGGGCGCGCTCGTGGAAGAGACGCAGGTGCTTAACAAGAGTTTCCTCGTTCTCTCCTTCGAGTACCTTGAGCAGAAGCGACAGCTTGGTCACCTCCACCGCCTGGGGGTCGATGTCGACCCCGTAGATATTGTTCAAGAGGATCCGCTTCTTCTCCGCTGTGGTCAGCCGCCAGTCGCCGCCCGGTCCGCGATACACCTTGGGGGAACGGCCTTTCGCGTGTTTTTCGGGGTCTTTCTCGGAGTACCACTTGAGGTGCCAATCGAGGAGCGTCTGATACGCGCCAAGGAGAAATGAACCGGACCCGCAGGCAGGATCTAAGATGCGTAGCTTGCTCGCCTTCTGCGGGGTCTTTCCTTCAAAGAGCTTGCCCACAGTGTGCTCGACGATGTAGTCAACGATGTAGGTGGGCGTGTAGTAGACGCCGCCGGCCTTCTTGACTTCGGGCTTGTCCTCGACTTTGGCGTGGTGACCTGGGGTCAACCGGATGACCTTGCCAAGGAACTGCTCGTAGATATGGCCGAGGATATCAGCGGGAAGTACGGAGAACTCATACGGACTATCCGGATAGTAAAGGTCTTTGAAGACCTCTTTTAACACCTTGTCATCGACGGTCAAGCTGAGGGTGAGGTCATCGGGGGGCTCGGGGCGGTCCTTTTCCTTTCGGAAGTGAAATAGGCCGGAGTTGTAGCGCTCATCAGCACGGCGAAGGATCTGACACAGGCGTGGGTAGACCCGGTTCCCGCTTTGTAGGGCCATCAGCTGTCCATAGTCCTCAACACCCCGATCCTCGCAGATGCGCAGGAAGATGATCCGGTCAATCGTGCGCTGCACGGCGAAGTTCAACTCGCGGGTGGAAAGATCAGTGTTGCGCAGGGCGATGTTGCGTGCCAGCACGTCACGCCAGTTCTCGATCTCCTTTAGGAAAGCATCGTCCACCTCAGCGGTCCCGCGCTTGCGCTTGGTCGATTCGACGTAGCGGTCGAACGAGCCTGTGAGGATCGCCTCCTGCGAGAAGATGGTGGCGATCTCGTCCCAACGCTCGGCGTACTCGGTATATGTGATGTAGAGGATACGCGCAGCGGAGGCTTTGTCAGTCTTTGAAGGCTTTACCCTGCAGTCGTAGACCGCGAACTCCTCGAAGTCGATGAGGATGGAAAGCGGGAGCTTGGCCGACCAGGCGTAGCGCCGCAGTTGATAAGCCGCGTCGCCGTCCTCCTTGAGGTTGACGCCGGGGCGCTTGGCCTCGACGAAGAATTTGCGCGTACCACCGATGCGGAACGCGTAGTCGGGCGCCTTGGTCGCGCCACCTACCTTGATCGCGTCCTCGTGGATAACCTCTTTGTACGCCTCGGCGTAGCCAGCCTCGTTGTAGACGTCCCAACCGAGGGCCTTGAAGAGCGGGTTGATCAACTCCAGGCGAACCTGGGCCTCGTTGTAATCACTGGAGCGATAGGCATCGCGATTGTCGTGGAACCGCTCGACGAGCCGTTTGACTCCTTTAGGTTCGGACATTCCCCTTCCTTGTCCTCTCAAGGTTTCTTCCTAAGATTGTGGCTATTGTTTCATAACGTTTCAAACCTCTCAATGACGAAGAGGACCTGTTAAAAGAGCCGGAAGAGCGTAGGGATCAGCTGAAAGGTCGCTTGCAGCGATTGCCCTATCCTGTTCTGGACTGGATCGTTTGTCGCTGGGAAAGTCGGTCATGGAGTCCTCTTCTCGCGTAAAGGCGGATTTGCTGGTTTGGAGCAACCCAACAAGACGCTGAGCGGCGCAACGAATCTTGCAACGTGCCTTACCCTACTACCGCTCCCGTCAAAAACGAAAGACCTGCCGATCCCACGCCAAGGGCACGGGTTGGGTGCACGCACAGGTTACGCAGTCAACTACTGCTTGTTGAGACACTCCCTCACGAACTCAAGTGCTCCCGGCGTATTCTTCCAATGCGGTCCTTGCTCAATCCAGTAGTAATAGGCTTGGTCCGCACCGCCATGTGTGACATAGCCCGGATGTAGATCCTTGGGCTTGCGGTGTCGGCCCTTGACCAACTCTTGAGCGACTAACGGCAAAAACTCCATCGCTTCGCTCAGCGCTTCCTCTGCTTTGACCCTCTGCCCTAGCTGATACAATGCCAGTGCGCGTCCGTACACTACTTGCTCCATCCCATCGTCGGGATACTGTTCACAGACAGCCAACACATCACGGGGGCGATTCAGACGGAAATCGCAGTCTATGACAAGCGCCCGTACTCCTTGGTTATCGCCTGGGTTCATGGCCAAGATGTTGCTGAATATCTCGAGGGCCTTCTCAATCTCTCCTCGCCCCAAGTACTCAAGCCCAAAACTATGATATGCCCGTAGAAAAGGACGATTCTCAAGAATTGACCAACAGAGAAGGTCCCGCCCCATCTCAAATTCCTTCGGCAGACAATCCAAACCCATAGCCACAACGTCCTGCCATATCCGGAATGCTTCCTCTCCTCGCCCCGTCTGGCTGAGCAATAGAGCAAGATGGTGATGAGCATCGATGAACTCGGGATAGTCATCGATCATCTGACGATACACCTCCTCAGCAAACGCGACATCCCCCATCCGCCAGTGTTCGATTGCGTCGTGGAACTCTTCCAACACTTCCCAGTTCAACCTCGGGTACTCGAACATCCACTCTTTCTCACCCACTTGAGCCACCCCAATCGCCCCTTCTGGGTAGCACATCCTCTTGCTGTGTCCCATCATAACTACCCCCCTATGAGTTAAGGTATGCCCATTCTGAATTGGTTTTCCAGCGGGAGGCTCACCTCCAGTTCCTGTATTCCATTTCCGCAAGGATGTCTTCGAACTTTCGCTGAACCGCCCCGGCTTTTCCGGATGCTATGTTACGTGAGTCCGGCCACCATGACCGGAACCTCCTGCCTCGTGTAGTATACCACCTCAAACTCG
>JAGLXM010000171.1 GCA_023132915.1 Candidatus Bipolaricaulota bacterium
AGAATCGGGATAAGCGTCATCTGAAGTGGTACGACAAGCAGAGCAACGATAATGATAAACAAGATATTCCGTCCACGGAACTCCATCCAAGCGAAAGCATAGGCTGCAAACGCCGCAACGAGAATCGGGATAATCGTCGACGGAATGGTAATGAACAGACTGTTGATGAACGCTCGGCCCATCCCTTGGTCGGTGATCACCTCGATGTAGTTTTGCACCGTGAACTGCGTGAACTTGAAGGGGGTCTGGAAGACGCTCCACCAACCGGAAATCGTTACGTCCGCTGCAGGGCGGAATGAGCTGATGAACAGGCCTAGCGAAGGAAGTATCCAAATGAGGCAGATCGCGATGATAACGATGTTAAGAGGGCTTCTCGTCAGAGCACGTACGATTCTCTCAGTCATCGGATCGCCTCCTGCTCCCTAAACCGCTTCAGGTTGAACACCATTACGGGGATGATCGCGAGGAGTAAGACCACCGCAATCGCGCTAGCTCGCCCGAAGTTGCGGAACTGGAACATCTCCTTATACATCCGGTTGGCAATCACCTCGGTTCCGAAGTTCCCGTTGGTCATGACATAAACAATATCAAAGATCTTCAAAACCGTGATCAGCATCATCGTTGCAGCAACCGCAACGGTCGATTTCATCAACGGAAAGGTGATTCGGAAGAACACCTGCCATTCGGTTGCGCCGTCGAGTCGAGCGGATTCCAGCAGTGATTTCGGAATCCCCTTATAGGCCGCCGAGAGGATCACCATGCAGAACCCTGTCCAGATCCAGATTCCGACGAAAATCAGTGCAAAGTTATTGATCCACGGACGTTCGATCAGCCATCCGATCGGCTGTCCGCCGAAAGCAACAACGATTCCGTTGAGCAAACCGATCTGTCCAACACTGGCAGGCCGGAAGGCATACACGAACTTCCAGATGACACCCGCTCCGACAAACGAGATCGCCATCGGGAGAAAGATGATCGCTTTAGCTATCCGCTCGTAACGAACACGATCGAGAAGAACCGCAAGCGCCAGGCCGAGCCCGACAGTCATGGATGTGAACACAACCACCCACAGCAGGTTGTTGCGGAGGGCCGTCTGCATCACCCTGTTTGTAAACACAAACTTGTAGTTGGCCAGTCCGATGAATGCCTCTCCCGATCGATCAGTGAAGCTGAGAAGAATCGTGTGTACCGCAGGATAGAGGAGGAAGAACGCGAGGATAATGAGAGCTGGAGCAACGTATATCCAGTGTGAGAAGCCTCGTCGGCTCAATAGAGCCTCCCTTTTCCAGGATAGAAAGCCAGGGATCCCGAAGCGGGATCCCCAGCGTACCTTACGAAACGGTCTTTCTCAATACATCAGAGGCCCTAGTACGCGGCTTCGATCGTCTGAAGCACCGTGTCTAGGTCCATTCCGCCTACGTAGTCCACGACACCGGTCCAGAATGCGCCACCACCGATCGCCTCCGGCATCAGATCCGAAGCATCGAAGCGGAACGTCAACGCGTTGACGAGCGAGTCTGCGATCCCGCGAGCGATGTCGGTCGGATAGACGTTCATGTTGACGTTCTTATTTGCCGAGATATACCCAACCCGAGCGGCCCAGACTTCCTGAACCGCGGCCGACGCGAGATAGCGCATCAGCGCCTGAGCCTCGACAGAGTCACTGAACGTCACCACGATGTTCCCCCCACCAAAGGCAGGAGTCCCGAGTGCCGCGTCAATCGGCGGGGTCACAAACCAATCGTAGTCCACCCCCGGAACAAGGTCCGGAAAGTCTTCGGTGAAGAAGCCTTCGATGAAGCTTGCCTGGTGATGCAGGTACGCATTCGGCGGATCGGTGAACAGGTCGTTCGGTGAATCGCCGAAGTTGGTAGTTAGCACACCGGTTGTCCCACCGAAGACATAGTCCTCGTTGAGGACGATATCGCCGAATATCTCGAACGCGCGCTTGACCTTCGGATCCGTCCACGGAACCTCATGAGCAGCCCACTGGTCGTAGAACTCGGCTCCAGCAGTACGCAGCATGATGTCTTCGATCCAGTCGGTTCCCGCCCAGCCTGTCGCCCCGCCGCATTCAATACCGAGCGCCCACGGCGTCTTCCCATCGGCGACGATCTGATCGGAAAGCGCAATTAGTTCAGTCCACGTTGTCGGAACCTCCCAGCCGTTCGCTTCGAACTGAGCCGGACTGTACCACACCATGCTCTTGTTCGAAACGGCAACCCAGAACCCGTACAGCGTCCCGTTCACCTTCCCCATGTCGATCCACGCCTGACCGTAGTCAGCCTCCAGCTGGGACTTCATGAACGTCAGGTCCTTGAGTTGGCCCTCGCCCACAAGCGAGACCATCTGCCCGGGCTTGGGAAGAAGGACGATGTCCGGCGGGTTACCCGCTTCGATCCTCGTGGTAAGAAGGGCCGGATCTCTTGTCCAGATTGTCTCGACCTTAATTCCTGTTGCAGCTTCGAAGCTGTCAAGTGTCGCCTCGATTGCCGCTGCCTCCTGGGCCGCCATTTCTCCCAGCAGAACGAGACTTCGCTGCTGAGCCCAACCGACGACTCCAATAAGCGAAAGCACCAATAACACAGCTAACGTTTTTCTCAACATTTTCTTCCTCCTTGTTTCTTTTCGTTTCTCGGTTCAACCCAAGGCTGCCTTTCTCCTGTTCCTCGCTATCACCTCCTGCGCTCAAGATGGAAAGGCGGTTAACTCTTCAATCAATGCGGTCGGTCGCTTGAAAACCTCTTGCAGCACAAATAACGCACCACCTTTTGCGCAACCGAACCGGCGATCTTGTGCCATGCTCACCTCAAACTCCCATTTGAACTCGCCGCTCAGTGAAGCTCTGAGACTCGATGAAACCCTTTGATGCGATTGGCATTCCATCCAGGTCACACAGGACTAGATTGAGCTCAGGCAACTCGAGGTCGCCCCCGATGGCGTAGCAAGCCTGTTCATTTAACTTATAGAGGACAGGGCGCCTACCCCCCTCCGAAGGATCATGACCATCGCGCATCACAAGCCCCTGCTCCAGAAGCGTGGTGATCGCTTTGTCCACTGTCGGGCGACTGAGTTTTAAGCGGACACAGATATCGCTTTTTGTTGACGGGGAACTTGCTTTCAGAGCAAGGAAGACCCTGATCAAGCTCGTCTCCCTCTGCATCTGTTGGTTCTTAGCTATTTGAAGCATCGAACCTCTTTTCAAAAGCGCACGAC
>JAGLXM010000172.1 GCA_023132915.1 Candidatus Bipolaricaulota bacterium
ATTGGAACATACGGCTTCACAAGGGTTGCAAGGGATTTGCTCCTGGCATTCTATCACGGCAATCGGGCCGGCCCTGAGCCGCTCAAGAGAAGGAACACCTGTTCTCTCTGCGATCTCTTTCTCACTAAGAACTCCCGTGCACCTAACCCCTTCCTCTGGGCATCTAGCGTGAGAATTGCTCATGTGCCTTTACCACCTTCTCCTTTGCCTCTCCCCTCTCCTTACCAAATGGTCCTATCCTCAGTTCTCTCAATGAAGCATTGATTTCCCGTAATCTTTCTTCTCGCTGGGCTCGTGGTACGTAGCCCAAGGACGAGGCTGCCGCAATTCCCGCAAGTTTCCCTTCTTCCATGGCTGTAGACGCTTCTTCCACTCCAGTTGTGTCACCGGCGACGAAGAACCCACGTTCTGTAGTCTCCATGTCACTGGCGTGGATGGGTACAAACCCACCAAGGGATGAAAGATAGATAAGCTTACAGCCTCTCATTTGCGCTAGTCTTACACGCGGAGACATTCCAACAGCCAAACAAACGGTATCAGCTTCAATCTCTTGCTCGGTCCCAGGAACTGGTGTAAGTCTTTCATCTACCTCTTGGATGACCACCCGGGATACACGATCAGTGCCGATCGCTTCTTTGATAGTGTGAGAGGTATAAATGGGTATGCCTTGTCTTCTAACTTTGCTGGCGTGGACTGCCCATCCACCGATTTCTGGGAGAGCTTCCACAATTCCAACAACCTCGCTACCGGCTTGCAGCAGTTGATATGCAACGATAAGGCCTACATTTCCGCTACCTACTATGAGGATTTTCTCCCCTACGGATACTCTATGGATGTTAATGAAAGTCTGTGCGGCACCAGCATTCATTACTCCAGGAAGTGTCCATCCAGGGAAACTAAATGGATTCTCAGATGCACCTAGAGCCAGGATAACTCGGGAGGGCTTCATAACTTCCATTTCATCCTTGGGAATCTCCAGAGCCACAAGATCACCGAATATTCCAACTGCTGTCGTCTGAAGCATCATCTCTACTCCGAGATTCGTTGCTTTGCTTATCAGTCTTCTCCCAATATTGACACCTCGGATTCCTGCTTGATGTCTTGCAGAGCCAAAAAACTTGTGTATCTGTTTAAACAGTTGACCGCCAGCCCTGTCGTTTTCATCTACCACAGTAACTGCGGCTCCAAAGCCTGCAGCTTCTATGGCAGCTGACAGACCAGCAGGGCCACCGCCAATGACCAGGATTTCACTATTCTTTGGCTTCATGAACCCACTTCCCTCTTCCGCTTTGCGTTTGGATCGCCAGCCCCTCTTCGACTGGCGTAACACAACTTCGTACGTTTGGCATTCCATCCACTGTTACCAAGCAATCCGTGCACACCCCAATGCCGCAGAATAGCCCTCGAGGAGCCGTTAGCTTCTCTGTGGTCCGCGTGCTGTCAAACCCGGATGCAATTAGCGCTGCAAGAATTGGCTCTCCTCTTCTACCTATGATTTTCTTTGAATCAACGGTAATAATAACCCCAGGTACATTGGGAAGGGGGCCAAGGATTGGATGGTCTTTAATTCGTCGTTCTTTTACTATGTTACTGTTCATCGTCTCCTCCTTTTTGAGGTATTAGCCAGCTCGTGTCCCTGCACGCCGCGTCTCCCACCGCTCGCCTTCGCGAACGGGGCTCATATCCCCTTGCCGAGAGAGTGATGCCCTTTGGCCCTTTCATGAGGTTCCTTATCCTGTGGGCGGGGCTTTGTCTTAGTCATCTGGACGATCTCACCAGCACGTACGACTACTTCCCCACCGATAATGACGGTTTCCACTTTTGCTAGGTTTTCTTCGTCAACAATGACAACGTCAGCGATCTTCCCTTCCGAGAGTAAGCCCTTGTTGGGTGCTAAGCGTGGGATAGCATCAACCACATTCCTAGTCACTAATCCAATCGCTTGGGACAAACTGAGCAACCCTTTCTTTATGGAGAAATGCAAAGCCGTCAGGATCGAGTCGTAATGCCCGGCACAATAGTCTGTTGAGACAGTGTCACACAGACCGGCCTCAAGGAGTGCATAGAAGATATCGGGGGGTTCGCCAAAGAACCGATTTATGAAGCAATCGAAACTGGCAATATCGATTATCACACCGAGATCTTTCAGTCTTTTGGCGTGTTTCACCGCCTCTTCTAAAGAGAAGGTATCATGATTGGAGTGTGCCGCTATAATTAAACGGGTGTTTTGACCGGCAGCCTGTGCAATCTCAAGTATTTTGTCTTTCGTTGCAGCCGCGTTATGAAAGATAGCTGGAACATTGCACTGCACGGCAATGCCGTATGCTTCCTCAAACCCCTCTAGGGCAAGATCAAATGGTGGCAATACGCTTTCCTCAACTATTTCTCTTGCTTTATTAACTGTAAGCAAGGAAGATAGACCTACATCTTTAAGCACTTTTTTGACTTTATCAGCATTGAACCCTTCTCTTTTTATATGCCGGCCCAGCACCGCGTATTTCAATTCCATCGCTTGTCGTGCATCGATTTCTCTACCCGTTTCGCATTTCACGGCTTCGGGGATGTATTTATAGTCCTGGCAGCCGCCACCCAGAGTAGAACCCGCCCCTACTTCGCCGAGCGCTGGAGCTCCTTGCGCAAGCCTGCTTTTTGCCGTCTCCTTCCTGTTGCTGTTCCTTAACCCTGCACCATCAACTGCATCAGCGGCGGCAAGGTTCTTGGGCGTATGAATAGTAGCAGCCTTGACAGTCATGCTGGTTAGCTTGCTTGCGTGCTCAACTTCCTCTTTAGTTGTGAATCCATCTACGCAAAGAATCGTAGTTGTTCCTTGTAACAAGTGTGCGCCCAGGTTCTTCTTAACTTGATCTCGCGAGAGAGGTTCGGCCGCACTCGGGAAAAGAGGGCCGCAAGTAATACCATGTGCATGATGATTGATTATTCCTGGTATAACTACCTTCCCTTGCGCATCTATCTCTTGAACCCGAGTTACCCGTGTTGACCGGCGACTAACTGCTTCAATTCTTGACCCAGTGATCAACACTGTACCCCCTGCAATCAGGGTCTTCGAGTCGCCTGTTACAATAGTCCCGTTCTTAATCAGAAGACCGACCAAGTAAATCCTCCCCCTCGGATTGAAACTGCAGTTACAGATCTCTGTCTAGTAGTACTCGTACTAACGAATGAGGGTTTGCGTGTGATGTCTTGCATCTTATCATTTTGTACTATATGGCTATACACTATAACTATGCCTTTCATTCACCATCACATCCGTCTCTTGAGTTTCGGGTCCATTATCTCCCTTAACCCATCTCCCAGGAAGTTAAAGCCCATAACCGCTAGCATTAATGCTAGGCCCGGATACAGCACAACATTTGGGGCTTGCCGCATATACTCGCGTCCCAGGTTTATCATCAGCCCCCATTCCGGGGTAGGGGGCTGCACTCCCAACCCGATAAAGCTCAAACCCGACGCAGTTAGAATCGCACTTGGAAGAAACAGAGTTGCTTGAATTACCAGCGGTGCGAGGCAGTTGGGTAGGATATGTTTCCTTAATACCCGGAACCCGTTCATTCCTATCGCCTCTGCTGCCTCTATGAAGTCGCGTCTCTTGAGTAATACGGTGAAGCTATTTGTAAGCCTGATGAATTGCGGAACCTGGAACAGACTAATTGCAAGAATGACGTTGTACAAACCCGGACCAAAAATAGCAATTAACACTAATGCAAGCATAATATCAGGAAATGCAAGTGCTAGATCTGTTATACGCATGATTGCCGACTGTGTAGCTTCATAATACCCTGCGAGCAGGCCTAACACTACACCAACTGAGGCGCTTATTAGCACGGAAAGGAACCCAATATACAGAGAATAGCGTGCGCCATATACCACCCTGCTTAAGACATCCCTGCCATACTTGTCTGTTCCAAAGAGATGCTCCGGAGACCAGAACTCGAATCTTTGGGACAACTGCATATCCGTTGGTGAATACGGGGCAATATAAGGGGCCAATATGGCAATAACGGTTATGATTGAGACAATTGATCCTCCAAGGAGTATCAGGCGGTTTTTCCGAAGCGCTCTGTAAAATCTTCTACTGTATGTCATGATCAATCATTTATACCTAACACGAGGGTCGAGAAACGCATACCCAAGGTCTGTTGAAAGGTTAAGAACCGAGAATACAAGGACCGTTACAACGAAACATCCACGTATGAAGGGGAAGTCTCTTTGCCCTATCGCTTCCACAACCATACGTCCCAGGCCAGGCCAAGCAAATACTGTCTCGGTGACCACAGCACCAGTTAGCATGTAGCCGAATCTCATACCAATTAGGGTCACCAGGGGAATGAGCACATTCTTGAGAGCGTGTTTTAGAACCACTACCCTGCCAGGCAACCCCTTTGCATACGCGGTCCGTATGTAGTCTTCTAGATTGACCTCAAGCAGTAGAGAACTTGTCATTCTAGCTATGAAGGCTGTCGAGAAGACGCTTAGTACCAAGGCAGGCAGTACGTATGACTGCCAGCTCTCTAGTCTTGCCGCTGGCAGGATGTTCCAGTGGACACTAAACAGGAGGACAAGTAGCAAAGCTAGCCAGAAAGCGGGGAGAGAGATACCCAGAATTACAGCGCCCCTGATCAGGATTTCGAAAGGCGAACCTCGTTTTAATGCAGCGGCCATACCTGCAGGTACTCCCACCAGAATAGCAAGAGTAATGGCAACTGCAGAAAGCTTAAAACTATTGAGGGTACGGTAAATCAGCACAGGCGCCACGGGTTTTGAGGTGAAATAGGAATAACCAAGTTTTCCGTTTATTAAACCGAGCAAGAAATTGCCGTATTGAATCCCTATAGGTTGATCTAATCCGAATTCATGGCGCAATTTATCCACATACTCTTGAGAAGGCTGCTCCCCCGCATATAACATCGCCGGGTCACCGGGCACGGTGGTGAAAACAAAGAAGACGATGGTTGCACCGATAAAGATTGTAACAAGCATTTGCATGCATCGTCTAATCGCATAACGGAACATTTTGCGTCGTATTCCTTTGGAAAGCTATCCCCCGGCTTCACAGCTGAAGCAGGGGGATAGCTGCTGTACTGTTGAGGACTAGGCTATTCTTTCCAGGCAAATATGCATGGATAGAGTGTTGCCACCGGTCTGATTTGCACGCCGTGCACGTGTTCTCCAAAAGCTACACGGTTCTCCGTGTACACAAGCTGGACACACCCTGGATCCTTGTAGACCTCCTCGAGTGCTTGCGCATAGAAGGAGTTTCTCTCCGACAATGTTGCGGCACTGTCACCTTTAGCGATCAACTCATCAACTAAAGAATTCTTATAGTAGTGTCGAGCGTAACCGTTTGGTGGCCAGCCTTGAGAACGCCAGAAGTAGTCCATTATGAAGTCGGCGTCACCTGTATAGGCAGTTATGTCGAGGTTCAAGGCGTCATACTCCGATTTTTCAGGAGGCACAGTGCACTTGGCTCGCCATGTCGCGCTTTCCACAATGGAGACATTTGCCTTGCAGCCGATCTTGGAGAGCATTTCCTGTACCAACAGCGTAATATCGAATTCCCCTTCTACAGTCCCTTTACAGGACCATAGATCAAAGACGAACTCGTTGCCGTCCTTCTCCCTAATTCCATCGCCATCTACGTCTACCCACCCTGCCTTTGTGAGCAGTTCATCGGCTTTGGCTGGGTCATAGGGGTAGTATCCCGTTTCGTGGTAGCCTGTCACGATCGGGGTAATAGCAGGGCATTTCTGAACAAGCGCAAGGCCCTCAAAAACCACATCGATTATGGCCTGTTTGTCGATAGCGTAGTTCAATGCAAGGCGAACCTGTGGATCCTGAAAAAGCTCGCGCTGATTGTTGAGCTCCAGTACGCGTGATGTAGCAGAGGGTACAGAGAGGACCCGTATGTCTAGTTCCGGGTGATCCATATATCGCTTGTAGTCAAGGGTTGATTGATAAAGAGCAACATCGATGTCTTCAGCTTCGAGCATGACGGTCCGAGTTGAGGGTTCCGGAATCATTAGAAGGGTGACCTGGTCCAAGTATGGGAGACCTTCTTGCCAGTAGTCGTTGTTCTTCGAAAAGACTGCCTTCTCGCCGCGCACGTATTCTTCCAAGACAAATGGGCCCGTTCCAACAATGCGAGTCTTTAGCCCTTCGTTCCCGTAGGTTTCTATGGCTGTTGGGCTGTAGATCGAGAACGTCTCCATTGCGAACTTCGTAACCAGCCCTGGCGACGGCTCGCTCAGATGAAGTCTTAGGGTAAGGCTGTCAGCGATCTCCATGCTTTCAATCTTGGAGATCAGCTTGAGCATTGGCAGCTCGCCTTCGATCTTTCTCTCCAGGTTGACTTTCACAGCGCTTGCGTCAAAAGGGGTCCCGTCATGGAATCTTACACCATCTTGCAAGTATAGAGTGATCGTCAATCCATCTGAAGACGTTTCCCAAGCCCTGGCCAACCACGGAATTATCGTTCCGGCCATATCCCGTTTGATTAGGGTTTCGTAACCGTATTGAGTTACTTCAAATACGTATCGAGTGTTTGTGGCTTGTGCATCAAGGTGGACGACGCCTGGGGATATAGCAACCCTCAAGGTTCCTCCATAGACAGGTTGCACGGGATTCTCCGCAGAGAATGCCAAACAACAAGATACCACAAGCAAGACAAGCACTAAATACCCTCTCGCATATCGTCTCGTGTTATACATTAGCATCTACCTCCTTTCTCGTTCCCTATTTGCGAACTGTCATACTGTGTATGGTTATCCCACCTCCTTCCCGTCGGAATTGCTTAGGTTGAATATAGAGGCCATTTCCAATAGGTGAGCTTCGATCGCTCGGGCGGCAGCGTCTTTGTCTCGGTGAGCAATTGCGTGAAAGATGTCTTCATGCGCCTCCAGAGACTTGTCTACATTCTCAATCTCCCAATGAAGGTTCTCGTTTCCTAGGAGCCTATTCTTGGTGATCTTGAGCAATTCGGAAAGTGCATTTACAAGAAGGAAGTTGTCAGCGGCAATACCAATTGCTAGATGAAAGTCTTTATTCGCTTCAAGATACGCTTCATAATCATGAACATTGTTCGCTCTTCGCATTTCATCCAAGGCGTGCCTAGCTTTATTAAATTCCTCCGTCGTAGCTCTGTCTATAGCGAGCCTCGATAGAGAGGTCTCTATCTCCTTCCTTGCTTCCCAAACTT
>JAGLXM010000173.1 GCA_023132915.1 Candidatus Bipolaricaulota bacterium
GCCGTTTCCTCCACCACACACAGTGGTCCAATTCATGATTGGCTCCTTCTCAGGGCTTGGTTAACGATTGATTTCAGAATCCTAACCAAGGCAAGATGCACATTCATAGGAATACCGTCTACGCTTCCCTCAACGTACCCTGTGACTCCGTCGATGAAACCGGCGTGTGCACAACTCTCGAGAACGCGCCGTTCCACATCCTCATCGTGGAAAACATCCCGCCTTTGCAAAAGCACGGCCAAACAAGCCGCAATTCCATAAGCACCCCAGTTGGAGACCGCAGCGACCAATAGAGCATCAGTAGGAACGCTAGAGGCAAAGCCGCCAGGAACACTTTTACCAATGCCATGAACCAGGACCTCTTCAGCCTCCTCATGAATCAATCCCATCCCGATCTCGTTACCTCCATCTCCGATACCCAACGTGAAGATCCCGCGCGCTCGCGCTTCGATGACAAGCTGGTCAGCCTTGGCGATCGTTTCGGTGGTCTCCTCTCCCCGGCATGAGTAGATAACACCGGACTCGTTCATCCCTCCCTTCTCGATAACGATGACCGCGCCAGGCGAGTGAAGCTCGAATAGGCGTTTTGCCGCGCGCTGTGCTTCAGGAAGCGAGATTGGAAACGGCAGAACAGTCGCCGCGTGGATTGGCCCCTTGGAATGACGTGTGCGAAGTGCGGATTCCAAGGGCAACACCTTGAATCCGGCAGAGCTAACGACCTTGCACAAAGGGCAGACCAGCTGTTCCTCGGTGAGGAGGATCGGGACTACTCCGAACGCCCGGTGGAGGGTCCGTGCAAGTACGGCTGCTCCCGATGGTCCATCTGTTTCAGCAATCGTGGGATCGACTGCTGTCCGATCTGGCCAACCGGTAGCGATAAAGACCACTTCTTTATTGCACAAGGAACGCTGTAATCCCTCAGCCACCGTCAGAACAAGTGGCCGGGAAGACACGGCTCGCGCAGCCCGATACAGCTTACCGATTACCCCCCGACCGCCGACATCGACTGTAATCAAGTGATCGATCGTCTCAGCCCATGAGATCAACGAGCATTCTCGATCTTGCAATGCGTCTCCTTAAAGGTACTCGCGTACTTCTTCCACCGTCCCAGAAAAATGCTCCTTCATTTCCTGGGCTGCTTTATCCATATCTTTCTTTTTGATCGCCTGTAGAATACGTTCGTGGCGAGCTGTATATTTCTTGATGTGGTCAGGATCTGAGAGGTATCGCTGAATCGATTCTTGCCACAATTTTTTCTCTTCGGAAAGCAACAAAGACTTGAGGAGTTTTTGCAGTACAGAATTATGGGTAGCTGCAGCAACGGCAAGGTGAAACTCACGGTTCGACTGGAAGTAGCGAGAGAGGTCACTGCGCGCTACAGCGTCCCCCATCCTACCTAAAGCTTGTTCTAACCTTACCACGTCCTCACCAGTCGCTTGTGTGGCTGCGACTTTGATAATTCCCTCCTCCAGTACGCGCCGTGCTTGCATAACTTCAAACGGGCTTTCGCTCTCCTCCAGTACCGACATGGTATTTCTGACCATCTCGTTTGCCGGGGTGGC
>JAGLXM010000174.1 GCA_023132915.1 Candidatus Bipolaricaulota bacterium
TCAAGTGGAACTTCCCATTCTACCTCGACGAGGAAAACTATGGGGCGGTCCTATTCGATTGTTTCAGTCGCTTCCACGAAGTGGGATTGGGTACGGTCTTACACTACGCTTTTGCCGCACATCAAGGTAAAGCAAAGGTGTATTACTTCCCGGCGCAAGTCGGGGATCGCGTCTTTGAGGTCTCCCTCGACCACACCGTTACCCTCACCGAGAGGTGGGGAATGGGGGGGCGCCTTGCATACAACCAGCTCGGAGAGGAGAAGAACCTCTCCTTTGCCTTCTCCCTGAACGGGGACGTGGATGGTTGGAGGTTCAATCTCTCCGCAGAGCGAAGTCGTGAAGAGGAAGAGGAGGTGATCTATACTACCGAGCGCCTACCTGAGTTGGTCATCTCCCGGACGCGGATTGACATTGATCCCTTTTACATTCTCCCGCGCCTCGAAGCGGGGTGGTTTCGCGAGTGGAAAGGGGAGAAAGAGGGCGAGGTGTCAGTGAGTGAGTCGTTCCGTTTCGACGGTTCTTTAGAAACTACGCTAAGACCGCTCTCCTTTTGGGGATTCACCCTCACACCTACGACCAGTCTTCGCTTGACCCACTACGAGGCCGGCGTGGAAAGCCAAAGCCGAGAAGCCCTCTCCTGCTCCGCCTCGCTTTGCTACCCTGGAATGGATCTATCCTACACCTACCTCCAGATTAACGGGAGGAGCCCCCTCTATTTCGATCGTCTCAAGTCCGTAAACCAGATCAGTTGGCGCTTCGCACGTGAGAACACACTCTCGCTACATGTCAATGGGGGATTCGATTTGGCAACCGTGACCTTCGACCCACTCCTGATAACCGCCCGTTGGAGTGGATGGTCATCTTTAACCCTCCTTACCCGCTACGACCTCATGACCGCAGTAGTAGAGGAGATCAGCTTGAGTGGGCGATGGAACAGTGAGACAAACGAGATCTCCTGGGAGGTTCCCTACGAGCCCCGAGTTGGGAGATTCAAGCCGATTGTATTCGAGATTCGTGGAAAGGGCAAGACAGGGAAGCTCACCCTGACGGGAAAGGTCGACCTCGGAGAGGCGAAGTTGATCGAGGAAGTACTACACGTCGAGTTACGATCGGAAGTGGGATGGGGAATTAACTTAAGCGGCCGCTATGAGCAAGGAAGCCAAACGATCCTGGCTCCCAGCCTCGGTCTGTTTCGAGACCTGTGCGACTGCCTGCGGATTGGGATTGAGTACAAATCTGGGCAAGTCTGGGTCTACACCTCGATCCTTGCCTTCCCCAAAGCGGTCCTTCGTTATGCACCAACCGGGGCCGGCTTGGAAGTGGGGCAATAACCCTCTGCTTG
>JAGLXM010000175.1 GCA_023132915.1 Candidatus Bipolaricaulota bacterium
AATCCTTGCTTCCGGGAGCGACATAACGAAAGTTCACGTCCCGGGGAGCTTCTGTGCCAGGATTCTTTCTCTTTGGGTGGCTTGCTCGGCCCGGTACGTTTGCAGGTGGTGGTCGATACTTATGGAAGCTACGCCTTCGCACGTCTATACACGCGGAAGCCTAGTGATCATGCAGTCCTCCTCCTGAACAATCGGGTTCTTCCTTTCTACAAGGAGAGAGGGCTTAAGATTGCTGCGATCTTCACAGGCAGGAATAAAGAATACTATGGTAAGGAGACCCACCCCTATGAGTTCTACTTAAACCTTGTAGGTATCAAACACTCAACGCCCTCAGGAGAGGGTTCCTCAACAAATGGCTTTGTCGATCGGTTCCGGCGGATTGTACTCAGCGAGTTTCTGCCCAGGGTATTCCAGGGCGAGCCCTACGCTGTCACAGAGACACTACAAGCGGCCTTGAACAGATGGCTGGTGTACTACAACACAAGACGGCCCCATTTGGTGTACCGCAATTCGGGGCGATGTCCATGCAAGGTAATCGGCCAGTACCTGCAGGAACAGGGCGGCGAACAGACCTCGTAAGCCGCTTCCGTGTGGCTGAGCAAAGCTGGAAAGTCTTTTATAAGCGATGATGGACGGTACGTACGTGGGAGGTGATGTCTTATTAAAAAGGAGGCCCACGAGAGCCAAAGAACCACAAATTGCAGTCAAAGGAGGCAGATATCAATGAATCGAAAATTGGCGAAGGTTTTAGCAGTTGGATTGGTGTTAGCCCTGTTTGTTGGCCCAACCCTGGGGGTGGGTTACGCGAAGACGAAGCTGGTCTGGGCCGAATGGTGGGATCCAGAATGGGGAGAGGACACAGTTCAGTGGATCATCGACACGTTTGAGGAGGCTCATCCAGGTGTGGAAGTGAAGGCGTTTTTTGCCCCCCACGATTCGTACTCTGACAAGCTTCTGACCCTGTGCCAGGCTGGTGATTGCCCGGACATCATGGGCATGGAGGTAACATGGTCGGATGCGTTTAATCGGCTCGGTCTCCTTGCCGACTTGGCCCCGTTGGCAGCCAGCGCCTCCGACGAGTTCAATTCGCAATTCAGCCCCGCTTGGATTATCAACTACAAAGGAAGAGCCATCATGGCCTACCTCTATACAAACTCCTATGGGATCATCTACAACGTCAAGCTACTAGAGGAGGCGGGGGTTGAACCTCCTACCGACTGGGAGGAGCTTAGAGAGGTATTGACAATGCTTTACGATCCAGTTGCGAAGAAGTGGGGCATCGCCCTTCCATTTGCGATGAAAAGCTCTTGTCACTTCATGCTCTACGACTTCTGGACACGACTGATTCAGGCCGGAGGCCACATGGTTGACGAAAACGGGCTTGCCCGATTTGACTCGCCAGCCGGGGTGCGCACTCTTGAGTACTGGAAGAGCCTGCTCGATGAGAACCTGGTGTATCCGGGCACCGTTAAAGGCGCTCTTGCCACCGGCGAGAAGGAGTTCCGGGAGCTCTTCGCCGCCGAGCAGGTGGCGATGATCCTGAGCGGCCCGTTCGAGAAGGGCGTAGCACTTGAACGCAATCCCGACATACAGGTAGCGTTTACCCCGCCCTTTGAGGATTGCACCAGTGGGTACCTGCTTACGGGAAGTGGGGTAGCGATCTCTTCGCAGACCGAGCATCCAGAGCTTGCCTGGGCGTTCTTCGAGCACCTAGTGAGCTACGAGGTGGCCACCAAGATGATCGAGGAGAGGTCCCTGACGTGGGCCAACACGGCGGCCCTCGGCGCTCCTGAGCTAGCCGAGGATCCCATGCTTGGACCATACTCGGAGATGGTGTCCAACTCTGCGTCAAGGTCATGGATAGCGCTGCCTTCACTTGGCGACCTGTGCGGCGTCATCATGGAGCACGCTCAGCGGTACTTCCTGGGCCTCAAGCCTGCACAGCAGGCGCTTGACGAGGCGGCTGAGGACTGGAACGCGATAGTCACCGCTGGCAAGTAGGTAAGGCAAATCACATGTAGCGGGGCAGGGAATCACAGCAAATTCCCTGCCCCGCGATTCCCAACAAAAAGAAGAGAGGCCACATGCGAAGGCGGTTTCGCGACCGTTATGATATGGAAGGATTTCTCTTTCTCGCCCCCGCGCTCACGCTCCTCGTCTTGAGTATTGCTTTCCCGCTATTCAGGGTCATTCAGAGAAGCTTCCAAGAGTATTCGGCTCAGGTAGGCGCCTTTCAATACGTGGGTCTCAAGCAATATCAACACCTCTTTTCCGATCCTCTTTTTTGGATCAGTGTCCGCAACACATTCATTTTTACCATCGGCTCGATTGCCCTTCACCTTGGCTTCGCCTATCCGATTGCGCTGCTGCTTAACGCCCGCTGGCCGAACGTCAAGATCCGAAATTTCTTCCGCGGTGCCTTCATCCTGCCGTTCCTCTTCTCGCCGCCTGCTGCGGCGCTTCTTTGGGGGCTCCTGTTTCGACCGTTGGGGCCCTTGAACTACGGGCTCAGTAAACTCGGTGTCGGACAGATTGCGTTTCTGGGAGATTCCAGTTGGGCACTTTTCTCGGTGATGCTCGTCAACAGCTGGGTGTACTTCCCGCTTTACATGATCCTCATCTTGGGGGGACTACAGTCCATCCCGAAGATTTTCTACGACGCGGCGCGGGTCGATGGCGCGAACTGGATCCAGCGTTTCATCTACGTCACCCTCCCCCAGATGCGTACGCTCGTCATGACGGTGATCCTGATCGACTTTGCCACCTCCTTTATCCATTTCGATCTCGTCTGGACGATGACCAAGGGCGGGCCGCTACGCAGCACATACCT
>JAGLXM010000176.1 GCA_023132915.1 Candidatus Bipolaricaulota bacterium
TTACTGATAGCGCATCGTCTCCTCGCGCAGACCATCGGCAAAGAGGTTAAGTCCTATTACCAGGGACGAGATAGCCACTGCCGGCCACAGGACAGCCCAGGTATTGATAAAGATATACTGGCGTCCTTTCGCGACCATACTCCCCCAGTCAGGTGAAGGGGGTGGCAGCCCCAGGCCCAGAAAGCCCAGCGTACCGATGGCAAAGACGGCATAACCTACGCGCAACATGGCATCCACAATAATAGGACCGCGGGCGTTAGGCAGAATCTCAACAAACATTATGTAGAGAGGTTTTTCACCTCTCAACTCTGCTGCAGCGATGTACTCCCGCGTTCGAATATCCAAGGTTAAACTACGTACGAGCCGGGCGATGCCAGGTGCACCAGCGACCGTAATCGCTATCACCACGTTCAGAGCAGAGGGTCCTAGAGCAACGATAATAATCAGGTAAAGCAAGACGGCTGGGAACGCCATTATTGCATCAAGAATCCGCATTACAAGCTCATCTATCCATCCACCGAAGTACCCACCTATCAGTCCCAATGTGGCACCCACAACCAGCGAACAGAATACCGACAGGGGGGCCAGGATTAAGATGGTTCGAGCGCCGTAGACAACTCGCGCCCAAAGGTCTCGCCCCAGGTGGTCGGTCCCTAAAACATGTCTTGTGGAGGGGCCTTCATTCATCGCGTAACGATCTTGACTCAGCGGCCCGTAGGACGAAACGAGAGGCGCGAAGATGGCTACAAGGACCCAGAAACCTACAATTCCCAGTCCTACAAGCGCCACTTTGGATGACAGAATGGGAGCAAGCCAATCCTGAATGTGCCCCCAAAGCGTCCGGCGCCTAGCGCCAACAGCCTTACTTTCGGTCTTCTTTCCTTCTGTCATAATTCTTCCCTCTCGTTAGCTTCTTAAACCACCGCTTAACTTAAGCATACCGAACGCGTGGATTAAGGAAGGTGTAGATGATGTCAGCAACAAGTTGTGTTCCCACGGCCAGGAAGACCATCACTATGGCCACCGCTTCCACAGCGAAGACGTCCTTATACAATCCTGACTTATAGAGGTAGTTTCCCAGGCCTGGGAAACCAAAGATCGCTTCTACCACTACAATCCCTCCCATAAGCCAATTGACGTGCAACATAATAACCGTAATAGGGGCCATCAACGCGTTACGCAGAGCGTGCTTGAAGACGATACGCTTGTAAGGCAAGCCCTTTAGGAATGCCGTGCGGATATAGTCCGTCCCCATTACTTCTACCATGCTGGCACGCGTGATGCGCAGTACGTAGCCCAGCTCTAT
>JAGLXM010000177.1 GCA_023132915.1 Candidatus Bipolaricaulota bacterium
TTCGTGGCCCATATGAAGTCAAAGAACATCCGTATCCAGGGGATCGGTCACCGCCTGCACACCGTGGAGAATCCGGACAAGCGCGTCGAGTTGATGATCGGCTATGCCAAGGCGCACTTCCACAAGACAGAACTTCTCGATTATGCAAGATCAGTGGAACAGGTCACCGCGCAGAAGAAGAACAACTTGATTCTTAATGTCGATGGATGCATCGGCGTGCTTCTTGTCGATCTGTTAAAGGAGCTCAAGTTTTCCGATCCCGAAATCGACGAGATGATCGATGCCGGACTGTTCAACGCCCTGTTCGTCCTTGGCCGCTCGATCGGCTTCATGGGCCACTACTTCGATCAGAAGCGGTTAAAGTCAGGACTCTATCGCCATCCGCTCGACGACATCCTCTACGACGTGCCAGAGCGGCCGGAGAAGGTGGGGTAGGAAGGTAGTTTCAGCTTCACCTAGTTTGTAACGTCATGTGGCCGGACCGCTTGGTCCGGCCGTTTCGTATGAGTGCAAGAGCAAGATCTAGCACAAGAAATGGCCGATTGTTTTATCAGAAGAGTTATGGGAGTATTGGGGTAGTGACTGAGTTGCGTGGGGAGAGCCCTAACTCCCTTGCGCTGCTACTGGCGTATATCCAGTTGTTCTGCAAGATCACCTCTTCGGTGAAGTTCTGACCACAGGTTCATGGGAGTACCTTGCGTATCCGGTAACGCTGGGGCTCCACCGTTGCGATTGCACCGGCCAAGTTCTCCGGTTTGATCCGTTGAAGGAAATCTTGAAGCACAGGGTGCAGAATCTCTACCGTCTGCGGATGGACGCGCAACAGGATCAACCCTGGAAGCTTCTTATCTGCCATAAACCTTCGGGAGAAGTCGAGGTCATACGTGACGAGCGTCCAGCCTTCAGCTTTGGCAAACTCATAGATATCGGCATCATCCGCGCCGCCCTTGCCGAGTTCGCGGACGTCTTTGGCGTCCCATCCCAGGCTTCGTATGAAGTCTGCGGTCTTGGGGGAGAGGTTCTGGTCCAGCAAGAGCTTGATCATGAACGTGCAGTGAGCACGATCTCCTCATCGATGAGGGCAACGGCATATTCGATGGCCTCCTTGACGTCCTCCTCGCTGAGATCAGGATAATACTCCCTGATCTGAGCGATGGTGTAGCCTCCGGCCAGGAGACTGAGCACATTGCTCACCATGATCCTCGTTCCCCTGATCGTCGGCTTTCCGTGGCAGATGTCCGGATCGACGATGATGCGCTCGACCGTTTTCATAAGGAATCACCATCCTTCATTATAGACTATGGGGCAGAAAGAGCCAAAGCAGGGC
>JAGLXM010000178.1 GCA_023132915.1 Candidatus Bipolaricaulota bacterium
GTCTCGACCGTCATCCCAACATCCCCTCCAGCTCATCGAGATCCTTGCGGATGTCGTCTTCCAGGTCGCGGAGCTGCTGTAGAATAACCTTAGGCTGGTCGTATTCAACCTCTTCGTACTCTATCTCCTTGTAGCGATTGATCGACAGGTCGTAAGCGTTCTCGACGATCTCCTCCACAGGCACGTAGAATGCCTTGGCCTTGCGATCTTCGAACTGCGGAAGCACGTCATCGCGTCCGTGATCCCACGCCCTCCACTGCGCCACCACGTCAGGAATGTCGTTTGCCTTGATCTTCTCCCGCTTGTCGTCGAGCGAGTACCCGTCGGCTTGCATGTCGTAGAACCAAACGCGTTCGGTCTTCCCACCCTTGACGAATGCGAGCACCGCCGTGCTCACGCCGGCGTACGGTTTGAACACGCCGGACGGCATCGAGACGATGGCCTGCAACTCGCACTGCTCCAACAGCATCTTGCGCAGCGTCTTGTGGGCGTTGCTCGATCCGAACAGCACGCCGTCGGGCACGATCACACCGGCGCGGCCGCCGATATCAAGCAGGTTGATCATCCGATTGACGAACAGCAGTTCGGTCTTGGTTGTTTTGAGGCTGAGTTCTTCGTGAATATCTCCCTTATCGATGCTCCCCTTGAACGGCGGATTGGCGAGCACAACTTTGTACATCGCCTTCTCGACGTACCGCTTGGAGAGCGTGTCGGCGTAACTAAGATTCGGACGATCGATCCCGTGGAGGAGTAGATTCATCGCGCTGATGCGAACCATCGTCGTGTCGAAGTCGTAGCCGTACAGCGTCTCCTCGCGGAGGATACGCCACAGCTCCGCGTTGGTTAGCTGATCGCCGATCAGCCCGCGCTCCAACCCGTTCTCGTCGATCTCGCGATGTTCCTCACTTGTGTATGCGGTGACGATGTGTTGGTAAGCGCCGAGGAGGAATCCGCCAGTGCCGCAGGCTGGATCGCAAATCCGATCTCCCAATTGCGGATCGACAAGGCAGCAGATCATCTGAATGATGTGGCGCGGGGTGCGGAACTGGCCGTTCTTGCCCGAGGTTGCGATCTCGGAGAGGAGGTACTCGTACAGATCGCCTTGCGTGTCCTGAAAGGTTTGCCCTTCACGCTGTTCACGCTCGATCTCGGCATAGATCTCGTCGATGATGCCCGTGGCTTCCACGAGGAGCGATGCCTTGGGGAGGATGAAAACGGCATCGTGCATCGCGCGAGCGAACGGATTTCCATCGCCCCCCAGCGACTTGATGAACGGGAAGACACGATCGCGCACTACGCGAAGCATCTCCTCGGCAGGCAGGTGGCGGAACCGACTCCAGCGGAGTTCCTCCTTGTCGATCTCCACATTGTCGAGGCCGGTGAACGTGCCTTCGAAGAGCGAGGTGTGTTCACGCTCGGCAAACGCTGCACGGCCCTGCTCTTCGCGATCCATCGCGTCGAGACGCCGCATGAAAAACAGATAGCTGATCTGTTCGATCGCTGTCAGTGGATTGGCGATCCCGCCAGACCAGAACCTGTCCCACAAAGCATCAACTTTCGAGCGGATCGCGGCATTCAGCAAAAGTTACTCCTCATCACGTCTCTCCGTCTTCGGTTTCTTCACCCACCGAGCGCCCGGCCCCTTGCCCTGGAACTCAATCAGGCCTTCGTTCCGCATCTCCCTTAGCACACGGCGCACCCACTCGTGACTTACGCCCGGGCACTCCGTTGCGATATCGGCGGCACGGAACGGCCCCAGTTTGCGTTCAACAGCTTGTCGTACCTGATGGCTCTTAGCGCCACGCCCGGTTCGCAAGGTTCCGACGCGCTGCTCGTATTCCTTGTAGGCGGCAAGGATGACGCCCCAGAAGTAGTTCACCCACGGGAATGCATCATGTTTGTCCTCATGCCATCCTTGTGAGCATCGCTCCAGCGTATCGTAATAGCTCTCCTTCGTCTGCTCGAAGATCCTCTCCAAGCTAATATAGCGCCCCACATCGTATCCATGCTTATAGAGAAGCAGGAGCGTGAGCAGTCGAGAACTGCGTCCATTCTCATCGTCAAATGGATGGATACAGAGGAAGTCCAGGATGGTCAGCGGGACGACCACGAGCGGTTCTCTGGCATCGTGATGGATGGCATCTTCATAGCGCTCTACTAGCTGCTGCATGGCCTCCGCAGTCTCAGATGCAAGCGTCGGACGGAAACGGATACGGCGGGAGCCATCTTTGTATCGCTCGATGATGACGTTGTCACGCGATTTCCAATTGCCGCCAGCTTCGTCGGTGTACTCCATCATCTTGGCGTGAAGCTGTCGGACGATGTCGGTCGAGAACGTAAGGCGTGCATGATTCCCATGAACAAGGTCTAGCGCGTTTTTGTACCCAAGAATCTCTTGCTCGGAACGATTCAGCGGAGCCGTGTCCGCCTGAACGAGCGCGAGGATTCGCTCACGCGGGGCCGTGATGCCTTCCAGCCGATTCGACGATTCGCCTGACTCGATCATAGCGACCTGTCGCAGGCTTTCGAGGACTTGCGGGCTCTGGCGGGCAAACAAGGTTTGCTTGCCCCTGTACTCCGCAAGTGCCTGGATTGACTTGAGGTCGACGGTGGAGAAGCGTAGCGCTTCTAGATATTTCGGGCTCAGGGAATGCATACGCGCCTCCCGAATAGGGGTACTTTCTCGCGAAGAAGGGGTAGATTCGGCCCTTCAGTGCCCCTATTTTGCCAAAGAGTACCCCTTTTCGAACACACCGGCAAATGGAGCGAAAACGTCCTACGCATCTCTCACCATCTCTCTGGCGAGTGCAAGAATCTCGTCGATCTCTGCATTGGTGAACAGTCCTTGGATACCATTTGGATGAAGCCTGGTGAACGGCTCGTCTACGAGGTCGCGCTTCTCAAGATGTCGACGTTGCAGGATGAAGGTTCGCAGCGTGCGGAGGAAGAGGATCTGTCGGCTGGATAGGTCCGTATGTGCCGCGATGAACGAGTCGAACTGTTTACTCACCGTTTCTTCCCACGAAGCGACGTGCTCCAGCCCAAGAACATGACGAATCAGTTGCAGAAAATGTGCGGTTCGGTTGTCGTATATCTGCTGCAGGCGCTCCTCAGTCACCTGAAGGTCGCTCGATTCGAGCAGCTCAGCGAGTTCGTGGATTTCGTTCCTGGATAGATCTTGGCCGCGCTGTAGCTTGCGAAGCACAGGGTTCTGCTTGACAAGATCGCGGATGAAACTCTCCATCCGCTCGCGGTAGGCGGCGATGCTGATGCGCCCAAGATCGCCACCAAGGTCAATCTTCTCCTTGATGACTGTCAGATCTTTGAGATTCAGCTCCATCCATGGCCTCACTCCGATGGTTCGATATAGCATCAGTGGCGCAAGACGCTCGCTGAGGTTGTGCAGATCCTCGTTGGATGGGGCAATCCACCATTCCTCATCGAGTGCTGCCTTAATCAGGTCACGTTCCCGATTGACAACGTTCACGCTCATCGGTAGTTCATCGAGCTGCAACCGGATGCTCTCTTGGATGGCCTCAACGCGATCTTCTTCCTTGGTAAGTCGTGCCGTGGAGTACTCGACGATGTCAATCTCGAATCGCAGGGTCTTCAGAGCGATGCTTGCCTGCGCGCGGAGGATTGGAGCGATTGTTGTTCGTAGGAAAGCAATGTTATTGCCATCCGTGCGCACCCAGAAGTTGTCGGCCCGCGCGCGATCCAGATCGGCGGATGCTTGCTGAACGATGATATTGCGCTCGGGCAGCTCGGCGAGGTCGGCCTGCAAGTCTGCCTTGACCACTTCAACAAGGTCTCTGTTACCGACACTGAAGGCAGCTTCCAGTTGATCGATCCGCGCCCGGAAGAGGCGAACTGGAGCAGAGATGGCAACTTGAGGATCCCTGCCAGCGGGGTGCATGTCGAAGTAGTTGAAGTTGCCCCAGCAATCGATAATCAAGAAACGGTCCTTCTCAGGGCACCAGGGCTTGCGCTGTACCGGGTCGTCGAGCAAAACGCGTGTACCGCGGCCGATCATCTGCCAGAACTTCACGTAGGAGTAGACCGGCTTGGCGAACACGAGATTCACTACCTCGTGAATGTCGACGCCTGTATCGAGCATGTCAACCGAGATGGCAACGCGAGGCATGTCCTTGTTCTTGAACTGGTCCAGCAGCCCACCCTTTCCGTGAACTCGCGAGTCTTCGGAAACGAGGACGCGAGCCAACCGTCCTTTGTGTTCGGGATAGAACTCGTCAAACAGCCTCTGAAGCCGCCGTGCGTGACCGATGGAGATGGCGAAGATGATCGTCTTGCCGGGAAGCGTTCCCGAGGGACCCTTGATCGACTCCTCCATGAATTCCCGTACGATCAGTCCGTTTGTTCCGGAGTTTGTGACCTTGCGTTCGAGTTCTGTCCCCTCGAAGTCGATTTCCTCGATATCCTTGCCTTCTGCGATGAGCTTGCGCTGCTGCGCTTGATCGAGTGTTCCGCCGCGTATTCCCTCAAGCTGGAACTTCGAACGGACCTTGAGGACCTCGTAGTTGCACAGGTATGGAGGAACATGCTCGACGGCTTCGTCAAACGAATAGGCGAATGTTGGATCAGTTGTCTCGCAGTCGAACAACTCGAATGTGTCGTGCTCAACGAAGTCCGTTGGCGTTGCGGTCAGTCCGATCTTGATCGCCGAGAAATAGTCGAGGACAGCCTTGTAGACATTGTAAATGCTGCGATGGCTCTCATCGGCAATCACCACATCAAAGAAGAACGGCGAGACGTACGACTCGGAGGTGGTGCCCTTTTCAATAAGATTGAGCATTGTCGGATAGGTGGTGACGTAGATTCTGCGGTTCTGTGGGAGGCCTTTGTCTCCTTTCTCGGGCCATCGAGGCTCCGCTGGGATGTGCTCCTTGCATGCGTCGAGTGCTTGATCGCGCAGCGCGACGCGGTCGACGAGGAAGAGCACGCGCTTGGCCCAGCGTGCGCGCTGCAGCACGTCAATCAGCGCGATGGCGGTTCGTGTCTTTCCGGTTCCGGTTGCCATGACCATGAGGAACTTCCGGCGCTTCTGCTCTAGCTCTTCAAGAATCGTCCGAATCGCGTGGATCTGGTAATCGCGGCCGGCGATGTTGTGGTTGATCAGCTCGACGGACAGCGGCCTGCGCTGCCGCCGTCGAAGCTTCATCCATTCGAGGTCATCGCGTGTAGGGAATCCAAAGATCTCCTCTGGTGGGTAAAAGTCCGATTCCCAGAAGAAGTGTTTGTGCCCGTTTGTGTAGAAGACGAAGGGGAGTTCTACGCTGTGGAAATCGCGAAGCTGCTCAGCGTACTGAAGCGCTTGTTCCTGGCCAAGCTCAGCATCGCGCGAGGTTCGCTTCGCCTCGATGACAGCTGCCGGATCGCTATGCACTAGAAGTCCGTAGTCGGAGAAACGGCTATCCCCCTCGCCATACGAGGCCTTTGGATACGCTGTTTGATCGCCACGCAGATGAATCTCCAGTTCCTCGATGACTTGGGCGTGATCCTTGACGTTCCAACCGGCCAGGGCCAACCGTTTGTCAATCAACTGGACGCGAGTCTGGGCTTCAGTAAGATCCATTCCGCTCTTTAGTCACTTAGTCTATCCTTGTGTTCCAGGCAGGCATGCGTCCCCGTGACACACCCCAATCGCCATATGCTCCACACTAGATCATGTTAGCTCAATCGCATCTTGCGGGCAAGTGATAGAGTTATCCTATACAAGATAAGAGCGGATCGCATGCCCATTGCCAGATATGCCCTGTGAGCGCCCCGGCTCCTTGCTATTCGGCCAAGTTGTATGATAGCATTACAAGTATTGGTTGCCAAAAACATGGTCAAGGCGGCCGACGTTTCCAGACTGGGAAGAATTAAGCTCAGGGAGGATAAGGATGATCGATCTAACAGTCAACAAGGAACAACTCGAACGAACAGCAACACGGGCACGCGAACGGGGGATCATCGCCCCGACATTCGCGCAGATGAAGGACCCGAATAAGATCCCGGAGAAGATCAAGGAACAACTGAAGGATGTTGGTCTGTGGGATCTGCATCCGCTGAATCTGTTTCGTATCACGTGGAAGAACGAGCCGGTTAAGCACGGCGGCGGGTTCGACGGGGTGGACTACGTGGAGATCCCCTCGGAGATCACCGGGGTGAAGGCGCGGGTCATCGCCCTCGTCGGCAAGTGGTTCCCCACCGGGACACACAAGGTGGGAGCAACGTACGGATGCCTCACCCCACGCCTTGTCACCGGCCAGTTCGACCCCACTTTTCACAAGGCGGTTTGGCCCTCTACCGGGAATTACTGCCGCGGCGGTGCCT
>JAGLXM010000179.1 GCA_023132915.1 Candidatus Bipolaricaulota bacterium
AGAAGAATCAGCTTTCCAGGCCTCTTGAGCTCGCGCTCTCATCCCTTGAAGAGCTTCTATGACAATGAAGATTTTATGTGGGATTATGGTTAGGATGGCCGCATGCGGTTTGTTGATCGGGTAGTGAAGTTCCGCGTATAATCACTGGGAAGAGAGTCTGTCTGAGATCTTGGCTTGAGAAGGAGGGAAGGATGCGAAGATTTCTATGGCTTGGGCTCATGCTCGTTTTTGTTGTGCCAGCACTTTGCCAGGAGGTCCAGACCTCCTCTTACGTCGCGATCGGTCCGTGCTGGGTAACAGATGTTATAGACGGGGATTCCATTGGGGTTCGGCTGCCTGACGGGCGCCCCTTGGATCTCCGGTACATGGGGGCGAGCTCCCCAGAGCTTGAAGATGAAGCCCACCTTGGGCCTCAGGCGAAAGCAGAAAACGATGAGCTCGTTTCCGGAAGATACGTGTGGCTCGAGGTGGAGCCAGTGGAAGAGGGGTACCGCCGGGATCGGAATGACCGAGTCCTGGCGTATGTGTTCCTGGACGAGGAACGCTCACAGCTCGTTCAGGCTCAGCTTGTGGAAGATGGCTTGGCGCTTCTTGATCTGCGCGAACTGATAGATCGCGATCTTTATCCTGAGGCGTTTCCTATCCGCTATGCTGAGGAGCTGATATCTTTCCAGATAAAAGCCGCCCGCGAGTATCATGGGCTGTGGGGACTCCCCGACTTTTCCCCTGAGAGTGATCTTGCCATAGTTGCAGTCCGATTCTGGGGCGAGGAGGAAGCGGTCTATCTCCTTAACCGCGGGGCAGAGCCGATAGAGCTTGCAGACGGATGGATCCTCATGGACGCCTACGCTCGCGAAAAGAAAGAGCAAGGAGAAAGCTCACGGAACATGCTTGACTTTTATCGTTTCTTTGGTCCGAGCTGTTATCTCTCACCGGGCGGCGTGTTGATGATCCTCACCGGGCCGGGGATTCCGGAAAACCGCCGCAAAACGCTTGAGGGATGTGAAACCGACCGTGTGACACTGAGATGGTTTGGTTATAAGCTCTGGGATAATGAAGGAGATAAGGTTTTTTTATTCGATTCTAGGGGCGAACTCCGCTTTTGTTACGTCTATCCCTGGCAAGTGAAAGAGACAGACGAGTAAGAAGCTAAAACAAGCACGGGGTATCACCAAGGCGATCGACCGATCCGGGGCTAGCCACAGTTCAGTCCATGTGTATTGAAATCTAGCTTTTCCAGTCGCCTCAGGGACAACGGGCACGATTCAAATTTGCCCATCCTGCGGACTCACTGGAGCCCTAAAACAGAGGCCTCCCACATGATGTCCTGAAGAGCTTGTTGGCGCTCAGCGTGATGGACCCAGCGATTGCGCCGAGCAGAGTCCTGGCGAATAGTTCCTTCGATACATCACCCAGCAATACGGTTTGATTCACCTTTTGTTGAATTCGTGAACAACCAGTCTATTCTATAGATCCTGACCGTAGATACCAAAGAAAGCTGAGCAAACACCGACAAGAGAGCTTCAACGCCTACAGGCCGTCGTGCACTGTGCGAGCGATGACCTCCTCTTGCAGGGATGGATCGAGATTACAGAAGTAGTCACTGTACCCGGCGACGCGGACGATAAGGTTACGATGCTTTGCGGGGTTTTTCTGTGCATCACGCAGGGTTTTAACGTCGACCACGTTAAACTGGATGTGGTGGCCGTCGTAGCGGAAGTAGGTGCGGATAAGCTGAGCCAGCTTTGTGATCCCTTCTTCGCTTGCCAGCACCTGCGGCAGGAACTTCTGGTTTAACAGAGTGCCTCCGGTCCGCACGTGGTCGATCTTCCCCACCGACTTGATGACGGCTGTCGGGCCATGGGTATCTGCGCCTTGGCTGGGAGAGATGCCATCAGAGAGAGGCTTCCCAGCGTATCTCCCATTGGGCGTTGCCCCAACGACCTGCCCAAAATAGATGTGGACTGTCGTTGGCAACAGATTTACCCTGTAGGTGCCCCCCTTTGTGTTAGGCCTTCCGTCGAGAACTTCAAAATAGGCGTTGAACAGTGCTTTGGCTATATCATCAGCGCTATCATCGTCGTTTCCGAACGCCGGCGAGTCGTGAAGCAAAACCCGTCGCAACGGCTCATGATCCTTGAAGTTGTTATCAAGTGCGTCCAACAGCTCGGTCATGGAGATGGTTCCCTTATCGAAAATGTGGGTATTGATGGCTGCTAGCGAATCGGTCGTTGTTCCCAGTCCGACGCCCTGAATGTAGGTGGTGGGATAGCGCGGCCCGCCGCCGTTGTAGTCTTCACCTTTTAAAATACAGTCATCGATGAGGAGTGAAAGGAACGGCGCGGGCATGTGAGTTGTGAACAGGCGCTCGATGATGTTATTGCCGTTTATCTTCAGGTCGACAAAGTATCGGAGCTGTTCCTTGTAGGCACAGAAGAGGTCTTCAAAGCGGGTAAAACTGCGCGGGTCGCCCGTCTCCGGGCCGATCCGTTTGCCAGTTTTGGGGTCGACGCCGTTATTAAGCGCGAGCTCCAATATCTTCGGCCAGTTGA
>JAGLXM010000018.1 GCA_023132915.1 Candidatus Bipolaricaulota bacterium
TCTTTCAGACGGCTCGCACCGTGGGAGCAGGAAACGTAGCGCTGACCCTCGGGGTGGCTGCGATGAACCTGGCCGGTGAAGGTGACTATTACTGGGTGATTACTCCCCAAGGTAGGTTCGCCATCGGCCTTTCCGACAATGTGGAGTTTGGGGTTCGTAGCGGCGTCCTCGTACCCCTCGCCACCGGCGAGCCAGGATTCCTCGGCGCAGTAGGGGACATCAAGGTGTCCCTGTTTCACGAGCCGGAGTCCTTCTCCCTCGCACTGGGGTTCGGGGGCGGCTACAGCATGGGCATGCTCGGCTGGGGACTTGAGGGGTCGCTCTACTTCGATAGCAACCTCCGCTTTCTCCCACTGTACTTTGTCTATCGTCCGCTCTTCCCGCTCGAAGGGGACGGGTTCAGCGTAATACACCAACTGGCTGCAGGGCTTCACCTGACTCTCTCAGAGAACGCGCGCCTGCTGCTTGAGCTTGACTCGTGGGGCGGACTTCTAAGCGCTGGTATTGGCCTGGAGATTCTGTTCTAGCATTAAGCGGTCGTAATTTCATGCCTAACAGAGTGACTACAGAGGAATAGTCTTGAACCTCACCCGCGAACTCTTAAGAAGAGCTCGTGGGTGAGGAAAGCTGTCGAATGCCGCTTGCACCTATTCCGCCTTGCGTACAACAGGCCCTAGCGATCGCGGATCAGGAGCTTCATGTAGTTGCGAATATCGGAGACTCCCTCCAGGTTCAGAGTGCCGCGAGCAATCTCATCAAGACGGTTGTCGGTGACGGCGCCTTGCGCGTTGGCGCGGAACTTTCCGATCAGCTCCTCATCGGTGAGGGGGCGTTCCGCCCGTCCCTTGGCAAAGTCTTCCTGCTTGGTGAAGCTTCCTCCATCCTTGGTCTTGATAGTGACAATTGCCCGTTTTACCTTTGGGAAGAGGGCATCGATCGCGGGATCGGCGACAACCTTGATCCTAGGGAGTAGCTCCCAAACGAAAGGGTCTTTGAGCGCCTCCTCCTCAAAGTCGGAGGGGAGCACGTTCCCCTTGGCGATTGTAACCGCGATGCAGTAGGGGAGTGAGTGATCCGCCGTCTCCTTGGTCGTCGGTTTGTACTTACTTGGATCCGACAGAATATCCGCCCCGCGGGTGGTCGTCTTGACGAGAACCTTCTCCACCTCATGTGGATCGATCGCGTTTTCCTGCATCAACTCAAGCGTGGCGGTGATCGGTTGATGTGTAAGGGCCTCGGTCGGGAAGGCCTTGTACCCACACCCGGTGATCAGGAACTCCTCTCCGAGGCCATCCAGCATGAGATCTGGGTCCCAGGTGACGTTTCCAAGTACGTCGAACGCGCCCTCCTTTCCCTCGAACACTTCCACCGGGCCGGTATATCCGGTGGCGGCGAGCAT
>JAGLXM010000180.1 GCA_023132915.1 Candidatus Bipolaricaulota bacterium
CAGCGCACTTGGTTGAAGAGGGAGGCATCCTCCTGTTCGATCTCGATATCCGCATCACATGCTGGGCAAAACGCTTTGGGCATTTTCCCCTCCTAAGGGTTTTTGTACTATTCCCTACCTTTTCTGCTTTGTGAACTTTCTCGCGCGATCAAGCTTCTGAGACAGACCATCGCTGAATGAATCACCGTAGTCCCACTCCTCCGAGATCCACTCGACCGTTAACGGGTCTTCACCGGTGATCTCCAACAAGACGCTACATTCAGGGCAGCGCATCTGGCTGCAGAGAATGGCATCCTCTTGTTCGATCTCGACACGCGCATCACACAGCGGGCAAATTATTGTAGGCATTCCTCCTTCTTAAAAGGACACGGGCCGTATCTTTCCTCCCTTTGCTGGTTTTGGAGCCAAGGTGTGTTCGAACGCCCCCTCCCTCCTTGCCTATCATTCTCTATCGAACCGCCCTAGTCTCAAGGGGAAATCGTTGATGATCTCTAAACGCGCGTCACACTTGGGACAACGCATCCGCTTGAACAGGACGATATCCTCTTCTTCAACACTGATATCTGCGCCACAAACTGGACACTTCGCCGTGGCCATTTCTGCCTCCGGCTAACTACTTAAATTCATCCTCCGTTGTTATCAAGCGGGCTACGTCCCAAGGGAAAGAATCGCTGATGGCCTCTAAGCGAACACCCCCCTTGAGACGACACACCCGCTTGGACAAGATTAAGCCTCTACGGCGACCTTGCCATTCGCCCTACGGACTCTGTAACTTGCCATGGCCATCTCCTATTAATTTGAGTGAAGCCCATCGCTTATTCTTTTTCTTTGGGAGGTTTCGGTTTCGGTTTCTTCTCCTTCTTTCCTTTGCCAGTCTTCTGAGTCATTACCATCCACCTCCTTCCGCCAATCGCCAATGGCGGGACGCAGTATAATCCCCTGCCTATTTAGGAGTCAAGAGGCTTATTGATGATCTTTATCCCTTGTTTGTATGCGACAACGGAGCACCTTTTTCGCCTCGTATTTCCTCGTTTTTGAATACGGTCTTTGGGCTTATTGAAAAAAGGCGGAATCACCAGTAAAATTTCGTACATCTTTACCATTTTCCTGACGGTATATAGAATGAAGGAATTGTGCGGACATGTGACCCGCTTGAAGTCGGCACCAAGGTGGTCGAGCTTGAGACAGGGAGGAATGTGGTGGTGCGCATCAATGACCGTGGCC
>JAGLXM010000181.1 GCA_023132915.1 Candidatus Bipolaricaulota bacterium
GAAGTCGGAAAGATGACCATTCCCGGGGGAATGTTTGCGGTGGCCCACGTGGAGATCAACGAAGACCAGTACGCTGAGGCGTGGGACAAGCTGATGGGGGAATGGTTTCCCGAAAGCGGCTACCAGCCCGACGATCGCCTCTGTTACGAGCTCTACCTCAACGACCCGAAGACCCACCCCGAGGGTAAGCACATAGTCGATATCTGCGAGCCGGTAAGGCCTCTGTAACAATTGTCGATTGGGACTAAGGGGCGCGGTCTTCCGTGCCTCTTTTGCTTGCCACTCTGCTCCCCTAGCTTTCGGTGCGGAAAAGCAAGGGGGCCTCTTAATTCTTGTCTACACCATTCACAAGTTGCCTACGCTCAGACGTTCAAGATAGCGCATCTAGTCTACTCCAATCGGGGGTGAGTCCTCCAAGCGCCGCTTGAACCTGCACCCACCCTACCACAGAGTGACAAAGATGCTACACTGTAAGGCGAATAAAGGGGGACCGGGTGCCAGTTGGTGTCGTACTGACCTTTGATGGAACAACCGAAACCACAATTCGCCGGACGTGGGAAGCCCTCGCCGAAGCGGGCGTCTCCTCATCTATGCTTGTTGAGGGTCTCCGCCCTCATCTGTCGCTTTGTGTCTGCGATAAACTCGATGTGAAGGGACTACAGGATGAGTTGTCTTCCTATATGACCACTATCTCGCCATTCCCACTTCTCCTATCCAGTATCGGGATCTTCCCAACAGAAGAAGGCATCCTCTTCTTTGGCGTAACCGTGACGAAAGAACTCCTGAGTTTGCACGCCGCTGTTCACCGACTCTTTGAAGAGCATGCGAAGAAGCCCTGGCCTCATTACTGTCCTGGATTCTGGGCCCCGCACTGTACGCTCGCCGTTGGCCTCTCACCCAGCAAGATCACCAAAGCAGTGAGCATTTCTCGGGGAGCTTCTTTGCCGATTCACGCTCAGGCAGAAGCGCTCGAAATCATCAAAGTTTCTCGAGTCGGTTGCGAAACGCTTTTCTCGCACACGCTTGCGGGAAGCAAGCGAGGTACGATAAATGCATAAACCTCTTACAAAACATGAGATGCTAGAACGGACATTAAAACCTAAGGAACCTGTCGCTCTTTCCATTTTTCACACCAACGACATACCAGGAACACGGCCGGCTCGATATTCTGGTGAACAACGTCTGGGACGGGTATGAACAATACGATGACCGCACCTTCGACCTCCCGTTCTGGGAGCAGCCGCTCTGGCGCTGGGACAAGATGTTCACGGCAGGCGTGCGCGCCCACTATACGGCCAGTCGCTTCGCGATCCCGCTCATGATGTCACACCGCCAGGGACTCATAGTGAATACCACCTTTTGGGATCGGGGCAAATGTCTCAGCAATCTACCCTATGACTTGGCAAAGACGGCAATCAACCGCATGGCTTACGGGATGGCACTGGAACTGCGGAAGTACCATATCGCCGCTGTGGCACTCTCGCCCGGTTGGATGCGCACGGAATCAGTGATGGCACATAAACACACTCCTGAAGAACTGAGCAAGACCGAATCGGTGGAGTACATCGGGCGGGCGGTTGCCGCCCTCGCCACCGACCCCGACGTCTTGGAAAAGGCGGGAAGCGTCCTGACCGTGGGTGATCTTGCGCGCGAGTACGGCTTCACCGACATCGATGGAAATCAACCCCCGGCGTATAGGATGTCGAACCCGAGGGATTAGTAATACTCCTGCGCGGCGTAGGCGAGCTCTTGCAGTTAGGCAGTGCCTATTGAGGATCAATGATGGATATCATCAAATCCCTTACTTTTATCGAAGATAGATAATCTGACTTAAGAAAACCGTCCGCCTACTTAGCCTCCGCTCCAATCCGCCCCATCTAAAAGACCATCAACAGCGTCCTACAGCAAACCAACCATCGGATTTTGCGCGACCAAAATCGCTGGCTCCGGCCAGCAGTCTTCACCTGTAGCACTCTTTTCACAGCACTTGATTTTTAGTCGTTCTAAGTCTATAATTATTCTAATATGAATATTGGAGCTCGCTCTACAAGGTTGCGAAAGTTAGGACTCGTCCCTACGATCCAGCGATCGGCAGTGCTAGAGTACCTGGAGAATAACCACACCCACCCCACCGCGGAGGAGGTCTATCAAGGAGTTAGGGACCACTTCCCCTCGCTCGCCAAGGCGACGG
>JAGLXM010000182.1 GCA_023132915.1 Candidatus Bipolaricaulota bacterium
CCTTCCCGCGCGTTCTCGGTCGCTATGTCAGAGAAAAGGGTATCCTGGAGTTGAACGAGGCGATTCGAAAAATGACCAGCCTCCCAGCGAGTCGACTTGGACTGAAAGATCGAGGAATGATCGCCGAGGGACAAGCCGCGGACATCGTAATCTTCAATCCCCAGACTGTGGTGGATCGTGCAACTTTTCAACAACCCTGTCGGTTCCCGCAGGGGATTGACTATGTGCTCGTCAATGGAGATGTAGTAATTGAGGAAGGAGAACACACTGGGAGATACCCCGGCAGACTGCTGAAAAGGCAGTAGTGCCGCCGACAGCGCTTGAACGAAGCGATGGCCTCACTAGCCGAGTCGAAGAAGGAACAGATAGCCTGGAGGTGGACATTCACGCTGCGGTCGTTGCCATCCTGAAAAAGACCGTGGAAATGGGAATACAACGAGCTAAGGGCGTTGTGTTGTAAAAGGAGCGGCAGCCTTTTTCAACTACTCCTTCATCAGCCCCTCTGCCTGGTTGACAGGGAGCCAATTTTCAGCTAAACTGGTAATACTGGTATTGCCAGATCGCTTTTTGGGGAACACCCAATGGAGAGTGGTTTGATGTGTAGTGTAACGACTCATCGATGTCTTAAAGCTTGCGCATTTCTAAGTGGTCCTATCAATAAAAGTCTCTTACCACGAATCAAGTAAATGTAGACCGAGTCCTAAAACGGGGGGCCTTAGTCTATGCTTCTATCCTAAACAAGAAGGAGGTGATCGTAGAAAAAATTTATAGGAGTGTAAGCTCGGGCTGAGTGTAAGCTCGGGCTGTTAGAGAAGCAAAATCGTATTGCCAAGGAGGTACGAAATGAAGAGAACGCTGCTCATGGTCACCTTCATTCTTGTGGGTGGCCTGTTGTTCGGAGGAGTTTTTGGGTGGGCGGCCGGCGACACTCTCGTCGTTGGGGTTCATCAAGATGCAACCACGCTTGATCCAGGCAATCACCGTGACCGGGTGACCGAGACCATCATCCGCAACATGTACGACGGGCTAATAACCCGAACAACCGATATGGAACTTGTGCCAGAGCTTGCTGAATCTTGGGAGCAGACCTCTACGACAGAGTGGATATTCTATCTGCGAGAGGGCGTCAAATGGCATGATGGTGAGGAATTTACTGCTGAGGACGTGAAGTTCACCATTGATCGCTTAGTGAAGGAAGGGATGATCAATGGTATGACCTCACCCCGTAAGAGTCTCCTCGACCCTGTTAATGGAGCAGAGGTGATCGATACCTACACGATCAAGCTCACGCTCGATGCTTCCATGCCCCATCTCCTGGCGTTTCTCCCGTTCCAAGAGATGGTCGCCAAGCACTATGTTGAGGAGGTTGGCGACGATTACCTGGCCGAGCACGCAATGGGAACTGGCCCCTTCAAGCTTGTGCGTTGGGACAAGGGGACGCAGATCGTCATGGAGCGATTCGATGACTACTACGGCGGCTCCCCTGATATTCCACCGGTCGGACCAGCTCAAGTAGAGACGCTGATCTTCAAGGTCATCCCTGAAACCTCCAGTCGTATCGCTGCGTTACAGGCCGGCGAAGTCGACATCATCACCAAAGTGCCGACCGATCTCATGGGACAGATTGAGGCTGACCCCAACTCGGAGATCGCGCCGTGCAACGGAACACGAAGCTACTTTATCGGGATGAACTGTGTGGAGGGGATCTTCACCGACAAACGGGTTCGCCGGGCGATGAACTACGCTATCGACATGGGACTGATCGTCAAGACCCTCTACGCTGGACTGGGAGAGGTGATCCCGACGATCCTATCGCCGAATGCGATCGGCTACGCGGACCTCGATCCGTACCCGTATGACCCTGAGAAAGCTAAGGAATTGTTGGCAGAGGCCGGGTATCCGAATGGCTTCTCCCTCGTGATCGACACCGAGGATTTCATCAAGGACGTAGCGCAGGCCTATGCGCAGATGCTGCGCGAAATTGGTATCGAAGCCTCTGTGCAGGTTTGGGATTGGGGGGTGCTCAAGCCGGAGCTGCTGGCGGCTAAGCGCCAGATGTGGCTGGGAGACTGGGGGAATGGCAGCATGGATCCCATGGGTATCTTCATTCCGAAGCTCGGCACCGGTGAACGCGGGAACTACACTGGCTACTCTAACACGACGCTCAATCTCCTGTTTGCTCTGTCGAAGATAACGTTGGACAGTGATGAACGACTAACGTGTTTCATCGAAGGACAGAAGATCGTCTACGATGAGTGCCCAATGGTCTGGGGATACGTTACTAAGGAGATATACGGGAAGTCGGGACGCGTACAGAACTGGAACCCGAGTCCGGACAGCCGGCTCAATATGCACGATGTGTCCGTATCTGACTAAGCTTTCTGGGGTAAGAAGCAGAAGCACGAGGGGCCCATCGTGGCCCCTCGTATTATTCGGCGACGTTAAAATAGCAAGAGGGGAAAGCGTAGGTTGACACTAGCATATATTTTTACGCGACTTGTGCAAATAATCCCAGTTTTTATTGGGATCACTTTGATTGTGTTTCTCATTATGCACCTTACCCCTGGGGATCCAGTAGAGATTATGATGGGTAAGGGGAGCATCATAAGTTCGGAGGAAATAGAGCGGCTCCGTCATGAATTGGGATTAGATAAGCCCCTAGTGGTGCAATACCTCAGTTTCTTAACAGGGATCCTTCACGGTGATTTTGGGCGGTCGATCATCCAACGCGCACCGGTGATGAAGTTAATTGGTACTCGCCTTCCAGCCACGTTTGAATTGACTCTTTTATCCATTATTATATCATTGATTATTGCCATTCCAGTTGGAGTTATTTCGTCTGTAAAAAGATATTCCTTTCTTGATAACGTCAGTACGGTATCGGCCCTTGTGGGAGTCTCTATGCCCAGCTTCTGGCTGGGATTGCTCCTCATCATCGTCTTTTCAGTGAAATTCAAAGTCCTCCCCGTTACGG
>JAGLXM010000183.1 GCA_023132915.1 Candidatus Bipolaricaulota bacterium
GTCACACCTTCATTCTGGAGAGGCATGGGATTACATCTCCATTCTTGGTTGTTGTCCGGTCGTTGAAGGGGAATACGTCTTCCGTCGGCGAACTCGGCCTGCTTGCCGTCGTTCCACCACCCCACCGGCGCAGATAACCTGCCAGCGAGGTGAGCGCCTGATAAGGCGCGTGCCGAAGCTGGTCAACGCTGAATCTCTTGTTCGATCCTATTGATATACAAGCGGCGTTTCGCTCGTGTCCTCCAGGGAGTGGAGATCGAGATCGACATCAAGCGTGGGCCAATACAAGTGGAACCCGTGTTGGAGGTCGACGTTCAGGATATCTGCAACAGTTGCGTTTTTGAACCAAGGGAACTCGTCATAAGATAGGAAATATTCCTTTCCTTGGGCGTACAGCCAAAGGCCATGAACGTCGATATTGAGAACCTCAACCCGGGAAGTGCTTCTTCCAAGCGTTTTCGATTTCATCACGGTGCTCCTTTGCTACACACGTCAGTTCCGTAATCTGTGAGCCCGACAGACCATGATTCTTCGCAAGAATAACCTCGGGTTCTATCCAGAACTTCGCCTCGCCGTTTGTGCAATACACATGTACATGCATCCTCTTCTCCTCGCGCGAGAAGAAGTAGAACCTATAATCTTTGTACCGAAATACCGTCGGGCTCATAGCACATTATTGCACAAGTCTTTGATGATGCAAAATAGACTCGATCGAACGTCGCTGCTCACGTGGGGGGCATGAAGCCACACCTTCATGTCCGACCATTGAAGGGGAATACACCCCGTCAGCGGCCGGGTTAGTATTCCCAGGTAAGGATCATCGGGATTACCATGGACTCCGGTCTCTTATACCTCTTCCCCGTTATCGGTAGGAAGGCATTATCGGCTAAAAAGTGGGCCCCTCGCTGTTTCGCGTGGGTAACTTAAGAAAAAGGATGAAACGACAAGACTCTCGCAAAGGCGCAGAGAACGGCGGAAAACAGGATCGACAGGAACCTAATAACTATAAGGAATCCAGGAATCCATGAGAAAGCTAAGGATGTACAAATCAGCGCTTTTCCTGGCCTCCTGGTTTCCTAAGGGGCTTGGCTTAGATGTGCCTACAACCAATAGCAAGGGCTTAGCGCTAAGACCAGGAATGCAGGAAGAACACGCCTTAGAACGAAGAGAACAAATGACCCTTGGGGGGTGTAGTAGGCGCTCTGGGATTTACTACACCCCCCGAGGCGATCTTAGCGTCTTGAGTGAGTGAAACGAACGGGCGAGAGAACGGGGCTTCCCTGCCTGGCTATTCAGGCAGGCCAGATAGCGAAAAACCATTGTTTTATCGCTATTCGGGTTTCCTGAAGAGGAGCGCGGCGTTCTGGCCGCCAAAGCCAAACGAGTTAGAGAGCGCTGTGTCGATCGTCCTCTTTACCGGTTTTGGAGTGTAATCTAGATCACACTCGGGATCGGGATACTCGTAGTTCAGGGTTGCAGGGATGAAGCCATGCTCAATGGAGAGGATGGTGGCAATCGCCTCCACGCCACCTGCGGCGCCAAGGAGGTGACCGATCTGAGATTTTGTGGAACTGATCTTTAAGTTATAGGCAGCCTCGCCAAAAACGCCCTTGATCGCTTTGGTCTCAGACTTGTCGTTGAGTGGAGTAGAGGTCCCATGGGCGTTTAGGTAATCGATCTTTTGAGGAGAAACACCCGCCCGCTTGAGGGCAACAGCGATTGCCTGGGCTGCTCCTGCTCCATCTTCAGCCGGTGCGGTGATGTGTTTAGCGTCGTCGCTCATACCGAAACCGACAAGTTCGGCGTTGATGCGCGCCCCTCTCGCCAAAGCGTGCCCGCGCTCCTCCAGGATCAGAATCCCCGCCCCCTCTCCCATCACGAAGCCGTCTCGCTCGCGGTCAAACGGTCGTGAGGCGCGCTCAGGCTGATCGTTCCGCTTGGAGATTGCTCCCATTTGCGCAAATCCAGCATAGGCAATCCGCACCAGAGCCGCTTCGGAGCCTCCGGCGACTGCGCAGTCGAGTAATCCCGATCGAATCAGCTCCCCCGCCATCCCAATGGCGTGCGCCGCGCTGGCGCAGGCAGAGACTACACCAAAGTTCGGCCCGCGCAGGCCGTACTCAATGGCAATCTCACCGGCAATTGCATTCGGCATCAACCGAGGGATAAAGAACGGGCTCACTCGCCGCGGCCCGCTCTCAACGAGCGTAGCAAAGGTTTCCTCTATCGTTTGAAGACCTCCAATCCCTGTCCCTACTACGACACCCACCCGTTCTGGTTCAAGATCGCGGGGTTCAAGCCCGGCGTCGATGAGGGCTAGACGCGTTGCCACTAAGGCAAACTGGGCTGCCCGATCGATGCGCCGCGCCCGCCGTCGGTCCATATGATCGAGTGGATCGAAATTGACAACCGGCGCACCGATCCGAACATCGATCCCGGAAAGGTCAATTCGATCGTCTACCCTCCGGACCCCGCTTCGACCGGCACACAGGGCTTCCCAAAACGCCGCTTTTCCCGTCCCGATTGGAGTAAGAGGGCCAAGTCCAGTCACCACCACCCGCCTATCCATGCCGCTCCTTCACCCGTTCCTTCGTACGCAGAGCAGCAAGTTTACGCAAGAGTTCATCCTTCTCTTGGGTAATCGGGAGCTCCTGTTCAGTCTCTGCTCGCCGCTGCCGCACCGCAAAAAGATCAATCTCCTCCGAGGGGATTGCCTCCTGGGCGAGGATCATTACCCCCTCTTTTGAGACACGAAGAAGCCCGGTGAGGAGGGCAAAAGCATGCTCCCCTTTTTCCGTTTTGATGCGCAAAGGGGCGTTATCGAGGATCGAAAGGAGCGGGGCGTGCCCCTCCATCACCGCAAACTCTCCCTTCGGGCTGTGCGCCACTACCATCGTGGCCTCCCCGTCGAATAGCGCCCTCTCCGCCGAACGCAACTGGCAATGCATTATTCCCTCCTGATCACCGATAATATAGTGGATGGACCGATTGGACTTCAAGGCCCACTGGCAAGGTGGTCGACATAACCATCGACGACCTTTACTGCCACACGGATATCTTCAGGGCAGAGGTGGATCACATTAACACGCTCAAGCGGAAGTCGGAGGAACGCGTCGAGAGATAGGGCGAGGCCACGACTGATCTTTATCCCCTCTCGTTGCGCGCAGGCCCGGCAGAGTACCCCTCCACACTCACTTGCGAACAGGAACGGTCCTGACTCGCTCCCACAACGGACACAGCCAGCAAGCCGCGGACGGTGCCCTAAGAAAGCTAACAGCTTCAGTGTCACGGAGAGGCGTAATCGGTCAACCGAATGATCCCCGGCTTCTAATAGATTAAGAAAGCGGCCAAACAGGCTATAAACCCGCTCCTCGGGTTGATGAAACGGAAGAAGACGATCGAGGAGGCGCCCGACCAAGAGAGCTGCGGCCACAACATTCAGATCACCTTTCAAGTGGGGAAACCCTTGCAGAAGTGCTCCTTGGCTCACCAGGTCGAGGCGCGACTTGGGGTAGAAAACAACCTCCACACGGTTCAGCAGATCAAATACCCCTCCCAGGCGTGAGTTAAGTCGCCGCGCGCGCTTGGCGATCGCTGTCCGCTTTCCCCACTGCTCGGTGAACAAGGTGACGATCAGGTCCGACTCAGCAAAGTCGCGGATTCGCAACACGAATCCGTCTGCGCGTAAGAGCCCCAACCTATTCCGCTGCCCCCTCAAGGATTGCAACGCTACGACTGGCCCCGATGCGGGTCGCCCCAGCCTCGATCATTGCCAATGCCGTCTCATAGTCGCGAATCCCCCCAGCCGCCTTCACCCCCATTGTTTCTCCAACGGTCTGACGCAACAGGGCTACGTCCTCCACCGTTGCACCGCCGGGACCAAAACCAGTCGAGGTCTTGACAAAGTCGGCCCCTCCGGCCTTGGCTAGGATAGCCCCTGCTACCTTCTCGTCCTCATCTAGTAGGGCTGTCTCCAGGATCACCTTGACCAGAATCGGCCGGGGCGCCTTCTCGGAGGCGGCACAGACCCCTTTGATATCATTAAGAACGGTCACGTAGTCGCCTTCTTTAAGAGCAGCGATGTTTAGAACCATATCCAGCTCGTCTGCCCCAACGGCGATCGCCTTCTGCGCCTCGAACGCTTTCACCTCGCTTGTGGTCATCCCGTGCGGAAAACCGATCACTACACACACCTTGACCTGTGTCTCCTTGAGCAGATCACAAGCAAGAGAAGTATGGCACGGGTTCACGCACACAGAGGCAAATCCGTACCGCTTCGCTTCCTGGCACAACACGCCCACCCCCTCTGCAGAGGCGGTAGGCCCCAACAGTGTATGGTCGATCATTCTCGCAAGATCTGTTCTGCGCATCTTTCCTCCCTACAACATATGATTTTCACATTATGAGGCTCGCCCCAGGACCGCCCCCTTCTTTGTACGCTCCAACAGATGGAAGCTGCGGTCAGCCTCATGTACGAACCCCGTTATAATATATCCTCTGGCAAGAACTTGTTCGAACACGTCCCTCATCTTGATACGCCAGTCACGCGCCAAAGCTGGATCAAGTGCTCGTATACGGTCGAGGTTGACGGGAATCTCAACGAGGATGACATCGCTGCCCGCCGCAGCCTCGAACCCTACCAGTCGCCGCATCCCATTCTCCACGAGCTTAGTCTTTGTTACTACCTCCATCCGGTCAAGTCCGAGGTGAAAGTGATACGGAAGAACGCCTCGATCCACTACCCCCGTGACGCGGGGGGAATCGATCCACCACTCGACCATCAACCGGTCGCTCGCCAGGCCACGGTTGGCGGGGTCAGATAACTCCCCGTACAAGTTGCGCTCGTAGCCAACACAGATCACCCCCAGCTTGTTAAAGGAGAAGTGCGCCTCCAAGCTGCGCAGCGGATCGAGTGCCCAGGTAATGAGCCCCACATCCCTTTTTTGACACTCCTCTCGCTCTTTTACCCGCAACTGATAGCCGATCCCGCAGTTACGTAGCTCCCGTACCACCCCGTGAAAGAGAGTAATCCAGGAGGGTCTCCCGTCGTAATGCGCGACAAGATCGATCAGGCAACCGCAGAGCCGCGGCGGTTTGACATCGGTGTCGTAGGCCCCAAGTACGGTCCCACCGCTGCGGTGAAGCGTCACTAGCAGGTAGGTGGGAAGGATTTGGCTCTCCTCATACTTCCCTACCTCCTGCTGCAGACGCTCGCAAGATGAGAACGCTTCAAGAGAGATAAGCCGCTCAATGGTGATGTTCATCGGCGAGTGGTCGGTAAAGCTACGAAATCCATACTGACGAAGAGGACCCTTGCAGCCGTCTTTTGTTCCATCCGGTTAGCCCTCAGCGCCATTGCCGGTCAAGCGCTCGATCTGGCTTAAGTTCCTGGTCCATCCTTTGTAGACCTTCACCATGAGCTCGAGAAAAACTTGCGTGCCAAGAAGGGATTCGATATCAGCCCTAGCTTTGGTTCCAATTTGTTTAATCATGCTACCACCCTTGCCGATAATTATACCTTTCTGCGATTTCCTGTCTGTCACGATCTCGGCCTTGATCTCAAGAAGGCCGTCCTCCCGCTCGTTTATCCACTTCACCCGCACCGCCGTGGCATAGGGGATCTCCTTAAAAGTTAACTGAACGATCTTCTCCCGGATGAGCTCGCCTACCAAGAACGCCTCGGAACAGTCGCTTGTAATATCGGTGGGGAAGTACGGCCTTCCTTCGGGAAGGTAAATGACAATCGTTCGAAGGGCCTCATCGAGATTGATCTTTTGAACAGCGGAAATTGGAATCAGTTCTGCGAACCGCCCTTCTGCCTCGTAGGCCAGTAGCGTCTCCTCTAAGTCGTTACCGCGGGCAAGATCGATCTTGTTCACCAAAAGGAGGATCGGGCGGTCATGATTCTGAAAACGTTCGATGAGAACACGATCGTAATCGCTTACCCTCCCCCAGGGTTCGATCATATAGAGCAATACGTCGAGCCCACGAAGGGCACGAAAGGCCTCGCGTAGGATATAGCGACTGAGCCTGTTGCGCGGCTGATGTAGACCCGGGGTATCGACAAAGACGATCTGGGCCTCATCGCTTGTGTAAATGCAACGCACGCGGTTGCGCGTTGTCTGAGGTTTCGCGGAGGTGATAAGAAGCTTCTTGCCGATTACGGTGTTTAAGAAAGTCGATTTCCCAACGTTCGTTTGTCCCAAGACCCCGACGAATCCCGATTTAAATGCTCCCATCGAACCACTCCTTCAAAGCGACCTTTTAGGCGATCAAGACTGGCCGAGCCGCATTCTTTACTCCCAGCGTATACCGCCTTGGTTCTATCATTGTTCCTGGTAGCACAATACATAGTGGCACCATTGTAAAGATTTTTCTAGCTTACTATACTAGAACGCCTATGAACATCCTCATCACGAACATCGGGCAGCTCATCACCCCTCACGGGAGGGCCCCGGCAGGGGGAAAACAGATGAACGACCTCACTATCTACGAAGGGGTCGAGCTTCTGACAAACGGGGAAAGGATAACCGAGATTGCTGCTCGGATCGATCGGGCAGGTGTCGATCGGACGATCGATGCCCGCGGCGGGGTTGTCCTTCCTGGCTTAGTTGATCCACATACACACGCCGTCTTTGCCGACACACGTGAGGAGGAGTTCCTTGCTCGCTTGCAGGGAAACCCTTACGACGGAGGAGGAATCCTCGCAAGCGCCCGTGCCGTTGCAACAACAAGTGAGGAAGATCTGGTAGAAGGCGCTCTCCCCTACCTGCAGCGCATGCTGGCCTGTGGGACAACGACGGTTGAGATCAAGAGTGGCTATGGTCTTAGCCTAGAGAACGAAATCAAGCTCCTCGTCGCCATCCGCCAGCTTAAGAAGATGATGCCGATGCGTGTAGTTCCTACCTTCCTCGGCGCACACGCCTTTCCCAAGGAGATCGGCCGCGACGACTACATCTCCAGCATCATCACTGAGATGATCCCCACTGTACGGCGGCGACGACTCGCCCAGTTTTGCGATGTCTTTTGTGATCGGGGTTTCTACACGCGCGCCGAGACCCGCACCATTCTCCGCGCCGCCCGTGGAGCGGGACTAAGGTTAAAACTGCATGCAGACGAACTTGCTGACGTCGGGGGAGCCGAACTTGCCGCCGAGCTCGAGGCAACCTCTGCGGACCATCTTTTGAAGGTAAGCGAGAAGGGGATAAAACGGTTAAAGGAAGCAGGGGTTATCCCGGTACTTCTCCCAGGGACTGCGTTTAACCTTACCTCTAACTACGCTCCAGCACGAAGGATGATCGAACTTGGCCTCCCCGTCGCCCTGGCAAGCGACTTTAACCCCGGGACCTGTCCCATCTATTCGATGTGGATTGTAATCGGGCTTGCCGTCATAAAGATGGGACTCTCCGTAGAGGAGGCGATCACCGCAGCGACCCTGAACGCTGCCTGTGCCCTAGAACTGTCCGAGGAGATCGGTTCACTGGAAAAGGGAAAAGCGGCCGACCTGATCCTCCTCGACCTTGAAAGCTACCGGCAGATTCCCTATTTCTTTGGGCACAACCCAGTTCGCATGGTAATCCAAGGCGGGAAGGTCGTCTACGAATCTGCATGATGAAGCTTCAAGCTTACGCGAAGCTAAACCTTTCACTGCGTGTTGTCGGCCGCCGGACTGACGGGTTCCACGATATCGACTCCATTATCCAGACGATCGATCTTGCCGACGCGATCATGGTAAAAAGCGCAAATAGAGGAGTGACAGTGATAAACGATCTTAAACTACCACCGGATGTGGACCTCGCGGCACGAGCGGCCCGCCTCCTCCTCGGAAAGAAGCGCAACCCTCAGGGGGTTCAGATTATAGTGGAGAAGCGAATTCCAGTCGGGGCCGGCCTCGGCGGCGGGTCGAGTGATGCCGCGGCAGTCCTGTGGGCCGTGGATCGACTCATCCCGCCGCCTCTTCCAACGGACTGCCTTGTCCGCCTCACCGCACGCCTCGGTGCGGACGTCCCCCTCTTTCTCACCGGGGGGCTTATGAGAGTCACCGGAAAAGGGGAGCGTATCGCCCCGCTTCATCCCCTGCGTAAGGAGCGCTTCCTTCTGCTCGTCCCACCGGTTCACTGCGCCACCGCCGCAGTCTACGCACATCTTGACCGGATTGTGTCCACCTACGGTAATTCCACGACCGCACCACCCTTGGGGTGTAACGACCTTGAAGCGGCCGCGCTTGACCTCTACCCAGCGCTTGGTCCCTATCGCGAGGCGATCGCTTCCTTAGACGCCGAGTATTTCGGGATGAGCGGAAGTGGGTCCACCTTCTACGCTGCCTTCTCGGACTTAAAAACAGCAACTGTCGCTAGAGAGCACCTTGTTGCCTCCTTTCCAGAGGCCAAGACCCACCTCTGCGCAGCGACCGACTCGGGGTATCACGTGAAAGGGGAAGACTAATGCAGATCACCATCGATGGCCCAGCCGCCGTGGGGAAGACCAGCCTCGGCCGAGCGCTCGCCCGTCACTTCGGGTGCTTATTTGTGGAAACTGGGAAGATGTACCGCGCCGTCGCCCTTGGCCTCGATCGCGGTCTCAACCTTGATGAGATCGATATCACTATGGACAAAGACGGTCGTTTCCTGCTAAACGGGGAGGACGTCACCGATCTCCTCCATACACCAAAGCTCGATCAGGAATCCTCACAAGTCGCCACCAAACCGAGGGTACGGGAAAAACTTGTGGCTATACAACGGAAGATTGCCGCCAGCTTCGACGTGGTGATGGAAGGCAGGGACATTGGCACGGTGGTCCTTTCCGAAGCAGAAGTGAAGATCTTCCTTAAGGCAAACCCATTGGAGCGCGCGAAACGCCGTGCAAATCAACGGAAAGCGACCGATCTTTCCACAACGTTGGACGAGATCATCACCCGGGATATGCGAGATCGGACCCGAGCTATCTCCCCCTTGAACCCAGCAAGGGATGCAATTATAATCGACACCGATCGAAAGAGCCTCGCAGAGGTCATTTCCGAGGCGATAGACCTAGTCAAGGGGCGGTTGGAAGAACGTTGACAGACCAGTTAAAAGACTTACTCAAGGGTGGCTTATACGCGTTTATATCCTTCTTCTTTTTCCTCTTGGCGAAGATCTTGTTTCGCTTACGGGTTAAGGGAAAGGAGATCATTGACCATGACAGTCACTACATTACAGTTGCGCGTCACCGCAGTTATTGGGACATACTACTTCTAACAGCGGCACTTGGCTGGCGGAACCGCATCCACTTCATCGCCCGGAAGGGCCTGCTGCGCAATCCGCTCTTCAATCTCCTAATCAAGCTCTACGCCACGACGATCGACCGCGACAATTTCAACAAGGCAGATTTTCGCCGCATGCTGCAGGCGATCAAGCGCGAGAGGTTGATCGGGATCTTCCCGGAAGGGACGACGCGTCGCCGGGTCGACCCCAAGTCGGGGGCGATCCACTTCGCTCGTCTCACTGGTAAGAAATTTCTCCCGGTGAATATCCGGGCAAATGGCCCGTATCCGCCACGTTATCCGTTTCGTTACCCGCAGATCACGATCTCGTTTGGCCAGCCGTTCACTGTGTCCGAGTTGGAGAGTGAAACCGTGAAGATGGCCAGCCGCGCGGAGCGCTACCGCTTGTTAAGTGAACGGTTGATGGAGCAAATCGACGCAGTCTGAGACGAAAGGAGGACAATTAAAAAAATAACTTCTTAAAAGCAAGAGCCCGACCCCGAGATGCAAGGGGGAGGGGAAATCACATAACAGGTGGTCTAAAAATATGGAAAAGAAGATTAAGATGGAAGACGCTTTCTCTGAAAGCGATGTCAAGCTGTACAGTCGAGGAGACACGATCACTGGAACCGTCGTCCAGGTGAATGAGACGGAGATCCTCGTCGATATTGGTTACAAGTCCGAAGGAATCCTTCCAGTGGGCGAGCTTTCCCCTTTTCGCGAGGAAGGCAAGGTCGAGGAAGGGGAAGAGATAGAGGTGCTCGTCACCTACATCGATGAGGAGAAAGGAACGGTCTACGCCTCGGAGAAGCAGGCCGAGTACGAGAAGAGGATCGAGTTACTGGAGGAGGCATATCGGGAAGGGAACGTGGTGGAAGGCGAGATCACAAACGAGGTAAAGAACGCGGGCTATCACGTAAACCTCGATGGAATTCGGGCTTTCCTTCCTGGTTCACACTTGGGGAACGATCTCCCGAGCGCCATTGAGGAACTGAAGGGCAAGCTAGTCCCGCTCAAGATCCTCGAGCTATCCCGCCGGGACAAGAACCTCGTTGTCTCCCACAAGGCTTACCTCAAGGAGGAAGAAAAGAAGCGGCGCATGGCCCTGTTTGACTCTCTGGAGAAGGAACAGGAGATTGAAGGGACTATCCGCAGTATCGTTGACTTTGGCCTATTTGTTGACATCGGTGGTTTTGAGGGACTTGTCCACCGCTCCGAGATCGCTTGGAAGGATCTCCCTGTCCCACCGACAGATTATAAGGTGGGAGACACGATCAAGGTCAAAGTAATCGACTTCGACAAGGAGAAGGCTAAGGTATCCCTATCGATAAAACGTCTGCGCCCGAACCCATGGGAAGGGATCGCTGCCCACTACCCAACAGGGACACATGTCACAGGCACAGTGGTCAGTGTTACCGACTTCGGCGCCTTCGTCGAGCTAGAACAGGACGTGGAGGGGTTGGTACATGTCTCCGAACTATCCTGGGGGTACCCGGAGAACCCGAAGGAGGTAGTGAGTGAGGGGGACAAGATCGAGGTAGTGGTTCTAAACTGCGACGAGGAAGCACACCGGATTAGCCTCTCTCTGCGTCGCACCCAGAACGACCCATGGGAGGACGTGAACACAAAGTATCCCCGTGATCAGCAGGTGACCGGCGAAGTGACTAAACTCACTGACTTTGGTGCCTTCGTCAAGCTAGAAGATGGGGTTGAGGGACTGGTCCATGTCTCTGAACTCGACTGGGGGCACGTGACCCACCCGCGCGACGTGCTGAAGGAGGGGGAAACGATTGAAGCCAAGGTCCTGAACGTGGATCCGAAGGAGCGACGCATCAGCCTTAGCATCCGCGAGTTGAAGATCGATCCCTGGCGACAGTTCCTCGAACAGTACTCCATCGATGAGATCGCGGAAGGAGAGATCACCGAGATCAAGGACTTCGGCGCATTCATGAAGATTACCGACGATGTCGATGGTCTGATCCATGTCTCCGAGATCAGTGATCAGCGCATTGCTACACCGAGCGAGGTTCTCTCCATCGGGGATAAGGTGCAAGCAAAGATCATTGGAATCAATGAGGAGAAGAAACAGGTTCGCCTAAGCATGCGCAACCTGTTTGGGCCACCTCCGGTCCCACCCTCCCGCTCTCCCCGCAAGCGCTCACGAAAGCGGGACCGTGTTGATGAACGACCCTTCCTCGATGAGGGCGGACATGAGACGTTGAGTATGCGCGATCTGTTGGAAGATAGCCTCGACGACGAGGAATAAAACGAGCAGACAATCTAAGTTGCAAGGAGGAACACACTATGAACAAAGGCGAATTCATCGATCGGCTGACCGATTCCACGCAGCTGACCAAGAAGGAAGCCCGAAAGCTTCTTGACTCGGTTTTAAACCTCATTCAAAATACCTTGCGGCAGGGAGAGGAGGTCAAATTCGTTGGGTTCGGGAAGTTCGATGTGCGGGCGCGTAAGGCGAGCAGCCGAATTAATCCCCAGACGAAGAGGCCGATTCAGGTCGAGGCAAAGGTTGTCCCGCTGTTTAAGCCGGGCAAGGAACTGAAGCGACAGATCCAGAAGAATCTTAAGGTTACTGGGCGGGGCGTGGCGAGGAAGTAGCCCTTTCCAGAAGGACACACGCGATGGCCAGCCTCCTTGTATGAGAGAGGCTGGCCTCAATTTTTCCCTCAATCAAGGCGCAGGTAATATGTGGACGACCGGTGAGGCTGTGGCTTACCTCAATCGCGGTGAACGCGAGTGGACAACCAGCGGCTTTGATCAACGCCTCCTTAGCGGCAAAGCAAGCGGCGAGCCGCTCGAAGCAGCGATCCTCGTGGGCGGCCAGTGCGTAGGAGGACTCCCTCGGTGTATATAGGCGCTTCAGGAATCGCTCCCCATAGCGCTGGTGCAGACTTTTTATTCGCGATACGTCGACCGCGTCGATACCCACCCTAATCATGTTCGCCGCAGATCCGGCACCTTTCAGCAACAATGATCGCTCGTAGCTCATCTATGGAGCGATCAAGTTTGTCGTTTAACACCAGGTAGTCAAATACAGGAAGCGCCTTCATCTCCCTTGCGGCTACCTCGAGTCGTGCGCGGATTTGCTCCTCGTCCTCAGTTCCCCTAGCGCTGAGGCGCTCCTCAAGGAGATCAAGGGAGGAAGGCGCAAGGAAAACGTACACCACGGCAAAGTCGTGGAGGCCCTGTTTTCGCAGGGTTCTCGCCCCTTCCACATCGATGTTTAAGACGACGTCCTCTCCCCTGGCGAAGACCTCCTCGATTTGCGAACGTGCCGTCCCATACTGATCGCCAAGGTAGGTTACATGTTCGATCAGCTCCCCTTGCGTGAGAAGTCGGTCGAACTGCTGACGGGAAATGTAGTGATAATCGACCCCATCTACCTCCCCTGACCGCCGCGGTCGGGTGGTGTAGGAAACGGAGAAGGAAAGGCCAGGAAGACTCCGCATTGCCCCCTCGATCACTGAGTTCTTCCCTGCGCCTGAGGGACCACAAACGACAAATGCGATCCCACCGCCAACGCCCCTTCTCTGCCCAGCGATTGACTCACTCGACATTCTGTACCTGCTCCTTGAAGCGCTCGATCGCCATCTTCATGTCGATAACAAGGGAGTTGATATCAAGGTCGCGCGATTTAGCTCCAAGGGTATTCACCTCGCGGAGGAGTTCCTGGCTCAAGAAGTTAAGCCTCTTTCCGATCGCACCGTCGGTCTCGAGGAGGGCCTTCGCTCGACTCAGGTGGGCTTCCAGGCGGGTTACCTCCTCTCGCACGTCGAACCGTTCCGCTAACAGGACAACTTCCATCTCCAATCGGTTGGGTTCAACCTCCACATTTAAGGCAGCGACCCGTTCTTGCAGGCGAGTGCGAAGCTTCTCTATCACTTCTGGGAGCCGCTCCTTGACCTTTATAAGGAGTAAAGTGAGCTCTTCGAGGATCCCTTCAAGTTCCTGGGCCAGGAGTGTGCCCTCCTTCGCCCGTGCCGCACACGCAGCCTCGATCGCCATCTGCAGGGCCGGCTCAACGACCGGCCACAGGTCTTCGGCGAGGGTACTCGCTTCCTGGAACGCCCCGACCTGAATCAGGTCACCGAGAGTCGGTGGTGAAGGAAGGGATAGCTCAGAAGCGATATGGCGAAGTTCGGTCAGGTTATCCCCCACTACCTTGCGGTCGAAGTGGCATGGCTCCATCGCATCCTCCTGCCTATCGATAGCTATCCACACATCGATCTCCCCCCGGTGGAATGCCTGTTTCACCGCCTCCTCAAGGCGCATCTGAAGCTGCGGCCGATCGCGCAGGGTGCGGACGTGGACCGAAAGGTAGCGGTGGTTCAGCGTGCGGATCGTTGCCTCGGCGCGCCAGCCGCCCTCGGTTAGCGTCCCAATCCCAAAACCGGTCATGCTTCTAACCATGTTCCCTCCCCAAAAAGGAGACCGCTGCGTACCCGACGACCGAACGGCGATCCCCGGTGACATCTCCAGAGGTGGCATAAGACAAGAGTTGAGTGTCGTCCCAACCGAGCTTTCTCGCAATAGTCATCAAAATAGTGATCGCCCCACCCCCGCAGATGGAGAGCCGCTCCTCGACCAGGCTGCGATAGAAGCCCTCCACGTTCAGGGCTAAGATTCGCTCAATCGCTTCATGATCGATCCTGCGAGCGACCTCCTCTGGCTGGTAATGCGTGAAGTCGCTGCTTGCCACCACGACCCCTGGTTCATCGCGGATAACCTGCGAGATTGCCTCCCCGAACGCTATCAACTCAGAGAGTGGGGGAAGCATGACGCAGATTGGAACGAAAGGAATCTCCGCTCCAAAAAGGAATTGCAGGAAGGGAAGTTGAACCTCGATCGAGTGTTCGTGAAGGAAGGCCTCATCAGCGACCTCCAATCCCGCAGCGATGAGGCGATCGGCGAGTTCGGTGGCGATCGGCGCATCGCCAAGCGGGGTCCGCCAGATCCCCACGCGAGCAAGCGAGATCGGACGTCCAAGCCCGGTGTGGTTCGCTCCAAGGACGATCGCCCACTTCGGCTGCCCCAGGGTGGCCAGCTGCCGATACCCGACCGCCGCTGTCGGCCCAGAGTAGACATACCCCGCGTGCGGGGCGATCAATCCAACAGGCGAGGTGATCTCACGCTCGCTAACGTGTACCGACGACCCAAACAGCCGCTTAAGCTCCGCGGACAATGTTGCAGGACTCCCAGGGTAAAAGGCACCAGCGACGACCGGCTCGCGAATTGAGGTCATAATAAGCCCATTCTAGCACTCCCGCGGAGTATAACGCAACTTGAGTGCTTGACAGCGATAGCTACGTTACCTAACATAATGCGAAACCCTGGGAGATCGTCTAAAGGTAGGACAACAGGCCCTGGCCCTGTCAGTGGGGGTTCGAATCCTCCTCTCCCAACCACCGCTTCACTAGATCTTCTCTGGCACCCTGCAAGGTCGTGTCTTTTGCCTCTAAGATGATGTTTGACTGGCGTAAGACGGCATGGACCAGTAGACTAGGAAGAAAGCGGCACTTATTCCAAGCTGATCGGGCACTCGATTTGGAAAGAGGTAAACATGGCTGACATCAACTCTCAAGCGAACGCAAGTGAGGCAAAGTCAACCGATTCCAATACGGAGATCTCTCGTGATTTCGTCCGCCAGATCGTCATCGAGGATGTGAAGGCCGGTAAGAACGAAGGGCGTGTTCACACCAGATGGCCGCCGGAACCAAACGGCTACATCCACATCGGCCACGCAAAGACCATCCTTTTAAACTATGGAATCGCCACGGAGTTCGGCGGGAAATTCAATCTGCGATTTGACGATACGAACCCGGTAAAGGAAGAAGTGGAGTTCGTCGAATCGATAAAGCAAGACGTAAGCTGGTTGGGTGCAGATTGGGAAGATAGGGAATTCTACGCCTCCGACTACTACGAGCAACTCTACGGGTGGGCCGAATACCTGATCAGGCAGGGGAAGGCGTATGTATGCGATCTTTCTCCCGACCAGATCAGCGAGTCACGTGGAAAGGCCGTCCGAGAAGGCGATACGGTGATCACGCCACCCGGGAAAGAAAGCCCTTACCGGAATCGCTCTCCCGAGGAGAACCTGGATCTCTTCCGACGCATGCGCGCCGGCGAGTTCCCCGACGGGGCAAAGACGTTGCGCGCCAAGATCGATATGGCGCATCCGAACCTGAACATGCGCGACCCTGTCATGTATCGCATACTCCGAGCGACACACCATCGCACCGGAGATGAATGGTGCATATACCCGATGTATGACTGGGCCCACGGCCAATCGGATGCTATCGAGGGAATCACGCATTCGATCTGCACGCTCGAGTTCGAGAACCACCGCCCACTCTATGACTGGTTCCTGGACAATCTGCCCGTCCCCCACCGGCCGCGCCAGATCGAGGTTGCACCTCTTGCCCTGAACTACACCGTGCTCAGCAAGCGTTTCCTCAGACAGCTGGTCGAGGAGGGCTATGTCATTGGCTGGGACGATCCCCGCATGCCAACGATCGCCGCCATGCGCCGAAGGGGATATACCCCCGAGGCTATCCAGTCATTTGTGCGCAGCGTCGGAGTTACCAAGGCCGATAGTACCGTAGAGATTTCTTTCCTTGAGCACTGTCTGCGCCAAGACTTGAACAAGCGCTCGCCTCGAGTAATGGCGGTTCTCGATCCTCTGAAGGTGGTAATCACCAACTATCCGGAGGATGAAGTCGAAGAACTCGAAGCGATAAACAATCCGGAAGATGAGACAGCAGGTACCCGAGAGGTGCCCTTCTCCAAGGTGCTGTATATCGAACGCGACGACTTCATGGAGGATCCCCCCAAGAAGTTCTACCGCCTCGCCCCCGGTCGCGAGGTGCGGCTGCGCTACGGGTACTTCATCACCTGCACCGACGTGATCAAGGATGAGGAGGGGAACGCCGTCGAACTTCACTGTACCTACGATCCCGCCACCCGCGGCGGCGACGCGCCCGACGGCCGTAAGGTAAAAGCGACTCTTCACTGGGTCTCGGTCAAGCACGCCATCGATGCCGAGGTGCGACTCTATGATCACCTGTTCACGAAAGAGAACCCGCTAGAGGTCGAGGAAGGGCAGGATTGGTTGGACAACCTGAACCAAAACTCGCTTACGGTACTTACCGGCTGCAAGCTTGAACCGAGCCTTGCCGACGCTAAGCCCGGTGAGCGCTCCCAGTTCGAGCGGGTGGGTTACTTCTGCGTCGATCCCGACTCGACGCCGGGAAAACCTGTCTTTAATCGCACTGTCACCCTGCGCGACACCTGGGCAAAGATTCAGAAGAGGCAGAAATAGCATCCGTCAGAGTAACGGTAGAATGACCCACGAGCACCGTTTGACCTCGCTCAACTCGGCCAACGCATACGAAATGCCTAATGGTCGCATTGGTGGAAGCGATCAGGGTCCAGTCTTCGACCTCTCCGGCTGGATGTTCTATAAGAGGGAAGAGGCTGGAGCGAGCCTGAATTGGCCCACCGAGAACTACTAGGGAGAACTCCTCGCAAACGGAGTCTGCATGTACAAGCTTTACGCGCTGATCGACGGGAAGTGGGTCGTCAGTGAGATCAAGAAGCTGACGACCCTGAGATAACAGATAACACTAGGCCCCGGAGCTACGAGTCCCAGGGTCTTATTCTTCTTTGGCAACGTCGCTCCAACGCACTCTCCAACATCACCCACTTTCGGAAACTCGCTATCCTGCCATAAACGAGAACCACTATGAACCTTGGCCGGCCAGTCCCTTCACAGTTGGCAGTACTGTGGACATGGGTCGCTCCGTGCTCAGTCACCATAGAGCACATAGATCTTCTTGGAGAAGTGGAAGCATCTCTTCTTCCCAGAGGCACTTTGCCATCTCTCCTTTCTTAAAACAGTGATACTCTCCCTTTCTCCGAGGGGGGGGGCGCGCAGGGCCCTCCTCCTTGGGCTTGGCCTGCGCATGCTGGACGAGATATAGACGCATCGATTCTCCTTTAAGGAGCAGTTACAGGCTCCGGTTTTAATCTCCGTGACTATCATCATGAATATGGGGTACCTGGGCCGACAACAATCAACGAGGGTGGTGGTCCCTCTTCTCTTTCCTAGCGGGGACTTCCAGGCTTTTCTCACTTTGGAGCACCACGCGACTCTGTGAATGGGTGCCCAGCCCCGGCCAACTGGCCTGGTTGATACCATGCCCGTGACTTTTGGGTTACCATCGGTACGAAATGACGATTCGTGCGGCACTCTTCGACATGGATGGAACGATATGGAATTCACCGGTTGATTGGCTGGAAGTCCGTCGCGCTATCGGTCTTCCCCGGGACGGTCGGCCGATCCTCCAGCATCTGGCAGAGCTTCCACCCAAGGAGCGGGCCCGCGGCGTACGTATACTCCATCGCTACGAGGCACACGGGGTAAAAAACGGAACACTCATCCCTGGAACGTGCGAGCTTATTCGCTTCTTGCGAGATTCCAAGGTTAAGTGTGCCTTGGTTTCCAACAACTCGCGCCGCAGTGTGGAGGGCGTCCTTGCGCGTCATGATCTCCCGTTCGACCTTGTTATGAGTCGAGACGATGGTGCGTTTAAGCCCGATCCAGAACCCTTTCTCATCGCGCTGCAACAGTTAAACGTAAGTCCTGAGGAGGCCCTTGTGATTGGAGATGCCCACTTGGATCTACTCGCTGCCCACCGCGCTGGGATCAAGGAGATCATCCTCGTTGCTACAAAAGAGTGGATGCGCCCTCTGCTCCCATCGGATATTTACTTTCACCGGGCAGGCGACCTATTTGAAGTGCGAGCGATTGTAACTGGTCTTTTGCGCCCGAGAGCAAACTCTTAGTAACACGTAAGGCAGGTCTTGACTTGCAGAGATTAGATACGTGTTACCCCGACAGCAACGATCAGGGCTGGGTAATGGTAGGCCACTCTTCTGCTCTCGCATGGAGCGGGCCACATCGCTATAATTGCCGCCTCATGTTAACGAACGAGGAGAGATCATGACTGCTGGGCTTCCCAAAGGCTTTACCGTGCGGCCGGTGGCCATGGAGGAGCTTAAGGCGGCCGTGGCGCTCTTTAACGCTTGCTCCATGGAGCTTATCGGTGCAAAGCAGCACGACGTGGATGAAACAAGGGTCGAGTGGGGTACTCCCGGATTTAACTTAGAGACTGATACTCGGGTTGTGCTCTCGCCTGCTGGGGAGATTGTCGGATACATAGAAGTGTGGGATATCGAGGAACCCCACGTGCAGATCTGGAGCTGGGGCCGTGTCCGCCCTGACTATAAGGGAAAGGGGATCGGCACTTACCTGCTGCAATGGGCGGAAGACCGGACACGTAAGGCGATTCCCAAGGCGCCTTCCGGGGTGCGCGTGGTACTGCGTCACAGTGCGCTCCACCAGGATAAACCGGCTCAGGCTCTCCTCACGTGCGGAGGTTTCAACTTGATACGGCATTTCTGGCGCATGGTAATCAAGATGGACGGATCACCGCCCACACCTGTGTGGCCAGGGGGGATTGTTGTACGCACTTTCGCCCCGGAACAGGGGGATCGTGCCCTGGCTACAGCGGTGCGTGACATGTTCAAGGATCACTGGGGGTACGTGGAGACGCCATTTGAGGAGGAACTTGTACGGTGGCAGCACTGGGTGAAAAACGACAAGAATTTCGATCCATCGCTTTGGTTCCTGGCGATGGACGGCGATGAAATCACAGGGGCGTCGCTCTGCTCTCCCAAGACAAACGAGGACCCAGATATGGGGTATGTGCATACACTAGGAGTGCGGCATCCCTGGCGGCGTCGCGGGATAGCGTTAGCGTTACTGCATCACTCCTTTGGCGAGTTCTTCAACCGGGGTAAGAGTAAGGTGTCGCTGCATGTCGATGCGAAAAGCCTGACCGGTGCAACACGGCTCTACGAGAAGGCTGGCATGCACGTCGACCGGCTGTCCCACAACTACGAAAAGGAACTGCGCCCTGGTAAGGATCTCGCCACGCAGTCAGTGACCTAACCCGTTGCCCGATGGGATGCAAACTTAGGCCTCTTTGTACCCTCTTTTAAGGTGTTCGTTGGCTCTTTTGTGAATGCAGCCGCGCTCAGCCAGCGCCTGGGTTTAACACCCGGCCTACGAACAAGATAGCCCCTGTTTTGATGTCACGAATGGCGAAGATGAACGGACGGTCGATCCTCATCTCGACAGGTGGCGGAGGCTCCTCTAAGGCTGTTCCTACCATGGTAATCGCGGTGGCAGCCGCCGCTTCTGTGCCGGCCTCGTCTACGGATACAAAGGCCCTATGAATAACGTCGCCGATGAACAGGAGCCGACTGCCGTCCATACCAGAGAAGTTTGCAACCTCAAGTAGAAAGGCATCTGGCATGCCCATCTCAGAGAGGGTTTCCTTTAACGAGAGGGTGGATTTAGTCACAAACTTGGGCATTGTCAGGTGTACGGTTTCCGGTGCTAGATTGGCTGCCAGTGAGGCGAACCGGTCCGCATCGAGTGATCCTTCAAATTCCGTAAACGAGCCAGCGTCAGGAAGGAGCACGATCATCGCTAGCTCTCTACCGCTGTAGGGAAGTTCAACAGCTTGGTATCCTTCGCCCTTTTTGTAGCGGAGGTGGTCTTCCTGCTCCATCATCGGTACAGTCACCTGCCCACCATTAAGGAGGTAGAACGTCCCATCGTGTGTGAGCTTAATCTCAAAAGGGGAAAGCCACGCGGCGTTGAAGTAGATCGCGTTGGTGAGCACAAGGCGTGTGTCGGATGTAATGGAGCCTGGAAATAGAAGATCCTCGATCTTACCCTTGGTCTCGTCGTTGACCCAGTTGTTGATGGTGATGCGGGAGTCTTCCGGTGCATTTGAAAAATCTAGGATCCTCAGGCCGGCGCCGTAGTTCTCAGCGAGGATGTCGAGGAAGTCTGCGAGGAAGGAATACCCACTCTGGCCCCAGATGGAATTGGCGATGTTTAACTTGAAGCCTTCCTCTCCCTGGTGTTCAGGGCCTTCACTGCGGCTGGCAAGTTCGAGATCCAGCGCATTGAAGGCGGGGTGAAGGCGAGCTTGGGGAAGAGCAAAGTGGAGGGTGTCCGCCATCTGCTGTTGTGTCACCTCGCGGGCGCCAGCATAGGTCATCGCCAGCGCTAACGAGATGCTGTAGGGAGAGTAGAACAAGTTGCTGTCCGACTCTCGAATGGCCTGGTAGAGATCGAACGCAAACGCGCTGGTTGAGGCGACAAGCTCGGCCAATTCGGCTTCATTAACGTCTGGTGTGGTTACGCGCTCCTTTTCCGATCGCACCATTCCCTGTTGGAGTAGTTTCTCCTTTGCACCGTGGTCCGAAATGCCGCCCGGATTGGCAAGCCCCACGATCAAGATCATGACGGCGACGAGGAGAACAGCCATTTGGTTTAAAGACGGCATTGTGCCACCCCCTTTCGTTTGTATACTAACCTATTTCGGTTTTTTGAGAAAACGATGCGTGGTCCCTTTTGCCAAGCTCAGTGGACCGAGTTTGACGTTCTCAGTCTGGAATTGGTGTATCCTTTCCTTGATAAGAGGTGATGTCAAGCTCCGTACACTTATTTCCGCGGTTCGGATCCATGGCATACTCCATTTTCTCCTTGAGAATACTTTTTTCACGACAACCTTGTCGATATATAGTCCTAAGCGCTATGATGGCCTTTTAGTACTACCATACTCGCAGGAGGTGGGACTATTTGGAAAGAGTTTCGTAAATTTGTCGCCAAGGGAAACCTAGTAGATCTTGCTGTCGCCTTCATAAAGGCCCACACTTGCGGCAAGGATTCTGCCACCTTAGTATACGATTGATGGATGAAGTTTATAGGGCATGTGAGGGACATCTTTTGTCTCATTCGGCCGGCGTTGAGATAGCCCTGGTGTACGAGATCTCGCGCAGAGATGCCTTTTGGATTAGCTTCATAATTACCATTAAGTTAGAAAGTTCACGGGCACTTGGGGTGTAAGGAGCTGGTGATCCAATGCACAGTGCTGTTATCGGTGCAGGGAGCTGGGGAACTGCCTTTGCTAGACGTCTGTGCCGTTCAGGCTATACGACGATTCTTTGGGCGCGCCGACCCGAGCTGGCCGAGAGTGTGGGTCGCACGCGTGAGAATCCTGACTACTTGCCGGGTGTTTTGCTCCCGTCAGAGCTTTTGGTAACTTCAGACCTCGGAGAGGCCGTGATCAAGGCAGAAGTGGTGTTTCTTGCCGTACCAAGCTTTGCCATGCGTGAGATTGCGGAGCGGGTTGCAAGCCACCTGCCTACAGAAGTTCCTATCGTCCATCTGGCGAAGGGGTTAGAGCAGGAGACGGGTCGGCGTATGTCCGAGGTGCTCACCGAAGCTCTCCCTAAACATCCTGTGTTCGCGCTCTCGGGGCCAAGCCACGCCGAGGAGGTGAGCCTTGACATGCCCACTGCTCTGGTGTTGGCGGGGGAAGACCTGAGAGTGGGGGAAGAACTGCAGAGGCTTTTAATGTCCGAGTGCCTCCGTGTTTACCTCTCTGATGATGTGGTTGGTGTTGAATACTGTGGTGTGGTGAAGAACGTAATTGCAATTGGTACCGGGATCTCTGATGGGCTGGGCTACGGAGATAACACAAGAGCAGCCCTTATCACCCGGGGATTAGCGGAGATGAGCCGTTTTGGTCTAGCAGTTGGAGCTCGGCCGGAGACTTTCTACGGGTTGGCAGGTTTGGGGGACCTTGTAGTTACTGCTACCAGCGCACACTCGCGCAATCGCCGGGTAGGATACCAGATTGGACAGGGTAAGCAACTCCGCGAAGTCTTGGCAAGCATGCAGATGGTAGCCGAAGGAGTCTTTTCGGTGGTGGCTCTGCGGAAGCTTGCCCGAAGTCTGCATGTGGAGATGCCTATTGCTGAGGCGGTGTACGGGGTTCTCTATCTGGGCGAGGCGGCGAGAGATCAGATTCCTGCATTGATGCTTCGGCCTCCCAAGCGGGAGCGTTGCTAATATACTTGACTCACTTTGCCAAAGGGCGGCTTGTAGAGCCTTTAGCTGGATGCACAGTGGTGGTCACTGCACTATGAGCGGGCGGAAGACTACCATTACTGAGTGGAGATTGCTCTCGTACGCGTCGGGCTTTTTCCAGAACGGTGCACTGTTGGGGGCTGGATAAGAGGGCCTTAGCACTGTGGATAACCTTGTAGTTATGCGTGCCGTTCATCAGGAAAGAGGGCAATCATAGAGTTCTTGTCGTTCTTGACAAACGGGCGCGCTTCTTTGTAGGATCATTTCCATGGGAAGGAATAAGTACTTCCTTATTGTTAATCTTATCGCTGGACATGGTCGGTGTAAGGAGCTTTTTCCCAAGGTAAAAGCTGAACTTGACCGCCGCGGGATTGACTACGATCTCCACTTCACCAACGAGCCGCTTGAGGCGACCGACGTAGTCCAGTTGGTGATCGATGCCGGGTTCACTTCTATCGTCGCCATGGGCGGTGACGGGACGATCAACGAAGTGGCAAACGGCATTGTCACCTCTGAGGCGTCTCTACCCCTGGCGGTGATCCCAGCGGGGAGTGGTAATGACTTCAGTCGCATGAGCGGGATTCCTATTGAACCCATGCGCGCGATCGATCTCCTTCTTGCAGGAAGAGAAAGCAAGATCGACCTGGGTTACATCGTCGAGGATCGTTACTTTGTCAACGGGTTGGGGATCGGGATCGATGCCCAGGTGGCGCGCGATGTCCTCCAAATGGAGCGCCTTAGAGGCGTTCCCGCCTATCTATACGCGGCGATACGGGAAGTCTTCCGGTTTAAGGCGTTCCCGGTGACCCTCGAAGGTGAAGGTTGGAGCGAGGAACATACGTGCATCTCGCTCGGGCTAGCCAACGGTAAGTACTGCGGTGGGGGGTTTAAGCTTGCGCCGCAGGCCGAGATTGATGATGGGTTGCTTGACATCGCTGTAATCGAGGACTTCCCTAAACTTGAGCGACTGATCCGCCTGCCCCAGGCACGAAAGGGGAACCACCTGAGGCTGGCTAAGGTTCACTATCGGCAGGAGCGCATGGTCACGATTTCCTCGTCGACAAAGTTGATTGCCCACATCGACGGCGAGCAGTACCGATTGCCTGATGACAGCTTCAAGGTAACCGTGGTCCCTAAGGCGCTTGGCGTTATCACCCCCGCCCAGGGATGGCTGGGCATTGCCGACTAGATATGCGCAAAGGATCGGCTGATCGTTCTCCGCGCTGAGGAGCGCACCTTTTTCTTTGGTCTCTACGAGGAGCTAGTCCGATTTTTAAAGAGTGCCTGTTGGTTCTTGCCGTCGAATACGTGGAGAGTATCGGTGACATGCTGAAACTACCCATGCTCCTGGTTCCCTTTTAGCTTTGTTACTCACCCGCTCTTTATCAGCAGCACTGCCATAGGTCCGCTCTGTTTGCTTATCCGGAGGAGTCTCTTGTCTTACCTGCTCAGCTTCACTAAAATAGTAACGGTGAAAAGGTGATGAAGAAGGTCCCTGATTGGCTCACTGGTTCACGGGGGATTATCGCTGTGGTGATTTCGTTCCTCGGCCTGGTCGGTCCGCAGGCCTTAGAGGCGGTGATCCTACTGATTATCCTTGGGTGGACGACGGACATTCTCGATGGCCGATTCGCCCGCCGCTATCACAAGGGAGCGACATGGATTGGTGAGCGGGAGTTCGTATTTGATATGGTGATGGTATTCTCCGGGCTCTGCTATCTGGTTATGGCCGGGTTTATCCCGCTTGTTCCGGCAGCGATTTACGTGGCGGTCGCTTTTGTCTTTATCGCCTACTTCCGCTCCAAGTCGGTCACTATGTCGTTCGCCTTCCCCATAGTCACCCTTCCACTCATCGTCGCCTACTTCAAAGCCCCACGAGCAGCGATATGTTTCGTCGTCTGGATCTGTTTAGCGGCACTATTCGACTGGCGGCGTTTCAAAGGGGTCGTCTTGGAGTTTATCGAGAATACTAAGGCGCTTCTTGCCAAGCGCTAGATGAGGCGAGTTCTCTCCTTGCCAAGGTGGGTGTAGGCGCGTTCGGTTGCCACCCTTCCCTGCGGAGTTCGCTTGATGAATCCCTCCTTAAGCAAATAAGGCTCCACCACGTCGGAGACGGTGTCCTTTTCCTCGGAGAGGGCGGCGGCCAGGGTTTCCAATCCAACGGGGCCGCCGTTGAACTTAGAGACAATCGCCTCAAGGACCGCACGATCGAGCCGGTCGAGCCCAACCTCATCAATTTCCAGCATCTGGAGCGATTGTTTCGCTGTCTTAAGATCGACCTCTCCCTCTCCCTTCACCTGCGCGTAGTCACGCGTTCGGCGCAGCAGGCGGTTGGCGATCCGCGGGGTCCCACGAGCCCGTTTGGCGAGCTCCTCTGCTCCCTCTAGGGTGACCTCAATTCCGAGGAGCTTCCCGGCGCGGATGATGATTGCACGGAGTTCCTCCGGGCTGTAGAAATTGAGGCGGAACGAGACCTCGAACCGGTCGCGCAATGGGGCCGAGATGAGACCGGCGCGGGTGGTGGCCCCGATCAGGGTGAATGGGGGAAGATCGATGCGCAGCGACTGCGCGTTCGGACCTTCACCGAGGATAATGTCAATCTTGTAATCCTCCATTGCTGGATAAAGGATCTCCTCGACGTTCCGCCGTAGGCGGTGGATCTCGTCGATGAAAAAGATGTCACGTGGTTTCAAGTTTGTGAGGATGGCGGCGAGGTCCCCTGCCTTTTCGATTGCCGGACCAGAACTCACACGGACGTTTACCCCCATCTCTGTGGCGATGATCCGGGCGAGGGTTGTCTTCCCCAATCCGGGCGGGCTGTGCAGCATGACGTGGTCGAGTGGCTCGTTTCTTCTCTGCGTAGCGGCGATATAGATACGCAACTTCTCTTTGATTTCATTCTGCCCGATGAACTCGTCCAGCCGGGCCGGGCGCAGGGTGGTGAATACGACATCCTCCTCCAACGGAAGGCCACTTATACGTTCAGTTCGCATCTTAAAAAGATTGTACAAGAGTGCGAATAGATGGTTCAACTAACGCCGTCCCCCACGCATCCTGTGATGGGGCCTTGTTTGTGCTACCATTTCGATTGGGATGATGAAGAAGAGGAAAGAGGGTGCCGTCGTTACCGTGGGGACGTTCGACGGGGTTCACCTGGGCCACCAGGCGATCCTCAAGCGGCTTTGTGCAATCGCTTCAGAGAAAAAACTAGAGCGGGTTGCCTACGCTTTCACCTTCCCGCCGCGGCAGGGTGCCCTCAGGCAGACATTAAAGGAACAGCCAAAGCCGTGTTTGCTCCTGCCTGAGTCGGCGAAACTCAAGCTCCTTAAGCGTTACGTCGATCGGGTGGAGCAGGCTGACTTTGTGGAGGTAAGAAACCTCAAAGCGGAACGATTTGTCCGTGAGATCCTCCTTGAGCGGCTCACCGCTCGAGTAATCGTGGTAGGAGACTCCTTCCGCTTCGGCCGCGCCCGCGAGGGCGACGTATCCCTGTTACGACGCGTGGGAAAGGAGCAGGGGATCTTTGTGGTTGAGGTCCCGTCCGTAGTCGTCGATCAGGCTCCGGTGAGCAGTACGTGGATCCGTGAACTGGTTGCCTCAGGTGAGGTTGGCGAGGCGAGGGCCCTCCTTGGCCGTCCACCGCTCTTCGTCGGCGAGGTGGTGGAGGGGGACGGTCTCGGCCGGCGGCTCGGCTATCCCACCGCCAACCTGGCGTTTGATCCAGTCGTCCTTCACCCGGCGAGGGGGGTCTACCTCGTGCACGCCTTCTGGTTGAGAAAGAGAGGGTCAGGGCTCCTCTACTTTGGGGTACGACCTACCCTGAGCGGGAGTGCGATGCGCTGTGAGGTCCATCTCCTCTCCCCGCCGGATGATGATCTCTATGGAAAGACGATGGAGGTTCACCTGCTTCATAAGCTGCGCGGCGATCGGGGCTTTCCCTCCCTTGAGGCCCTTCGCCGTCAGATGGGTCTCGATGCTGCCCGGGCACGATCGCTCCTTCCTGCGATGAAGGTTCAAGCTCCATTCTTGCTTGAAAACAGTTGAGGCCTGACTTATCATCGACATGGGATGATCACACTGGGATTGGATACCTCCGAAGCTCTGGTAGGGGTAGCTTTGTGGGAGGAGGCCCTTCTCGGCGAGTCGATTATGGAAGGGCATCTTCACCACGCGGAAGAGCTCCTTCCCTTGATCGATGGACTTTTAGATAAGTGTATCCTGAGCAAGGATCAGGTCCAGCTGGTCAGCGTCAACCGCGGGCCGGGCTCGTTTACGGGCCTCAGGATCGGTCTGGCGACGGCGATGGGGATCTGTCAGTCTTTGGGGATCCCGTTGGTCGGCGTTGATGGAATGTTAGCCTATCGAGCGCGACTGGATGTTAAGGAGCATGTCTGTGTTCTGGTTCCGGATCGACGGGATCTGCTATACGTTCGGTGGTTTGCCGGAATGAGGGCGATCAGCGAGGTGGAGGTGGTGCCGACTGCTCGCCTGCTTGCGAGAATCTCCCG
>JAGLXM010000184.1 GCA_023132915.1 Candidatus Bipolaricaulota bacterium
GTCTATTTCCGCAACCTTCACTGATGCAAGTCCTTCCTTTGTCCCCACCCACAAGGTTCCATCGATGAGCGTCAGGGCATGAATAGAAGCATGAGGAAGACCGTCCTCCACGTAGTAACGACGCCAGTTCCCTACATGGGCCAACGGTGCCTCTCCCTCCAGGGTAAGAACGGTCAACCCAGAACTGGTGGCTATAAAGATGCGCTCTTCGTCGCTTACGATATCGTAGATGCGGTTTCCCGCAAGACCGTCCGCGGTGTTATACCCACTCCACTTTCCGCCGTGGTACACGCTGATCCCGCCTAAGTGTCCAACGAAAGTGTAATCCCGAAGAGTGAGAATTGCAGTCACTTCGTTAGGAAGCTCGATCCGAAGGTTGTCATCAAATGGGAACCGGTCATAGTTGTAACCGAGCGTGAACTCGGCAGTGAAACCCTCCAGCTGCACCGAGCCAACAACGCCGGAGACAGTATGGGTGTTGGGCATAGTGCGTGCCTTATCAGGGTCTACAAGCGGGGTCGGACTATCTGCTGCCTGTAGGAAGCTGAACTCGAGTGTGAGTACATCGAAAAGAGGGAGACCAAAGCTCACCCCATAGAAGTCACGTGGGTATTCAGCGAAGCCCCCCAGGCCACCACGAAAGCGCTCATAATCGATGCGAATTGTATCCTCATCTCCCACCTCTACAAACAGGATCAATGCACCGATCTCGTAGTCGATCGAGTAGTCGACGTCGCGTTCAAGGAGCGTCCCGTTGAGATAAACTTTTTCACTTCCTGGCACAAGCGACAGCCCAAGCATAAACGTATCCCCCGAGATGGCGTAATCGAACGATACGCGCACCGCGCTGTCGCTCCCCATAAAAAAGCTCGCGGGAAAATCTAGCTCGATGATCCCTTCATTCGGGTAAAGGACCGTCCGATAATCGGCGAAATCTGGGTCAGTAATCGGCCGGAAGGTCCCTCCGGCCACACTCACCTCTACCACCAGCGAGTCCTCTTTCAGGTTCGTTCGCCGAAGATCGTAGTAGCGACGGCGCCCCCCCTCAGTGAGAGGGTAGTCCTGCCCATCGACAACCAGAGAAACAAAGACCGCAAGCTGCTCAAGAAAGGCCAGTTCGTAGTCGGTCCCGATGTTGAAAGGGTAGCGCTTCTTCTGCTCCTCGGTGAGTTCATCCTCGTTATTGTAAGCCTTGATATAGTCCTTTAACCGCTCGCGGAGGAAGGTTGCTGGTTCGCTTCTTAAGAGAAGGACATCCTTTGTGTCGCTGACGACGATGAAACTCCCCACTGACAGCTCTTCGGAGGGAGAAGCAGCGACTAGATCGAACAGGTAGGCAAGGTTGTAGGTGGTTAGAAGTCCCCGCAACGGTTCTGAGGGATCGAAGGCAAGACTGACCAGAGAGAAGTCCTCCACAAATGGCTCTTCTAGTTCATAGTGGTAGAGTCCATCGATGTTTCGTAGATATGGCTGGTGGAGCCAGGGTTGCCCGGGTGGCGAAGCGGAGAAGAGAACCTCCTCATGTGCCGTGCGACCAACGAAAGTCCTCGACTCCGAGATCCCCTCAATCTGGGAGAGGATCCCGGTCAGTCGCGCCTCCCCCATTTGATAATCAAGGCGAGCCCCTTTGAGTTTCTTGTTGTAAACGGCAAACACTTCCTTCCCACTGATGGAGAAGTCCCCAAAGACTCCTTTGAGGTCACCAGCATCGAGGTTAACTTTAAGCGACTGCATGCTCATCGGCTCCTGATCGTTGAAGTGAGCGTTGATAGTGAGGATGGAGAGGGCTTCGCCAGTGATGTCGACCGCGAGCGACTGATCGAGGATGAGTTGATACGCTGCAACACCAGCTTGAGCCAACCCTTGTGGGTCGCCGAGGCCGTAGCGCAAGCTCCAGGTCTTCTGGCCGTTAATATCGGCGCGAAAGGCCTCGTCCTCCTCTGAAAGGACAGGAAGGTCAACCAGGAGAAGGCACAACGCTATGATTGTCAACATCACTACTTTCGTTGTGTTTCCCTTCACTTTCGCTTGCGCACGCACTTTCGCCTCCTTTTCTTAAAACCGGAAGGTGAGCGAGATACAGTAGCCCTCCAAAAGATCGAGGCGGGTGGCGTAGGCCCAATCAACCTGGAAGTTGGCAAACTGCACTGTCGACCCGAAGGTGGTACCGGAACCGTCATAGCCAACGCGCGCGGCAAGCCCGCCAACCCACGCCTCGAACCCGCCTGCTACGATCGGGTTGGTCGAGAAGAGGCCAGAGGCCTCAAAGACCGCATTCCAACGAACTTCCTCAGATGGCCTCAGGGTTATTGCCGCACCAACTCGCATCCCCGTCTCCCACTCCTCCGTGTGCCCGCCCTCGAAGGTAATCGCTTGCGAGTAGAGGTTCTCGACCAAGAACCCCACCCGTACGATATCAGTGACCATGAGTATTGCCGGATCGAGTGCCCACCCCTCGGCGGTGTATGGTTCTCGCACCCGATAGAGCTTCCACCTCACGCCAACGCCCAAGGGACCAATGGAGAAGCCAGAGGCGATCACCCCACCCCGGCTCACGTAGCGCAACCCGTCATCCGCGTTTGTGATCCACCCCGAGTCAATCTGGAGTACGGTAACACCGAAATACGGGAGTGTAAGACCGAGCGTTCCATAGGTCACCGCCTCGAACTGTCGTGCAAGGAGCGAGGTTACGCCAATCCGCTCGATCCATCCCAAGCCAGCTGGGTTATAGAAGGCCGCATTCTCGTCATCCGCCAGGGCAAGAAACCCTCCACCCATCCCCAAAGGACGCCCTCCTGTCCCCAACTGGAAGAGCGCTGCCACGTTTGAAAACTCCGCCCCGCAGTCAGCCACAACAATGAAGACAACCCCTAGCAATGCAAGTACCCATGCCCGTTTCACCGCTTTATCACCAACCTTTCTACCCGGGAACGGCCGGTATCGGTAATAAGGACGTAGAGGTAGAGACCGCTTCCCAACGGGTCGCCGCGGTCGCTTGCAAGATTCCACTCGTATTCGTTTGCCCCCGGGGCAAGCGCTACCTTGAGCAGAGGCCTCCCCGCAATGTTGTAGATGTAAAGAGTAGCCTCCGTGATCCCTGCTGGAAGCTCGTAGGTGAAAAGCGCATGGTCATGTACCGGATTCTCACCGACCGTGATCACAGGTATTTCCTTTTCCCCGTCGTCCTGCGGTGGTTCAACCGCGGCCACTACCGTCTCGGCAGCAACCTTTCCCCATCCCCAGCGAGGGTTAGGAACGCTACCGGTGAATACATCACTTGCCACAGTTGTTATGAGTTTCTCCCTGACATCTCTAGCGGTTAATTGGGGATTGATCGAGAGCATCAACGCGACCACCCCACTGATATGCGGCGCGGAGATGCTCGTCCCAAGGAGCATAGTGTGCTCGCCGTCAGGATGAGTGAGATAGCTCGGAGAGGTGCTATCTGCGGATAGTGCAGCCGCGACCCAAGCCCCGGGGGCAGTCAGCTCCGGCTTCTGGCGACCGTCGCGTGTCGGCCCCTGACTGGAGAAGTAGGAGAGGGCACCGACTGGGTACTGTGCTAAGAAGTCCTGTTCACCGGAAAGCGAGGGCCAACTGGCCTTGGTGTTGAACGCTCCTACAGTGATCACCCGCTCAGCGTTCCCCGGCTCGTCAATGGTATGCGTAGAATCACCTCCAAGGATCGTCCCCCCGTCCGTGGAGGTAATCCACCCATCAAACCGTCCCCCTCCTCCCTCATCACTCACGGTGAAGGTCAATGGCAACCCAGAAACGAGGTCACTTAGCGTAACCATGATTTCCTTGTCACCATTGTTCGGGTTTACCCCAGCTGATGCGTTATCCACATATATATTCCCACTCGCTGTGCTGGTATATCCAGTCGATCCCGCCAGCACCACAAGCGCCCCTCCGGTAGATGGGGCGACGGTGAGAGTGAAAAAGGACCCGCCGGGATACCATAGGGAAAGTTCAACTGAATCCGAAGCAGGATCGACCGAGAAGGTGGACGAGTTGCCGTGGAGGGTATGCGAAATATGGATCGATCGGTCGCCCTCGTTTCCCGCCGAGACGATGATTGCTCGCCCCGGCTCCCCCACAAGTTCATCCAACCCCTGCTCGAACAGGCTCGTCCCGTCGTGTGGCCCCGAGTGCCCTCCCAGGCTAAGGGTGACAACGGCTGGAAGGTCGTGTTCCTCCGCCCGCTTGAAGATGTAGTCCACCCCAGCAAGAATGTCAGACGTATAGAATGGCGTCTTCACCATGATGAGCTGGGCTGCGGGCGCCACCCCAACGAACCCGGCAGTGGAAGATGAACCATCTCCAGCCGCAACACCCATCACGTGTGTACCATGCCCCTCTGTGTCTGCTTGGCGCACGAGACCCTCCCCCGAGTCAAACCCAAGGGCAAGGTCACTCTCTATCTGCGCCTTGTCATAATAGGTCCCGAAGAATCCCCCAGTTTGGTCCCAGATGTAAAGAATGCGCGAGGACTCTTCAAACCCATCGCCGTCCGCATCATAACGAAAATCGAGGTGGGTGTAGTCGATCCCGGTATCGACTGCCCCGATGATCACCCCTTCGCCGATCACCGGCGGAGATTGCGCATGCACCCGATCAACTCCAATTGCAGGAAGGCTGCGGTCAAGCTTCGGCTCTGTTCGCCAAGCTGGCTCCACATAAATGACATCTGGCGAAGCAGCAAGGAGAAACAGATCCTCCAAGGTAACCCTCATGCAAAGGATTGTCCCAGTGCTCACTCCAACCGGCAAACCGAGAAAGCTAGCCCCCCACATTGGACGGGTCACCTTCACCAGTACACCGATCGATTCCCCCTTTTCTTCCACGCCTCCGAAAAGGGGCAGGCAAGGAAGAATCACTCCATCCGCACCGAAGACCTGCAGAAATGAAGAGAGTCCCGCAAGGTTGAGGGCACCCGTGCGCTCCGTTTGGGAAAGGACAGCCCGCAAATAGGGGTGAAGCTGCTCCTGACCGCCTGAGGCGAACAGTTCAACAATAAGACAAAGGCTAGCGGCAAAAAACAGAGCCTTAGCGAACTTTCGCATTTAATTTCCCCCTCAAACAAGTGAGTGATTGTACCATGCCGGCCTTTCCCATACAAAACCTTATCCAAGGAGACTTAACCGACCCGCCTTTACAACCTGAGAGGGGCTGTGCTATCATTGTTGAAGCTATCGCGCAGCTAAAAAAAGAAGGCAGACCATGTTTGGGAGGGTGGCACCGGCGGTGATCCACTTCATGTGTTGTAATCCCGGCTGGAGAAGGGAAAGAGGTTATCTCTACCATTGAATACTGCAACTGACGGGTTTACCAAGGAGGAGATGCTCACCCGCTACAAACAGGCGGTGGAGCGGGCGATTCCCCACCTCGCCGTCAAAAACGGTGTTGTCAACATCGACTCGATCTGGGTGGCGACCTCTATCCCCTATGACCTATTGCAGGAAATCCTCGCCCGGGAAGACCTCATCCTCCCAGAGAACGTAGAGCGAATTAGCATCAGATCGCGGGTACACGCAGGAGAGCAGGGTGGAAAGCCAAGAGGAAGAACAAAGAGCAGGAGACGTAAGGTTCGGAACTGACGGCTGGCGTGGGGTGATCGCGCGTGAGTTCACGTTCGATAATGTTGCCCGCGTTGCTCAGGCGACCGCTGGGTTCCTCCTTTCTAAGACTCGCAAGGAGCTTGCCATCTACCGGGAGTGGGGAGCTTCGTACCGGTCCGCTGCTAATGGGGTAATCATCGGTTACGACACGCGCTTCCTCTCACGCGAGTTTGCCTATCACTTCGCGCGCGTGCTCCACGACAGTGGAATCCCGGTTACAATCTCCGATGCCCCGGTCCCTACACCGGCTCTCTCCTATGCCGTGGTCGAGCGCCGCGCTGCCGCAGGAATCATGTTCACCGCCAGCCACAACCCGCCGATCTATAACGGGATCAAGTACAAGGCGGAGTATGGCGGTTCCGCTCCTGGTGAGGTCACCTCCGCAGTGGAGCGGCTCCTACCAAACAAGGTGACTCCCCCCTGCTCGCCTGAGGGGGCAATTGTGAAGGCGGATTTAAGAGAACCCTTCCTGGCCAAGGTCCGCACCCTCGTTGACCCCGCTCGGCTCACTGCCTCGCCGGTGCGGGTAGTGATCGACTCCATGTACGGCTCGGCGCAAGGGTATGTGGCCCAGATCCTCTCCGAGCACGGTGTCCCCTACGTGCAGATTCGTGGGACACGCGATGTCCTCTTCGGCGGCAAGAAACCAGAACCGATCGAGGAGAACCTCATCCCTCTACGAGCGGTGATCGCCTCCACACGCCGAGGTGGGGAACCCCTGATCGGTGTAGTGACCGATGGGGACGGCGACCGTATCTCGGCGATGGATGAGCAAGGCAAGTTCATCGATGCCCACCGCACGTTCGCCCTCATCCTCCGTTACCTGATAAAGGAGCGCGGTTGGCGCGGAGCGGTCGTCAAGTCGTTTGCCCTAACGGACATGGCACAGAAGATCTGCCGCGAATACAACCTGGAGCTGATCGAGGTCCCGATCGGGTTTAAATACGCCTGTGAGCAGATCCTAAAGCGCGACGTGCTGATCGCCGCGGAGGAGAGCGGGAGCATCGCCATCCGCGGCCACATCCCTGAGCGTGATGGGGTCCTCCTCTCTCTTCTTCTGACCGAGATTGCGGCGAGTGCGAAGCGCCCCATGAGCAAGGTGGTGGCAAAGATGCTTTCAGACCTCGGTCCACACGTCTACCATCGCCGCGACATCGAGGTAGCAGGGCGCTTGGAGGTGGTTGCCCGGTTGCTCAAGAACCCCCCGGAGCGATTCGCCGGCCGTCGTATACGCGCGATCGAAACCCTGGACGGCTTAAAGCTTCGTTTCGATAAAGGATGGCTCCTGTTCCGCGCCTCCGGAACCGAGCCGATCCTGCGCCTCTACTGCGAGATGGAAACAAAAAAGGATGTCCAAGTCATGTTGGAAGAAGCGGAGAGACTGGCACGAGGAGATCTAACGTTGTGGTAGAACGATACGCTTTTGTGAAAATTGAAGAACGCTGGCGCGACTTCTGGCGCGAGCAAGGGTTCTTCCACGCGGAGACCTCCGACACAGGCAAGAAGTTCTATTACCTAAATATGTTCCCCTACCCCTCGGGGTCGCTGCACGTGGGACACGGGAGAAACTACATCATCGGGGACGTGGTGACACGGTTTTACATCATGCGCGGCTACAACATCCTAAATCCAATGGGCTGGGACGCCTTCGGGCTTCCGGCGGAGAACGCCGCGATCGACCGAAAGACCCACCCCCGTGAGTGGACGCTTAAAAACATCGCGCAGTCAAAGGAGCAGTTCCGCGCCTGGGGCATCGAGTACGACTGGGACCGGGAGGTGACAACCTGCCTCCCCGACTACTACCGCTTCACACAATGGCTGTTTTTAAAACTCTACGAGCACGACCTCGCTCATAAGAAGAAGGCAACGGTCAACTACTGCCCCACTTGCGACACGGTCTTAGCCAACGAGCAGGTGGTGGGTGGGGTCTGCGAGCGCTGCGGGACACCGCCTCAGCCAAAGACCTTAAAGCAGTGGTTCTTCCGCATCACCGCCTACGCCGACCGTCTCCTCGATGATCTTGAGAAGCTCACCTCTTGGCCGGAGCACGTTAAGAAGATGCAGTCAAACTGGATCGGTCGCAGTGTCGGCGCCGACGTGACCTTCCATACTAAGGACGGTGAGGAGGTTGTTGTGTTCACCACCCGGCCCGACACCCTGTGGGGAGCCACTTTCATGGTCCTTGCCCCAGAGCATCCGCTCGTTGATAGCCTGACTACTCAGGGGCAACGCGAAGCAGTGGCAGCCTATTGCCAGCAGGCGAGCCGGCAGAGCGAAGTGGAAAGGGTCTCAATCGAGCGCGAGAAGACCGGAGTCTCCACCGGTGGATATGCGATCAATCCCGTAAACAAGGAGAAGATCCCGGTATGGATCGCCGACTATGTATTGATGACGTATGGAACAGGCGCAATCATGGCCGTCCCTGCTCATGATGAGCGTGATTTCGCCTTTGCTCTTAAGTTTGGCCTGCCGATCATCCCGGTGATCGAGCGCCCGGACAGCGTGGTTAAATCCTATGTGATGAAAGGCACGGTGCAAGATGGCCTCGCCGATGCCCTGCGGGCAGAAGGCTACACGTTCAAGAAGCACTCTGATGGGCTCTTCGTCACTATAAAGGCAGATCAGGTCGATCGCTACATCGAGTTGATGCGTGCACACCTGTTACCCGGTGGCTGGAACGAAGTCGTCGGTGCACGCTTTGCATGGATATTCGATGATGGGGTGATGACGCTTGACTCGGTAGCGGCAGATAAAGCGATCCTTGCCCGCTGCCAGGCCTTAGAACCAAACGTGAAAGACAAGCGCACGCTGATGGAAATGGTTTATAAACTGGATTTCTACCGCGATGTGCTGTTTCACACTGACTACGGCACCATGCTTCACTCAGACCCCTTCAGCGGCACTCCAGGGGAGAAGGCCCAAGAGAAGGTGACAACCTGGCTAGAAGAGACAGGGAAAGGCCAACATGCTGTCCATTATCACCTTCACGATTGGCTTATCTCCCGTCAGCGCTACTGGGGAGCGCCTATCCCGATCGTCTATTGTGAAAAATGCGGGGCCGTCCCCGTTCCTGAGGAGGACCTGCCGGTCCTCCTTCCGGAGGTCGAATTCATCGGAAAGATGGGCCTTGCCGACATCCCCGGCTATGCAGAAACGACTTGTCCACAGTGCGGAGGTCCCGCCACCCGTGACACAGACACAATGGACACCTTTGTCGACTCCTCATGGTACTACCTGCGTTTCATCTCACCACACTACGAGGAAGGACCGTTCATCAAGGAAGACGTTGACCGCTGGCTGCCCGTTGATCAGTATGTGGGCGGGGTGGAGCACGCCATCCTTCACCTCCTCTACTCACGGTTTGTCATCAAGGCGCTTTGCGATATGGGCTACCTCAGTTTCGATGAGCCATTCAAGCGCCTGTTCACTCAAGGAATGGTCTGCCACAGGGCCTACCGCTGCCCTGAGCACGGCTGGCTCTACCCCAACGAGGCGAAAGACGGGCAGTGTCCCCACTGTGGAAAGGACCTTGAAATCGGCAACTTCTCCATGTCGAAGTCGAAGAAGAACGTCGTCGCCCCGGCGGAGATCATCGAGCGCTACGGCGCGGACACCGAGAGGCTCTACACCCTGTTCATGGGGCCACCGGATCGAGACATCGAGTGGTCAAACGAGGGAGTTCGCGGGGCGTTTCGCTTTCTGAACCGGGTCTGGACCCTTGTCCTCTCGCAGGCCGATCGGATCGCTGCCGTGTCCAAGACCGTCGACGCAGACCGCCTCGACGAGAACGCAAAGCGCCTGTGGCGACGCTACCATCGCACAGTCAAAAAGGTAACCGAGGACATCGAGGGGCGGTTCAACTTCAACACCGCTGTCTCGTCGATCATGGAGCTCGTCAACGAGCTGAGCCCTTACCTCGAGAAGGACGGCGATGACGCGCTCGTGCGTGCGGTCATCGAGGGGCTGATCCTCATCCTCTCGCCGTTTGTCCCTTTCGTATGCGAGGAGATGTGGCGGCGAATCGGACACAGCGATGCGATCTTGGAGCAGCCGTGGCCATCCTTCGCAGTCGAGGCCCTTGAGGAGGAGTCGATCGAGATTCCGGTGCAGATAAACGGCAAGCTCCGCGCCCACGTAACCGTTCCCATCGACACGGCCCGCGATCCCGATGCCCTAAAAGAAGCAGCATTGGCTGCCCAATCGGTCATTAAACGGCTTGAAGGCAAAGAGCTGGTCAAGGTGATCGCCATCCCCGAGAAGATGGTGAGCATCGTTTTAAAGTAACCTGTCACCAACGGATTCATCACGTTGCTTCCTTGAAAAGAACCGTCAAATAGGATAAGAAGAAGGCAATAATGGGGCCTTAGCTCAGTTGGGAGAGCGCTTGCATGGCATGCAAGAGGTCAGGGGTTCGAATCCCCTAGGCTCCAGAACTCCCCTATTCTTGCGATTCCTTAATGCATCTCTCTTGCTCAGATTTCGCTCTGCGTTGAGGATGACCACATGTCCTTGGAATCGATGTCCAGTCTCTAGATAGGACTCTCGGATCAAGTGGCAGCTGCCTTGCCTCTAATCCGCTTCTCAGAGCGAACTGCTGACAGTAGCATGTATTCAATGGCCTTAGGAGGATGACATGCTTCAGAGTCTATTGGCGATCGCGGACCTTGCGTTGTTCGCGCTCGTTGAATGCGTAGTACTGGTCGTGTTCGTCTACTCGATCTACCGCTTCTACATCCACTGGCGCCTGTTCCCGAACACAGGATGGCCGGGAACCGTGAAGAGAGGGAAGAGCAGCTGGAACAGCTTCCTGGCAACCTATGGGATTGTCTCCGTGCTGGTGCTGCAGACCGTTGGCTCCGTCGACGCACTGAAGTCGGTGAAGGTCCTGATCAGTTTCACGCATCTCCTCGTATTGCTACATCTGTTCCTCTTCAACGCCTGGTTCAAGAATGCGTTGCTTGGTGCGTGGAGGAGCATCACCGATAGGGAAGAGACATGCTGAACAACACCATCTTATGCCTTGCAGGAAGTGGGAGCCTAGCGCCCGCGGGAGCGAGGCAAGCATTCGCAGTCAAGTTCTCACTTCGAAGGCTCCATTGGCACTTCGAGATCGGTATCGAGCTTGCTCCAGAGGACGCGCAGGCGTTCGGACTTACAGCTCTCGGTACCCAATCCTGGAGCCTCCGCGGAACACTTGAGGATACCAGACCGATCTCGGCTGATGACCTCATGTGTTCTTCCACCTCTCCGGATATCGTCCTGCTACCGCTTCAGTCAGTTGAGCTTGGTGTCCGCGGAAGCGGACCGATTCGATCGGCAACTTACCCGCTTGCCGGAATGTACTACGGAAGCGGCTGCCACGGGGTGTTCGACAGCTTCGAGCTAGCCATCCATGGCGCGGAGTCCTGGAACGAGTACACGCGACAGGACTCCAGGGCAATCGGAAGATCACTCGAGGGGAAGACTCTGGTCTTGTCCTCCTTGCCAGAAGGGATCTCTGAACGAGAATGCTTCGATAGGGCCTACGCTGTTACTAGGCTCCTGACTCTGGCAAGCGGTGAGGGAGTCACAGCCCATCGTCAGATGGTGGCGTGGGAATCCGGAGAGCAGGTCGAGATCTGGAGAGTCGCAAAGGGCGACGAACTCGGCCCCGGCATGCTGATACCGGAAAGCTGCCTGGAGGAGTTCCTGACCACGTCATACGGGGAGTGGGTGTCTTGGTCACAGGACAAGCAATCACTTGTGACGCGCGTCCTTTCGTATCTCAACATGTCGACGGTCGGGTACCTAGACGTTCGGCTTTTCCACGTGATGCAAGCCATGGAGTCTCTTGCCAACGCATGGCTTGAGACTCCGGCACTACCCAATGAGCATGAACAGCTACGCCAATCCTTGCTCACCGCGTGCAGGGAGTGGCGCGACAGTGGCGGCGATGATCCCGACGGTTTCTGGGGCAGCAGAGTGAACTCGCTCTTCGCCTGGGCCAGGCTACGGCAGCAGCTGGAGGAGCTTCTCTCCTCCCGAGGCGTTGGGCTAGACGCGATTGGACTCGATCTTGGAGTGCTCAAGAAGGCACGCGACAGCGTAGGACACTCTGGCATTCTGCCGGAGGAGCTTGGCGAGAATCGAGATGCTGCGCTTCGCCAGCTCCGTGCCGGGCAACTCGCTCTACAGCTTCTCCTGTTATCCGAGCTACGCTACACTGGGAAGATGTACGATCGAACTCCATCCTGGGTACGCATTGTTGATCGAGACCACTTCTCCCCATAAGCTGATCCGGGCGTGCGCCACCAGTTCAGCGGAGCCCTCACGATAGATCGGACTCCCATCACCACGAAACAGCTAACTGTGCGCTCTACCAGTCCCCCAGGCTCCAAAACACCTGCAAACGCTGTCCACATCGGGCATATCGTCTCGTGCCCTGCCAGGTTCCATGCCTCCGCTTCCGCCTGCTTCCCAATCCCTGTAGGATGTTGCATGCAAATACCCGAAGAGCTGAAGCGCGAGGAGCTGTCCCTTGCCGAAGCGATGATGCGAATACAGGAGAGCACGTCTTTCCCGAGGGGCGAAGTCGAGCAGCTAGTTGCGCTCCTTCCGAACCCCTTGGCAGCTTCGCGAGCTTTCTTGTGTTCGCTTGACGGGCAATGGCGCTACGAATTCGGTGAGCCCTATACGGTTGAGACATCAGCGGTGGTCGGGACCGATCAGAACCCGGAAGTGCGGATTCTCCTGTGCGGTCTCTTGAAGCTAGCTAGGCTGGCATCCTGTTCCGATCTCAAGCGATACATCTCGAGACTGAGCAACAAGCGAAAGCATTTCGATCACCTGGCAGAACTCGATCCCGTCTTGCGGGCTAAGGAACTCGTACATCTCGTCTACGAGCCTCGCCCCCTCGGGGAGGAGGCACCAGGACCTGACTGGGCCATGCACTTCGCAGATACGACAGAGTGCTTGGTCGAAGTGAAGTCCCGCATCAAAGAGCTGCTGAGCCTATTCGCGGGCCTCCGCTCCGGAACGGATCCCAGTCCCCACGCAAACCGCATGCCAGTGCTGCCTAGCTTGCTCAAGGACGTCTCCAGGAAGTTTCCGAGCTTAGACGAGATATCGAACTCACTCCAAGGTGTCTGGGTGTATTCGCCAGTGTGGTTCATTCGCGAAGAGCTGCTAAAAGTCTTCGACGGGTGCGATCCTGCGAAGGTGAGATTCCTGGTGATAGGAAGAGCCTGGAGGGAATACGAGGCCCTCGCTTCGGATGATCAGAACCGGCGTAGACTCATCCAACACTTCTCGTTGCCAGGAGTGTGAGTCCGCGAAGAAGAGCAGACGCAACCAAGAGAGAACAACGAGGCGCAAGCGATTGCCGACAACAGGAGTGGCAGGAAAGCCAAGAACGAGAGGCGAGAAGATGAAAGCAAATGAGACTGACTCCCGACACTCCTCGGCACGGATGTCGCTTTGCCAGCTCTTGCAGGAGACAACCTACCTCGTCTTCGTCCTTTTGGACAGCAACGTCGGGCAACCAGAGCTAATCAGTTCTGGGACAGCTGTAGCCGTGAACTCTCGGGGAGACCTTCTGACGGCGGCTCACGTCGTTACCACCAGGCTTCCCGTCAGGGCTGAAGATGTCCATGATCCCAATCTCGTCATCCTTGCCAAGCGCAAATCAGGTACATTCTCGAGGTACAGTTCTCCCCTCTGCGGACTCTCGGTGGACCTGGGCAAACTACTCACCGGCCCCCTCACAGTCGACCTGGCTGTGCTCCGACCGGTTGAAGCCCAACGCGAGGTTGAGTTCCTTCCTATCAGCACGCGAGCCCCAATCGTGGGCGAATCCGTGCTCATGGCTGGATACCCGGATGATATCGAACTGCCATTCTCCTTCGATCAGATGCTTCCAGCTTCCTCCATTCAAGTGCAGGCGCAGCGGGTGAGCCTTGAAATCAGCAAGCGCCTGATGATGATCCGCTCAGGCATGATCGGACACTCTGCGGGTGTGACGATCAACCAGGAGTATATAGGGGACTTCTTCCACGTCGACAACGTGCTGCACAGTGGCGCCAGTGGGGGACCCGTTCTGGATTCGAGTGGGGCGATACTGGGGATCGTGACTAAGCGAGCGGTCACGCGAGTTCCATACGAGGAGACTCCGCGTCTACGGGTTCCGTCGGGAGCCGCAGTAGCCATAACGCCCCGGATTCTTCTACCGAAGCTTCGTGAATTGGATGTCATTCCAAGAACATCGTAATGCGTGACCTGAACCGGATTCCTCGGGGCACCTTGTGCGACAATGTGCCATCCGTCACCACGAAACAGCGAGCGATCGAGTTCTACATTCAGTCCCCCAGGCTCCATAAGCGTTGCTTGCGACCAATTCCGGCCTTCAGTGTGTCACTCCTTCAGCAGCCGTTCGTTTCCTTCCGGCCAGGGAAATCCGGGCAGTAGTCCTCGCTATCTGGAACACCGTCACCGTCTCTATCAGCTGGGGACGCGTCAGTACTTGCCCCGCTCCTCCAGGCCACTGCTTCCTCTGCAGTCAATATGAGATAGGTTGTCCCGAACTCAACGCTCGGCTCGATCTCCGAGCCCTCGTGCCATTCGTTGAAGCTCGTGACCAGGATCCATTGGGGCTTGCTGGCGCGGGCGATGTCCCAGAACGCGTGATATGTGTCTCCGCCAGCCCGATCCACGAATAGGTTAGAGGCATGCTTGTACGCTTCGTCGTAGCCAGGGACAACGGTCGCAGCGAACAAGGCCCCCTGCAGCCGCGCAAGCAGAGAGCCTGCCTTGTACTGCTCAGCGACCAAATCGAGGGGCAGCGACACCGGGTTGTACGTGTGGATTCCCTGGAAGACAGACAGAAACTCATTTCGAAGTCCGTCGGCAATGGCGAAGATCCTCCGTCCCTGCCTATCGAGTTCGGCAAACACGTTCTCCCATTCCGTGAGGCTGAACTTCTCGGTCACCCTGCCATAGAAGAAGATCACGGGCAGTCCCTCGACGGTGAGGAATGCTAAGTTCGAGCCGTAGCGAGAGATGATGTAGTTTACGTCGGAGACGATCTGTGCGGGGCTGTTGGCGTCCTCGTAGTAGACCGTGACGAGGAAGCTCTCTTCCGAGGCCACCTCGAGCAGAACCTGCAGGGCTCGGTCTTCGAACGTGCCGTTGCCCCACCACGAGGCGATGAAGCCGTCAATTCCTGCCTCTTTCGCTTCGTGGATGTGACGACGAACGGTTTCGGGGTCCTGGGAATCATAGTAGCCAGCCAGGGGAGTATGAGCCGAATCGCGATGGGACCTATACGGATTCCAGTGCACCCACCGGCCGCTTGGGCCCTCCGGAATCCCGTACCAGGGATAGTAGAAGGCAAGAACCTTCTGTCCGCCGAGAGAAGTCTCCGCAGGAACCTCCAGGATCTGTGGAGCGACACGGGATGTGATCTCCGAAGTGCGAAGTGAGTACGTTCTGGCATTGGCTGGGTCGCTGGCGTCAGCCACCCCCTTGTGCGTGTAAGTTGCGAGGAGATCCGAGCCCGCGCTTTCCACTGTCCGCAGAGAAACTGTGGTCTCCCCGATGTGCCCCTTGTTGATCGTGATCCGCATCCAGCTCGACATCAAATTGGCAAGGTATGCCTGAAGACGGATCACGACTTGCGTCGTGTCGTATCCCTGCTTGCCCACGGCCACTGCAGAGAGCGCGTAGACCGTAAGGCCGGGGACGTTGCGGCCTTCAAGAATCTCGTACGAGTGCACGATAAGCGTACCTCCAGAGAAGATAACATCGGTCCAGTCCGACGTTGTGCTAACCAGAATCTCGACAGGGTAGATCTCATCGGCCGCGAGAGTGCAGGAGCCGAAGGATACAACAACGATTGCCAGCAGGCCGGACAGCTCGTGCCCACATGATCGCCTCCTTTCCTGCAAGCACTCTAGCGCGCTGCACACCAATTGGCAATTGGTCGCCCCCATGGGACGCCGCTGGAAGCCGCGCTGGTCTGTGGATACATCCCTGACTTGGGACACGAATCGCCATCGCGAAGAAGTCTCAAATCACTGCCATTCACAGGGACCGGAGCAGCCCAGAGGTTTGCCCAAATGTAATACACATCACCAAGCGACAGCAAGCACTCGAGTTCTAGGTCCCCCAGGCTCCACACTACCAGCCTGCGGATAGAACGAAAGTTCTGCCTACAGTCACATAGACTCCTGATCACGGGACCTCTGTTGAGACCTTCGAAGGGCTTAACCTGAGCCTGTATAAACGGACCGATTGCGGGGTCGAGTTGCTCAAGCTCCACCGGTTTCACCGCTCGCGTACGAATATCTATAATAGGCTCATCATGAAGTTGTTGCGAACTGTGTTTAGTCTTACATTATGCGTCGCGCTGGTCGGAGCAGCAGCAAGTGGATCGAACACGGACGTGAACATGGTAGATGCAGACCGAGAAGACCGAGTTCGGACTATCTTGACACTCATCGGAGCAGCTGCTGGGTTGGGAAGCGGCATCTACGGATCGATCTCCTTTGTCAGCTACTCTCCGTATACGCTCTCTCTTGCCGATATGCTCTACGTTGCGGTGCCCAGCACCGTGGCGTTCACAGTGGCAAGTACTCTGGCGGGTCGCTGGCTGGCCAACCGGATTCTGTCCTTCAAACCCTCACTTCTGCTTTCCCCACTAGTGGGAGCAGGCCTGGGAGCTGCCGCCTGCGCGTTCGTTGGTGCAGTCAGCTTTCCTGTACTAGGCACGCTGGGAACTAGTGCACGCATTGGGGTATCTTCGGGCGTAGAAGGCCTGGCGATGGTGGGCATGGGGATCCTGGCTGGAGCGCTCTGGGGAGCTGTCACCGGCGTGCCGGTGGGAGCGGTCACTGCACCCCTTGTCTCTTTGTACATGGGGTTCTAGATTGAAGCTGCTCGATGCTAGGTTGAAACAGGATTCTGGGAGTCGCCAACGCATGAGGCTTACACACCCGTCGCCACGAAACCGTTAACGCACGCGTCCTACATTCAGTCCCCCAGGCTGTCTTCCTCAAGTCTTGTAATGCCTTTAGGAAGATGATTTCATTGCAAGTTCTACCTTCGTTCACCCAGGCTCTCTTCAAACAGTGATGGCCCAGCATTGAAAAAGTCTATGGAGTCATCTTCCAAAGGGAGTTTCAGACCCACGAGCATGTGAGAACAAAAAGTTCTATCTACAGTCACGTCGGCTCCACAGATCCTGAAGCTGAAACTGGAGGAACCATCTCTCCCCCTTCTTTTTCGCTTTGATCCCCTTTTTTCACCAAGGTGATCCTATCCGATTAGCTTCCCCAGGCTTAGCGCTTTACGGGGTGTTGCTTTTCAATCGCACCCATTCCCACCGCCCCCCGGCAAAGGTCACCCTATTTGCTACCTGGCACAAATCTCGTTGTTAGGAAGGAATAGAGAGGGTAGAATGCTTCTATGAGCAAGACACTTGAGCGGATCAAACAGCTCGTCGAGAATCAGGAAATCAAGATATCAGATCACGGTTACGATGAGCTGGCAGAAGACGACATATTCGCGAAAGACATAGTGGCCGGCGTAAAGGATGCCGTGCTGGTGGAAGATTATTCGGAGTATCCAAAAGGCCCTTGCGTGTTGGTGTTACAAAGGGATCGAGATGGTAGGCCGATACATGTTGTTTGGGGAATTCCAAAGGATGCAATCTCCCCTGCGGTCGTTGTTACGAGTTACAGGCCGGATCCCGACCAATGGACAACTGATTTCTTGAGGAGGCGTAAATGAAGAAGAGGCATCACACAAAACTGGTCCACGAGGGAAAATACGTGGCAGAGGTTGACGTCGAGCTCGTCGAAACCGACGAAGGCTGGTCACCGTACCTGTCATTGGAGGATGCGTACAAGCTCGACGGCGTTCGCGAGGCCCTGCATCGTGGCGATGTCAAAAGTGCAGCACGACTCTCCCGCGTCTTTACGCTCACGCCTGTCACACCGTAACTGCCTGCCGGAGAACCAGTAGCTGTATCAGATGCGCGACAGAGCGCGGTGGTGAGTCGCGTCCTCCCCGAACGTCAAGAAAGTGTATTCGGTTATCGACATTCCGAAAAATCGCCTGCTTAGCGTTCCCTCGTGCTGTGGGGGATACACCGCGCCTTCAAGCTCGATTCGGAGTGGCCGTGTCATAGTAGCAGCATAGCAGGTTGCTATGCAAGAAACAAGGTCTGACCCCATTTGTGCCTGATGCTGCTTGGCCAGTAGTTCTCATCGCGGATGCTGACATGCTGGATGTAGAAGTCACTGCCGAGCCAAAGGTATCCGTACCCGGGAATGGTTCTTTCCTCCGGCTGCTTGTCATGGAAGACCACAGGGCAATCCAGCTTTGGTTTGTCCTCAAAACGCATGATCCCGTGTGTCAAATGGATGCTCGTAGAACCCGGATTCATCAAGACACCCTGCAACCGCAGTGTAGGCCCATCCATGAAGCGCAGCAGGCTGAATGTACCGGTCTGCAGGTTCGGGCTGATCTGCTCCTGCTGCCAATCGCGGAACTCCTGCTGCAAGTGGTTCGTCTTCCGCATCAAGAACACCAAGAGCAATGATACAGATACCGTGCCAAAAAAGGAGAGGAGGCTCACAAGGGTACTCGGATCGCCCCAGGTTGACTGGAGCACAAACGTTCCAACTGATGTAGCAGGTCTGTATCTCAGTTAACATGTGACGCTGGACCCCCTTGAGTAGGATGCCACTAAACAGTAGCTACGGCATGCACCGTAGGCAAACACGCAGATCAGACTGTGGGGCGTAGCATCGGGTTTTGTAGGGAGAAATGGGACCGCCCCCTGTTGATGCAGATTGACCACGACGGAAACATGGCTCATACAAGGCTGCGATCAGATATTGTATCAATGTCAAGTCACCTCCTCTTCCGGAGACCAGTAGGACTCGCCACTCTGATGATAGCATGAGAAAATAGGGGCAAGTCTTTTCTTGCGAGCTTTCGGCACGTCTGCACTTGGTCTGTCAGAATCTCTGCAATGCGTATCTGATCGTACCCAGGAAACTCTTGCAGTTTGCGATGTCTTTCTCGGTCCCAATCCCCTCCAGTAACTCCCAGGATTCCGCAGTCCTGATCCAGCGTGCGAGCATCGTTTCTACGGAGATCGAAAGAAGCTAATCAGCCCCGCGATCAGAGCCGAGATTGCGTACATAGAGATAATCGCAGCTGCGACTGAGGAACCCACGCTACTACGACGCCGAGAAACCCAGTTTAGAATATACGCGACTGCGAAAAAAGGAGCGGAATAGATTCCTGCTGTAATCATCGGAAGAATGTCAAAGCTCGGATAAGCAAGTATCGGTATCGCCACCCATGGAACCTGGAACCACAGCATCTTTGCCATTTCCCATGCACTCCCAAGGAATGACATACCGAAGAACAGAAATACTCCAACTAGAAGGATGAACCCGCCAAAAGTACGTACGATCTTGCCCGTACTTGTTGACTTTCTTGTTGCTAAAGCACTGTTCCCAGAACCATTAACAGCTTCCTCTAGCTTTGCTGATTCTCTTGAAGATAACTGCGGAAAGCTCTCTTCGTTCCTTTTCTGCTCATAGAATATGCCCGTAGGTTCAGAACTCGTTGACTGCTCTTCTACTAGCAACCTCCTGCGTGCATTCCATTTCCAAATGCGCACGGCTATTCCTAAGGATAGGGCGGTCCCCCCGAACATGAGGATGAAGGCCAACGGATTATCCATCGGTGTTATCCCCAACGGGAGGGCGATTGCAAGTGTGAGGATAGGAGCCCCAATTATAACCAGTGCTCTTGCAACACGCCCTTTTAACCCAAGCACCAACGGAACAACTATGGCGATTCCAACGCATGCGCCAACAACAGCTTTCGAACTCAATGTCATCCCTCCAGCGCATATCTGCTGCAGTGAAATACGTTACCATGTATACGCATAAGTAGTAGAGGAGTCAAGTGCATACTCATGAGGCTCACTCCTAAGAGTAGCCGTTGATCTAGGGATCGGCGAATGTGCCGAGCCAGCTTTGCCTAGCGTGAAACACCAGTGTTTGCTTGTCCAAGTAGTCTTGCCCGTAATTTGCCATGCATATATACTTATTGTATGAAACTTCTTGGCGATAGCCTTACGCTGTTGTTATTTCTGGTAGTCACGGCCTGCGGAATTTTAGTGGTAAAGCAAAGGCGCTCCGCATGGTTCGTTGCCCTCATCGGTATTGTTCTTGCAGGGATCGGCATAGCTGGGGCTTGGCCCCTTCCCGCGCTTGCATATGGGCTTAAGTGGGGAGCAGACTTGTGGTATGCGGCCCCGCCGTGGACAGCGTTCCGTGCGATCTGGTCTTTCTTTGGAGTCATGACCTATGGGATGAGAGCAAATCAGTGGATTGCATTTGTTCTTGCATGCGCTATCTATGCGATCCCGTACTTGGCCATGTTTGCGCTTCTCCGCTGGATCGCCGCACGGCTTGAAACGCGATCAGCGCCCCGAGGTATGAGAGTCTCTCTAAGGGGCCTTTCCGTTGTTGCCATCGCTTTATGGACCCTTCTCATGTTGACCGGAACCGCGGCAATCCTTGCGAGGGGTTTATCATTCATTCTCACCTAGAGAACAGCTGAGAAGGGTGGCGACACAAGGCACACTGCAGCGTTGTTCGAATCCGAAGGCATTGAAAGAAGTCAGACCTTGTTTCTTGCGTTCTTTTCCTCCCCGATGCGTTTTGCGATACGACTCAGGGTAGAAAGGCGTAGCCCCAGGTACTTCTGGAGTGCCGTCAATGTATAGCCGTGCTCCATCACCGCTTCGTGAATCCTCTCGTTGCGCATGTGTCGATCTCCCTCAACGCCTGTAATAAGGTTAAGAAGGAGATTTACGCGCGAGTTCTATCTTCTACCACTTCCGCCGAAGATGCGTTATGATGTGTCGTGGGACGGCAATATTACTATAACTTGGGAGGTGTCGTTATGCAGAAGATTGTCATCGCGATGCTGTTCATACTTCTCCTCAGTCTCCCTGTTCTTTCACAAGGGACAATCAACGCCGAGGGGAGTTTGACGGCCACAACCGTCCTCTGGTTCTACGAAACGGAGGCCATTCTGAAATTCAGTGGGGATCTCACGTTGACCGGGAGTATCGAGTTAAGCGGCGAGATCGTCAGCTTCTCGGCCACCGGCGCATCATTCGGCTCCGGGATCAGCAATACGAAGACGCTTGCCACAACGGCATGGACCCTTGTTAAGGCTTCGGGAACTACAGAAGGTGGAGTCCCGATCTTCATCCGCGGCGGCACGACGGCCATCAGCTCCGAGACCGATCTGACGACGCTCTCTCTCGGATCCGGCACCGGGCTCTTCTTCCTCGTGTTTGAACTTCCAGATCGGCTTGTATACGTGCGCGGCGACGCCGAGGGGACGGGGAGCGGTACGTTCGTCCCCCCTGAGGACCCGTTAACGATGCAGATCGAAGGGACAGGCACGTTTGTCTTTCAGGGAGAGGTGCTGGCAGAGGAAGTCGCTTCGGAGCTTGACTTTAAGGAAGCGTTGTTGCTGCAGCTTCCCTGGGATCTCTCCACATGGCCTGAGGAGCTGCTCGCCCAGCTCGTCGACCTTATCCTCAACCCAACCCTAAAGGAAGAGTAAGTCCTTCCCATTGGCACGCAGATAAGGATTTCGAAAGTAGACCAACGCGGTTACTCCCCAGCTGTCCCTTCCCTACTGCGCCCAACCAGCACCCATCCGTCGAACCGCATGGTTTAGAACCAACTAGTCATCATGCTAAAGTGAAGGCGAGACGGGCATGTCCTGCTTCAGGTCGCAACTTGCAGAAAAGACGATCGTTACGAAAGGACTATGCAAAGAGGAGTGTATCATGCAGATGGATTGGAGAACGATGGTCGTTGCGCTTTTCGCTGTACTTGTTATTGGTACAGCAAGCCCATTGAGTCAGGCTTCGCCTTCGCTCTATTCGCAGTTCGAAGTGCCGGCCCCTATACCTCCTTCAGGGTGGGTCGATACCACCGGTTGGAATACCTACGAGAGTGAGGGACATGGTTTTCAGATCAAGTACCCGCATGATTTCACTACAACGGAGCATGCCTACGAGCATGTAACATTAGGAGCCGTGGCCACGTTCGTTCCTACCTTCGATCCGTCGATCGATAGGACCGGTGCCGAGACGAACCTGCTCGATTTTTCCGTAACGATTGGAATAACCGAGTATCCAATGGCTCTTTCACAGCAAAATGCGTCCTGTCTTGCACGCGCACATGAGCGTAGACTGGATGGGCTGCGTGAGGTAGGGCGCATCCGTTTTGCCAGGTATTACTACTGGGAAGGAGCTGTAGGAAATCGGTATGAGAAGCTCAGCTATTGCACAGCCTGTGGAGGCACTCGCTACGAAATCGCCTTGTTTGTCCACTCCGGTAATCCGGACTGCTATTCACCCGGTGCGATCACGATCTTCGACCCAGCCGAAATCCTTCATCTGTTCGACACGATGGTGGGCACATTTTCGACGCCTAACAAAGACTGCTACGTGAGCAACTGACAATTGTTTTCCTAGAATTCGAGGGACACATACCTTATCTCCGAGTCTTGGGGCCTGGCTTTCGCTTGCGGAGGAAGCGACCTGTTAGCGCCTCAGCTAGATTCACGAACGACTCACCTCCCAACGGCCGGCCGGTGCGGGTATGGAGCCGTAGTTCCTCGATCCCATCGGGTTGGGAGGAAAGGAACGCTTTCCAGTCATCGATTTCCGCAAGTGGGCCCAGACTGTGCACAAGAGGATCTTTCTCCATGAGTCCCATCGACCACCGTGCGCTTGACCATTGATAGTCCCACGGCTGTGCCACCAGACCAGCACGAACCCTATGGCAGCGTCTTTTGGTCACACGTCACCACGGAACGGCGAACGAACTCGTTCTACATTCAGTCCCCTGTGACCTGCAGGAAATCGGGCCACCGAATTCGACGGATGTGTTGGCTCGGATCCGAGATGGTTCACCTCAGGTGACGAGGCACACTACCCACTGCAGTCTTGTCATGAACCCTTAACGAGGAAGAGAATCGCGACGCCTCCCACAGCGAGGGCGGTTCCGATTGCCGCTCGCAACGTGATACGTTCCTTGAAAGCAAACCGAGAGATGGGAAGCAGGAAGACGGGCGTTAGGGCCATCAGCGTGGATGCGATGCCGACCGGAGCCGCGTAGAGTGCCACGAGCGAGAAGCTGACCCCAAGAAACGGCCCCGTGAACGCCCCGCCAATCGTCGACAGGATCGCAGTACGGTCGCGCAGAGGCGCCAGGCTCCCACGGATCGTCCCACGAAAGGCCGCCATTACCCACACCGCCACCGTGGCGGCAAGGATCTGCATCACGTTCGTCGACAAGATCGGGAATCCTCCACTCATCCCCTGTTTGGACAGGATGTAACGCAACGATTGCGCCACCACTGCACCGAGCGCGCACAGGATGCCAAACGAGGTCCGGCGATCGCTGCTTGCTGCCTCTCGGTCCGACGCTCGCGCGCTGACAACTGAAGCTATCCCGCCGACTGTGACGAGCGCCGCAGCGGCCTGAATTGCTGTCAACTGTTCGCCAAGTGCTACCCAGGCAAGAAGCGCACTGGTCACCGGGATCAACGCCATCAAGAGCGATGTGCGATGTGCACCGAGATGCAATAGGGCACGAAAGAGGAGGGCATCGGAGATAGCGAACCCAATGACCCCGCTCAGGACTAGCCATCCCCAGCGCGCCGCCTCGGCATCAAGGGGGAACGGGGTTCCATGCACAATCAGATGCGCAAGAATCAGGAACCCGAGCGCCACCGTAAGCCGAGTTCGATTGAGTAGCGACGCACCGATACGGCGTACAGCCACCGTGAACTGCAGATACGTCATCGTCCAGAGAACGGCCGTGCCCAGTGCAGCAATCTCTCCCCGGTATGCGACGATCATGGAATGGAGAGATTACCCGGTTCTTGGAATCAGTTCGAATCAAGCAATGAAGTGATGGTGCTGCGGCAACCCCTCTCGATAGTGAGACTACGTTGGGCTCCCGGCCAAGCATAGCGTCGATCGGATGATGGGATTGGCTAGCTTGCTTCAATCAGGTTCTAAGCGGCGGTGCGGAATGGAACCCGCAGAGATTCAAGGACTTCGCGGAAAAGAATGCCAACTCCCGGACGCGCTTCGGTTAGTCGATGTTGTACTACCTGGCCCTGTGAACACGACAGACAGACAAGCTGCAATGCTAGATAAGCACAGACTTCATCCTATTGTCATTCACACCTGAGAGAGGGACGCAAAGGCCAAGGTCGAAGGCGAATGGACAAGCCGCCGTCGTTGATGATACACTCCATGCATAGGTGAGCACGAAAAGCTGTACGAGCATATCATACTTCGGCGCTCGGACGCGAATGCCCCATTTACCGGGTTGTGTAGCCTTCTTAAGAGAGGCTCGGATTCGAGGAACGCATCAAGGGCGACCATCACATCTTCACGAGGAGCCACGTAGAAGAGATCCTCAATCTACAGCCGAAGAACTGCAAGGGCAAACCTTACCAGGTGAAGCAGGTGCGTGGAGTGATCCTGAAGTACAATCTGACCTTGGAGGATTGATCATGGATACAAAGTACGAAATCATCATCTTCTGGAGCGCAGAGGACAATGCGTTCGTTGCTGAGGTCCCAGAACTTCCAGGTTGCATGGCTGACGGCAGTAGTTATCAAGAGGCCCTTTCGAATGCCGAGCAGATAATTCAGGAATGGATCGATACTGCAAACGAATTGGGTAGATCCATACCTGAACCAAGGGGCCGACTGACCTACGCTTAGGGGAGTGGGATCGGGTTCTCTCTGCCAGAGCAGCTCTTGACAGGCTATTTGATGTGCAGTTGATGTACGCACGATACTTAACGAGACATCTAGCGAACGCGTTCTACAATCAGTCCCCCAAGCTCCATAGCGGTCGCGCAATGCAATCCCAATCTCGGCTTCCAAGCTCCCACCGAAATGCTTCCGCCCCGCTCTCTAGCCGTGGAAGCCCACAGCACTCGGATATGAAGCTCCGCTCTGTGTTGGTCATCGAACTCCAACGCGGGACCTGTAGCCTTCGTTCCGGAATTGATCTGAACCGCGAGGATTGCTAGACTGGAGTCGAATCCAGGCAAATTCGTGAAGCTGTTGCTCGAAGGTGGGCATCATGGGAGAGCGCTTCAGACGCATCGACCTTGATCACTGGGCGAGACGCGAACACTACGAGTTTTTCTGCGGGTATGGTCTTCCGTTCTTCAGCATTACCAGTTCCGTCGACGTTGCGCCGCTACGCAAGACCCTCAAGGAGCGGGATGTCTCGTTCACGATCGGACTTATCTATGTGCTTGCGCGGGCTGTCAATTCCGTTCCCCAGTTCCGCCAACGGATTCGCGAAGACGTGCCTATCGAACACGAGTCCGTCCATCCTGGCGTGACGATCCTGTGCGAGGGGGATGTCTTCCGGTTTAGCTTCCTCAACTATGTCAAGGACTTCGATCGCTTCGCTGACGAGGCAGCGCAGGCAATGGAGCGCGCCCGCACGGCTGAGTCGCTGGTGCCCAAGTCGTTCAGAGAGGGACCGCCCCGTGACGATCTGATCTACTGCACCGCACTCCCTTGGTTCTCCTTCTCTGGCATGTTCCATCCACTAGCTCTTGATCCGATGGACTCCGTACCCCGCCTTGCATGGGGGCGTTTCGAAGAGAGAGACAACCGGCTACTCATGCCGTTGAATGTACAGGCACATCATGCCCTGATCGACGGAATCCACATCGCCAAGCTCATCACGTGCCTCCAGGAGCTGATCCGAACGGCCAACTCAATCTTGTAAGTTCCGACGATTCGTCCACCTCTCCTTACCGCGGCTGCCTTCTCAAAGACCTGAGAGGTATTGCCAACCATTAGTGAGCAAAGCGCTGTTCGTCACCTCGAAACAGCCAACGAACACGTTCGAGAATCAAGCCTTACTACTGACTCAAGAGTAAAAAACTGGTAATTCCACGTTCCGGCCACCACCCGAACACTTGGCCCCCGTCGGTAAAGAACCCCGCAGCAAGCTGCGGGGTTCTTTACTCTTCAGTGGCCTTCCAGGGTGGTGATATCGGTCATCCACCAGATGAACCTGCAACTTAGGCCAAGAAAGCAAGGCTCATTGTACTTGGAGGCTTGCCCGACCCTGAAGTTCATGCTCGGTACAAGCGGCCCACTACTCCCACTTTGTAGCCCCACCACGAACGGGGCGGTCAACGGGTGGACCATGCGGTAGCGCAGGTAGATGAAGCTTGGCACCTCCTCCAGGTCTCCATCCCCGTCGATGTCAAGCTTCAGGCTCATCCAGATACTGTCTGCAGAAGAGACGGTGAAGGTGTGATCTATACTCCCACTGCTTAAGCTTTCCTGGAAGG
>JAGLXM010000185.1 GCA_023132915.1 Candidatus Bipolaricaulota bacterium
AGCCGGCTTGGTCGCCCGATGGGGCGAAGATCGCGTTTTACACCTATCGCGATGGAAACGCCGAGATCTACGTCATGAATTCGGACGCAAGCTACAAGACGAACCTTACCAATAGCAGTGTAACCCCTGATTGGGATCCATCTTGGACACCTGCGAGGCCCTATCGTATCAGGCATCCATTGACTCCGGTCCCACTTCTCGCCCCACCACGGCCGTAGCGAAGACCTACCAAGCGCGCGATCTTGGACGGATGTGCCTCACTGCAATTAAGGAGATGACGCACTGACCCCGGTAGCGCAGAGCATTCGCACCACGTACCTATAAGACACATGAGGAAAGCTCATACAATAAAGGTTTACTGTGCAAACTGCCGCCAGCTTTTGTACAAGTACCACAAGGAAGGGCCGGGTCACCTCGTTAAGTGCTACAAGGACAGGATTGTCGAAGACCACACGCACGGGGAGCTCAGGTGTCCTCACTGCAAAGAGGAGTTTGCCAGAGAAGCGATGATCCACGGCAAGCCAGCCAACAAGATCATCCAGGGCAAGGTCTTCGTGAGAAGATGATCGCGTCGCGGGGACATCCAATCAAAGGCTACCCCTCCGCGGAAGCCCTCGCGTGCTTACTTCTGGGAGGAAAGCGGAGATTCGCCTGCGGCGAATTTGGTTGTTGATCGTATGAGCTACATTGACTCTGTCAGGAGCAAACCTCTCAACTACGAAAGAAGGCCGTAGCGTCGGGTCTTGTGCCCGACGTTTCCTCCGAGCGTACGACCTTATCCCTGGCGTGACACAGCGCTACATCAAACTTGAGCATGAGGACCAACCCCGCTTAGCCCTTAAGCTTGCTGTGGGGTTCTTTACTCATCGCTGCATGACGGCGATCCCAACCGCGCCAGAGTGCGAGTGACTCTGGTGCGTGGGCACAAGCGCGTGGCGCGCGAGGAGGCCAGCCAGGCCGCCACGTGACACGAAGTCCTTAAACCCTGCATGATGTTCGCCCCCCGCGAGCGCCTCGATCAACCGGATCGCCTGCCAGGCAACATGGAGGCTCGCGCACCCAGGTCGGTTGTAGTCGGCGATGATGAGGTACCCATCAGGCCGAAGAACGCGTAGCGCCTCTTTAAGCATCGTTTCTCGCTCCTTCTCGGTATGTTCGTGAAGCGCGAACAGAAAAAGGCATGCGTCGAACGACCCATCGTCGAAGGGCAGATCGTACGCCGAGCCGTGAATGTAATGTGTATTACGCCCGTTGCGCCGTCGGGCCGCAGCGACCATCACCTCGGATAGCTCGACTCCCGTGGCCTTCATCCCTGCTCGCGCAAGCATCCGGCACTGCGCGCCGGTCGCCGAGGCAATATCGAGAACCTCGCGCACGTTAAGCTCGCGACAGAGCCGAACGATCCTCAGCCGCAAAGGCCAGATCAACGGATCGATAAGCACGCGGTACACACGTACCTCGAACGCATCGTGGAAGATCGTGCAGGCCATCGATCACACTCCGTTTGAATTGTATCGCCGTTCCACGGCTGGCGGTGATTAGCGATGGATGCGGTCCGTGAATTTCATGCGAAATTTGGATAACGGTTTCGAAATAGGGTTTGTGCCCTCGGATTTTCCAAGAGCACGCATTCCTAGTGTCCTTTGCCCTTCACCCTCAGGTAGTTCTCATTGAAGCCGCGGCGATATTCTTCTTCGGACGTCAGGGGCTGAGATATGACTGCAAGTGTGTCTGACGACATAGTGCCCGTCGTGGCGAGTTGGTACCCTGCTTTTTCCGCTGCGTCCAGGATCTCCCGGGCCTTCTCTTCTTGCTGCCACATCACCGATGCATGAGGTCTGAGAACGGAGCCCACAAAGGGGACGCTTGCATCCTCCGCGAGCTCACATGCGATTCGAACAACCGTGTCGAAGTTGCCGATCTCCCACCACCCGCTCGTGGAGACCAACGCGATCCGAGAGATTGCCACATCGTCGCGCATCTTGGCGCGCGTTCTTCCATCGCGCGTCTCGAGGATCGGCTCCATCAGCGGACAGAGCCGGTTGAGGAGATTCTGCATCTCCCCGGGCAACGGGATATAGACCGGCGTAGCGAGAATCAGCGTCTCCGCCTCCCGTAGAGACGAATAGAGGTCCTGCATGTCGTCCTGGATGTAGCACTGGCCCGGGACCTTGAACCAGCAGTGAAGCGCGCCTGTACAGGGCGAGATATTCAGGTCCTTGACCGCGAACGTCTCGGTTGTATCTCCACCTCGTTCGATCCCACGCATGAATGATGCAAGAAGCCTTGCCGTGTTTCCAGATTCCGCCGATGAGCTGTAGTAGACGGCTACTGACTTACCCATGATAATCCCTTCCAGCCCCAGTATGGATCGGATGTCCAAGCTAGACAAACCGAGGAGCCTAGCCAGGAAGCAGAGAGGACAGCCTACGTCCAATCACTCGAGCTCGCTACGAGCACATCAACTCAGTCCGCAAAGGATTCTGGCATGCGTCCCTGGTCACTGCAAAATCCAATGGTAGACCCCAATCAATGCTAAGAATGAAGGTTTGACCCCGTTCTTGATACCGTTTTTGACACTTGAACAGGCTATCGCGTTCTTCGAATTAGGCGATCGAGGATCCCTTTGAAGAATGGGGCCGAGGGAGGAAACGTAGTTTTAAGGAAGTCCTTGATGCCTCGCTCGACTTGGCTCGCAATGACGGAGGGGATCATCTCGTCCCCTCCTCACCTTGGTTAATCTCAGCCCCGGCGGCGTCGAGAAGTGTGAGGAGAGTACGGTCGATGAGTTCGAAGTCCTTGCGAGGGTCGGACGCACTTCCTGGGCGAACGAGTGGGCCGCAGTCTCCGATGAATCCGGGATGGTTCAGCTTCGCTGTCACGTTGGTTCGGAAGTCTGCAGCCGTGATGCGATGACCCTCGGCTTTCATGTAGTGCTGAAACACCCTGCACAACCGGGCAGCATCCACGGGCAAGCTGCGAAGGGCCAAGGCAAGATCGAAGAGATCGCGGCCCTTTCTCCGTTGATACAAAGCCCGCAGCTTCGTGGCGAGTAGTTCATCTAGGTGATAGATCGGGACGTCTACTCGGCCCTTGAACCAGCGAGACTGAACATCCAGCTGTTTGTTCTCGACAGGCAGGACCTGCATGTGCTCCCGCGTGTTGATCTCCACTTTGATGCGCAACGGCAGCGGCGGGGAATCCTCCGAGTCCAGTCTGTAGGTTAGGGTAGCGGCGTCCGGACCGATCTTGCGTTGAGGCTTACCAAAGCGATCCCGTAGGACTTCCCTGATCTGATCGAACTGCGGCCCGATCGGAGCCGCCTCTGGCTGCACCAGATCGATGTCTTCCGAATAGCGCAGGGGATGATCGAGATACAGCTTATGCAGCGCCGTACCACCCCGGAAGAACAGGCTGTTGGCGATGGTTTTATCGCGAAACAGGGTCACAAGCATGACGCTGATGATCAGGTCTTGCTCGACCATGATATCGGTCTGCCATGGGTGCCCGGCAGAGCGCCATTCCGTGATGTCGGCACGTGGGATCACAGGTCGGCCTCCGGTTCCTCGTTGATTACGATGCGCCAGCGAGAATCCCGGCGTCCGGTACGCTTTGCCAGCGAGGCATTCAAGGGTGTGTACGATGGACTTTGCTCGACCACGACAGCGTGGAGAGACCGTGTCAGCCTCTCCTGTCCAAGGAAGTCAAGCAACCATCCGAGGCGCTGCAGGTACGCGCTCGTACGCTCGTGGTCAGCCGCTGCCGCAAGCTTATTTGCATCCAGCGCCTCCGCTAGCTCGGTCAGGACAGTAGCTGCAGCGTCCATGCTCCCGTAGTGCTTCTGGAAACGGATCAGATCAATCGCTGTCCACTCCGGCGTGGAAATGGGAATGTCCCCTGTGTGGGTGCGCCTGCTTTCCGTCAATGCCTGTGACATGCCCGCAAACTGAAGGAACCGAACACGCACTGCACGTGTCTCGACGCTACGCACGTGCTCTGGAACAACAACCTGCATTTCCTGAGCACGCTGATGTGCGGCCCCGTGCAAGGCCGCCGCAGAGAGGCAGCCCACGTAGTACGGCTTGCCGATGAATCTCATGAGATCATCAATGAACCATTCTGTGGGGACGGTGCCTGCGACGGTATATTCCAGAGGAACGATCACGTAAAACTCTCTTCGTAAACGCAGGATCCTTCCCTGACATGTTGCCCGTTGCAGGGACTTGTCTAGCGCATTTGTACACAGGTTCAGTTCTCGTGTTGCTTCCTTGCGCGTGAACGTATAGCGGCCCACGCGTTGAATCTCATCCACCCAATTACTCAAGCTCATCGGTCGTCTCTTCATGATGTGTTGAGAATAGCACAACTGGACGCACAGCGTCCAGTATTGCAGCATCGAACACGCACCGCATCTACACTCCCCTCTGTTCAAACTCCGCCCAGGCAGTGCGATAGTCGGCTTCGCGATCGCAGCGGGCCTCGTAGGTGATCAGGCGCTCAAGGGGGCCGGGGATAGGCTTCGGGTAGTCCGGACACGGGCAATCCAGCACCGTCCCGTCTTCAAGACGGATCCCGGCATGAGCTTTGCGATAGTCCAGCATGATGTCGTCGGTCCACCCACCCACCTCTCCATAGTCCCGGGCGTCATGTCCTTGATTTCGTTTCACTCCGGCCGGGAGAACCCGATGCCGGGCAGCCCCTTACTACAAGTGAAGACGATACGGTCGTTTCGGTCATACCACGTGTCGTTCTCGTTCTGGCGCAAGACGGGAAACTGGATGCGGTAGATGGCGCACAGCTCGTCGATCGTCAGACCGAGGGCTATCGCTGCGAGCACATCAACTCAGTCCGTAAAGGATTGTGGCATGCGTTCCCGGGTCACTAAAGAATGCAATCGTAGACCCCGAACCCCAAGATCTAGCGCAATCCGTGATTGCGCCGTAAGTGTTAGGCTGCTCCTTGAGGAATCAAGGTAGCGTCCCCGGGGTTCCCCGGAATGCGTGACTGCGAGTTTCCTGATCTGAAAGGGTTGTTCTTGCGTCCACCGTAAAGATAGTGTTGATCAGGGAAACGCAATGAATTAGACTATGTCGTTCTTTATGAATGCGAAGGGGTGCTTTGAACCGAGTGGACTTAGGCAGGTACGCTTGAACACCAACGTTCCGCACTATCTTGGGCACCGAAAGCGACTTCGGGAGAGATTCCTGAAGACGGGTTTTGCTGGGTTTGCAAACCATGAGGTTATTGAACTGCTTCTCACCCTGGCGGTTCCAAGAGGGGACGTCAAGGAACCCGCAAAGGAGCTCCTTCAAAGGTTTGGGAACCTGCGTGGAATACTAGACGCGCCACTCGATGAACTCCGGGAGGTCAAGGGAATCGGTGAAGTTACCCCTGTAGCGCTACGTATCATCCGTGAGGCAGCAAGTCTCTACCTTCAACAGAAAGGAGAGGGCGGTCAGCCAATGTCTGATCCCAAGGTTCTGTATGAGTTCTGGAGAATGCGCCTCGGTGATCTACGTAACGAGGTCTTCGAGGTCGCTTATCTCGACTCAGCTGCACGTCTACTGAGAGATGGAATAGAGAGGCTCGAAACAGGGACGATCGACCGCGCGACCGTCTATCCACGCAAGGTCATGGAAGCAGCTCTCCGCAGAGGCGCAGCGGCCCTTGTCTTCGCTCACAACCACCCCAATGACGATGTGACGCCCTCCAAGCAAGATAAGCTGATCACTGAAGCCCTCGTTCTTGCTGCAACGACCCTCAATATCGAAGTACTCGACCATCTCATCGTCTCTTCCGACAACGTATTTAGCTTTCGCAAGGAAGGCTTGCTGTGATGGGCATCGCAGAGCCTATTCTGCGGGAATTCCCCTCGCTCAACGGTTCTCAAAAAGATGTTATCAGCCATACGAAAGGTCCAATGCTCGTCATCGCGGGGCCTGGATCGGGGAAAACTCGCGTCCTGATCCTTCGTACGCTAAACCTGCTCCTACAGAAGCTTGCTGAGCCTTCAGAGATTCTTCTCTGCACGTTCACGGAGAAAGCGGCATTCGAACTTCGCAACCGGCTTTCTCTCGCTGCCAAGAAGCTGGGTTACGAAGGAGATCTTGCGAATATCTTGGTGGGAACGATCCACAGCATTGCCAATGAATTCCTCCTTCATTACCGACACCACACTCCCCTTGGAAGCAACTATGAAGTGCTCGACGACCTCACACAGCTTCTGTTTATCTACGAGCACTTTAAGGAAATTATCGGTACGGAAGAAGATAGCCGCTACCTTGCCCATTGGACGACCCACTGGACCGCCGTCAAAGGGGTGAGGGACTACATCAACAAGATCACTGAAGAGCTTATCGATTCAGAGCAACTGTGCACCTCTTCAGATCCTTTCGTCAGTGCAATCGGCCATGCCTACGTTACGTATTGTGATCTGCTCTTTGAAACGAACCGCATCGATTTTTCGCATCAACAGAAGCTCTTTCTCAACCTGCTTGATCATCCAGAGGCAGGGCCAGTGATTCGCCAACGCGTTCGCTACCTCATGATCGATGAGTATCAGGATTCCAACTACGTTCAGGAGCAGCTTTATCTGAGTCTTGTTGGAGAAGGGGGTAACATCTGCGTGGTGGGAGACGAGGATCAAGCGCTATATCGGTTCCGGGGGGCTACCGTGCGGAACATCCTGGAGTTTCCGCACCACTTTTCTCATTGCTACATTGCGCCTTCTCTTTCCACCAACTACCGCTCACATCGCGACATCATCACCGCATATAACAAGTTCATGGGAGCGTGGGATTGGAGCAATCCTGATGGTGATTCTCCGTACCGATTTGACAAGACTATTAAGCCTGATCCAGAGGGAAGATTTCCCAAGTACCCGGCGGTGTTTGCCATCTGGGGAGAGAACTCACGCGATGAAGCGCGGCGTTTTGCCGATCTTGTTTCCTTCCTGAAGCACGAGCGCGTGATTGAGGATGAAAGCCAAGTTGCACTGCTCTTGCACAGTGTGCGGCAGAACCACAGCGGGCATTACTTGCAAGCCCTTGCGGAGAAGGGGATTCGCGCGTTCTGTCCTCGTGCCCGAACTTACTTCGATAACGATGAGATCCACTTGATGATAGGTTGTTTCGCCATCCTGCTCGGATACTACGGAGAAGCTCGCGGTGATGTAACAGCCCGAAGCCTGCAACGATTAGCCGAATACGTGGACGGATGTATTGAAGAACTTGCCCGCCGGTATGCAGATCCCCATCCCCTTGCCAAGAAGATTCAAGCATTCGCACGTGAGATCGAATCGCTGAAAGAAGACGAGACCTTAGGCCGTCGTCTGGCGGACTACCTCTATCAGTTCTTGGCCTGCGAGCCGTTTGCAGCGTTCGTCAAGAACGAGAACCGGGCGCGTAATCTCGCGATATTCTCTCAGCTCCTCAACGTCTTCCAGACTTATTATCACCATACCGTCATCACTGCGCGGAATCGGGAACCTCTACGCTTCCAATTTTTCAATAGTTTCCTTCGCCTGCTGTACGAGGGTGGAATTAACGAATACGAGGATCCCAATCGTCCGCTGCCAAAGGGACATGTACAAGTAATGACCATCCATCAGGCAAAAGGGCTTGAGTTCCCAGTGGTTGTGGTCGGTTCATTGGACAAGCAACTCCCCTCCTCAAAGCAGATCGACCGCGTACTCGGTCCGTTCTATCACCGGTCGCCGTTTGAGCCAGAGAATCGAATCACCGGGTTCGATCGTATGCGGTTGCACTACGTCGCCTTCTCTAGAGCGCAGAAGATCCTAGCCTTGACAACCACCGCTCCACCCAAGGAGTATTTCAACCCTATCTGGCAGAACCTTCCCCAGTGGCCATATGTGGAGCAGGATCTTCTAAAGGCGCTATTCTTCAAGCTCCGCAAACGAATGACGCTCAAGAGGACGTTCAGCTTCACCAGCGACGTGAAGGTGTACGAAACCTGCCCGCGACAGTACCAGTTCTTCCGTGCGTATGAGTTTACACCAGCACGTTTTGCTGAGTATTTCTTCGGTGCACTGGTCCATCAGACCATCGAAGATATCCACCGACGCGTCCTTGCCGGAAAGGCCGAAGATATTGATGAATCCCAAATCAAGGCCTTCTTTGACTTCAACTACCGCTGTCTTATCAACCGCGGCCTACGCCCAATCGGCCCCAAACAGCGAGAAACGGCCCTTATCCAGGCTCTTAACTATTATCACCAGAACAAGGAGGGCTTCGATGAGATCGTCGAAACAGAGGTTGACGTCTCTGTGGAAAAGGAGAGCTACATCCTGACAGGAAGAGTGGATCTTCTTCTGGGAGAGGATGGAAAGCTCAAGCTGCTCGACTTCAAGTCCCAGCCACGACCGTCCGACGATACGGAAAGGCTCAACACGTACCACAAGCAGTTATGTATCTACGCCCACATCCTGGAGGAGCGCTACGGCAAAAGCCCTGAACAGTTGATGCTATACTGGACCGGTGAGCCAAGAAGGGAGGATGCGCTCATGGTTTTCCCGTACAAGCCGGACGAAGTTGCCGGGGCGGGTGCGCACTTCGACCGGGTGGTGGCGAAGATCCTGGCAGAAGACTTCTCGCTTACCAAACCGCCGGAACCGAAGGTTTGCCGCGAGTGCGACTTGAGGGCATACTGCGAGGGGGAAGGGGCGATTAAGGTTAAGAAGGGAGATCGGTAAAAAAGACAGGCAATATGCTGGATTCAATACACGAGCCGGTGAGGGTAATATAAGGTAATATCGATCTATATTACTGGTCGGCTATGCTTAAGCGCGTACGATGAAACATCTCGCAGAGGGAGATCATTACGGCTAAGAAAATCCCGTCCCGCGATGACGTCTTAAATCTACTTGATCAGCTCAACGAGCATGTGGCCGACGACCTGGAATCCGATGTTCTGGATTTCAAGCCGTGGGAAGGACCCAAGAAGAGTATGACCGCGGCCGTCGAGTACACCGTCTGTTTTGCCAATGCCTACGGTGGCTTAATCGTCTTTGGCGTGAAGGACCGAACCCGCGGCAGGGAAGAAGCGATCACAGGGTGTGAGCGTTACGATCTGGATGAATGGCGACGAGGAATCTATCAAAGCACGAATCCACAGCTCACCGTTGACATTGAGGAACTACAGGTTCCTGAAGGCACTCTACTTCTCGTTCGTGTGCCCAAGAGCCCGCCCGGGAAAGCTTGTGGTACGACAAAGGGTCTATTCAAGGTTCGCGTAGGAAAGAATTGTATGCCTATGGGACCAGAGGAGTATCAACGGCGGCAGGTGGCTGCCGGCACTTTGGATTGGAGCGCAAGGTCTGCGGAGGGTCTCAATCTGTCTGATCTGGATCGCACGGAGATCGATCGCATCCGCAAGCTGATTCAAGCAAACAAGCCTGAGTCAGAATTGGCCCATCTCGATGACGAGGCACTCGTCCGTGCTCTGGGTATTGTGAAGAATAACCGCGTTACAAACGCTGGGGCTCTGTGTGCTGAGAGCGAAAAGGCACTGCAGACCTACTTCCCGCAACATGAGGTCATCTACCTCTACCAGGAAACTGACACTGAGATCAAGGCTCGTCTAAACCTAAAGCGGCCGATCTTCGCTATCCTGGCTCAATTGACTGAGATAATCAATGCTCGCAACCCAATCCGAACCCTCAAGCAAGGCCTATTTCATATCCAGATTCCTAGTTTTCCTGAAGAGGTCTTTCGAGAGGCGATTCTCAACGCTCTTTGCCATCGAAGCTACCTCGAGCTTACCTCGGTCTATGTTCACCATACACCGCGAGAGATGGTTATATCCAACCCTGGCGGATTCCCGGAAGGGATTACACCTGAAAACATTCTGACCGCTGAACCGAAGCAAAGGAACCGACTACTGGCGGAGATCTTCGAAAAGGTTGGTCTTGTCGATCGGGCAGGAACCGGACGGCGGCGGATCTTCATACCGAGCCTGGCTTTCGGCAAGAGACCACCGCTATATGAGGCCAACGAGCACACTGTAAAGTTGACACTCTTTGATGGCTCGTTCGATGAACGGATGGCTGCGTTTGTGGCAAACTGGCAACGGGAAGGCCATGACCTTTCTCTTGAGGCTCTTCTTTTGCTTTCGTACCTCAAGGACCATCCTGAGATAGACACTGGAGCTGCGGCCAAACTTCTGCAGCGATCTGAAGCACATGCACGGGATGTGTTAGATAGCTTTTGCATGGGTTCTACACCGTTGCTAGAGAGGAGGGGGAAGAAGCGAGGCGTGACCTACCACTTGATACCAAATATCGCTAAGGAATTGATCGGGGCTACGACGTATGTGCGTTTAAGCGGTGTTGATTCCATCCGGTACAAAGAGCTAATCCGAGAATACGTTCTACAGACCGGGTCAATCGCAAATCGGGAGTGTAGAGAATTGCTGGGATTAGGTAACTCCCGTTCCGCCCAAGTGAAAGCAACGAATATTTTGAAGACATGTGAGTTTCTTGAGCCTTTCGGCAATAGTCGGAAGACGACACGGTATCGGCTTAAGGAAGAGGAATGATTGAGAAAATATTCAATGTTTGAGTACGGGTTACTCAATGATTGATTAAATATTCAAGGAGCACTTGTCAAGTGGAGATGGATCGGCTTGGCGTAATCAAGAAAGTGATTACGCGTTATTACTCAGACAGCCTGATAGGAATAAATGCGACACCGAATTTGTATTACAAAGGTGTCGTGACCGAGAACGGGGGTGAACGTGGCGAAAATTGAGATCAACAAGGTCGAGCTGGTCTGGCCGGGGAAGTACAACGAGGACGGGACGCTGAAAGAAGTCCCGCAGGTGAAATTGCCGTTTCAGGTGATCGAAAGGGTTAACGAGTCCCGCGCCTCGCGTGAGGCGACGAAGAAACCACAAAACGTCAGCCTGTTCGACGTTTACGAAGGCAAGGAGGGCGACACCTTCGAGAAGGGCTGGAAGAATAAGCTCATCTGGGGAGACAATCTGCTCGTGATGGGATCGCTCCTGAAAAAGTTCGCCGGAAAGATCGACCTCATCTATATCGATCCACCGTTTGCAACTGGGGCGGATTTTTCGTTTACGGCGCCTATTGGAGAGCCGGGAGAGGATGTGTTCAAGGAGCAGACGATTATTGAAGACAAGGCATATCGGGACACATGGGGTCCAAAAGGAGAAAGATATCCGGAATGGATCTATGAACGCCTTATCCTTTGTCAAGAGCTTCTGTCTGCTTCGGGCTCAATTTACATTCACCTCGATCCCACAGTTGTTCACATGGTCAAGGTTATGCTGGACGGGGTCTTTGGCCAAAGCGGTGAGAAGTCAAACAATCCTGGTTTCCGCAATGAGATCATTTGGTGCTATAGTGGCGGTGGTATTCCCAAGCGAGAGTTTCCTCGCAAGCACGACGTTATCCTCTGGTACACAAAGCGATCTGAGTGGACGTTCAACACGCAATATCGGCCATACTCGGAAGGGACCGTTCAGCGTGGTCGAACTGCGGTAAAAGGTCCGAATGCGAAACTCCGCGTGGAAGGGACGCCCGTCAATGACTGGTGGCCGGACGTCAAGCGGATTGCTAGCCCCACAGATTCTGAAAAGCTCTACTTCGACACGCAAAAGTCGGAGGACCTACTTGAGCGAATACTAAAAACCGGCTCGAACCCCGCCGACCTTGTCGCTGACTTCTTCTGCGGCTCTGGCACCACCTGCGCCGTTGCGGAGAAGCTTGGGCGCCGCTGGATCGGGTGTGACCTCTCCCGCTGGGCGATCCATACCACCCGCAAACGGCTCCTGGAAATCGAAGGAGCAAAGCCATTTGAAGTCCTCAACCTCGGCAAGTATGAGCGCAAGTACTGGATGGGCACCACATTTGGGAAGAAGGGCGAAGAGCAGCGCACGCTCTACGAGTACATCGCGTTTATCCTCAAGCTCTACAGTGCGCAACCGCTGTCGGGGATGCAACACTTGCACGGTAAGAAGGGCAAAGCGATGGTTCACGTGGGCGCGGTCGATGCCCCGGTGACGATCGACGAGGTAAACGCCGCAATCGAGGAGTGCCTGGCGGTGAACCAGTCAGAATTGCATGTGCTTGGCTGGGAGTGGGAGATGGGGATGAGCCCGTACATCGTGCAGGAGGCGAAGCGCCGCGGGATCAAGCTGCTACTGCTGAATATCCCGCGTGAGGTAATGGAACAGCAAGCGGTGGATAAGGGAGACATCCGGTTCTTCGAGCTCGCACACGTCGAGATCGATATCAAGAAGGCCGAAGGACGTAGGGTAACGGTTGAATTGACCGATTTCGCCTTCCCTTACGCCGATCTGATTCCCGAGGAGGTACGGGAGAAGATCACCAAGTGGTCCGACTATGTCGACTACTGGGCGGTCGACTGGGACTTTCGTAGCGACACGTTCATGCAGGGTTGGGTTGCCTATCGCACTCGTAAGGAACGAAAGCTCCCGCTTACCTCCGATGAGCACACCTACGAAAAACCCAGCACCTACACGATAATGGTCAAGGTGGTTGATATCTTCGGAAATGACACCTCGCAGACGTTTGAGGTGACGCTATGAGTGAGCCGATTTCCATCAACCATAACGTGCTTAAATGGGCCAGAGAAACCGCTGGCCTGGCAGTGGATGATGTAGTCGAAAGGATGAAACGCAAACGCGTTACGACGGAGACTGTCCTGTCCTGGGAAAATGGCGAAAGCAGCCCGTCCTATATCCAACTGGAACGCCTCGCCTACGAAATCTATAAACGGCCGCTGGCGCTGTTTTTCTTCCCTGAACCACCACAAGAGGAAACGCCAAAACAATCATTTCGCACCTTGCCTGATTATGAAATCCAAAGACTTCCGACCCGAATGCGTTTTCTGATCAGAAAGGGAAGAGTGATGCAGCTCAATCTCGCCGAGCTCTACGACAATGTCAATCCGGCCTCAGAGCAGATTATCCGGGATCTCTCATTTGCACCGGACAGCTCATCTGAGAAAATGGCAAGTCTAGTCCGTAGATATCTGGGAAAAGACTTGGCCGAGCAAACGCAATGGAACGACAGCGAGGAGGCTTTTAAGGCCTGGCGGGATGCGTTGGAAGAACATGGACTTTTTATCTTCAAAGACGCCTTCAGGGTCGAGGCTTTCTCAGGATTTTGTTTGTATGACGAACAATTCCCAATCATCTACGTGAACAATAGCAAGCCGGAAACCCGGCAGATTTTCACGCTTTTCCACGAGTTGGCGCATTTATTATTTCGTACTGGCGGCGTGGATACACGACTGAACGACTATCTTGACTACCTGGAGGGAGACAGCCGCCGGATTGAGATTTTCTGCAATCGCTTTACCGGAGAATTCCTTGTCCCGGAATACGATTTTGCTCAAAGGATGGAAGGCTTGGTCATCGAAGACACGTCCATCCAGGACCTCGCCGATACTTATCATGTCAGCCGGGAAGTCATTCTTAGAAAGCTGTTTGACAGGAAATTAGTTGATCAAGCGTATTACGATGAAAAAGTACGGGTTTGGGCCCAAAGCCGCAGAGAAGGTTCAGGCAAAGGCGGCGACTATTACAGGACCAGGGGTGCCTATCTTGGGGAGCGATATCTAGAGCAGACATTTAGCCGATATTATCAGAACAGAATCTCCGTCGAACAACTGGCGGATTATCTAGGGGTAAAGGTTAAATATGTATCTGGCATGGAAAACCTGTTGTTCCACAAAAGGGCGACGGCATGATCTATGTGTTCGATAGTGACGCTTTGATCAATCTGTTCAGACACTATTACGCAGATCGCTTCCCGTCACTCTGGGAAAACTTTGATGCTCTCGTTTTAGAACATCGCCTCATCTCTGTACGGGAGGTCAAAAATGAACTTGCAGGACATGGCAATAGATTATCAGGTTGGGTAAAGAATCATCATGGATTCTTTCTTACACCAAGTATTGATGAGTTGAGTTTTGTCACTGAGATTTTCAAAGTCCCCCATTTCCAAATGTTAATCAGGAAGAAACAGCGGCTTCAGGGGAAACCAGTCGCTGATCCTTTCGTGATTGCTAAAGCTCGGGCATTGGAAGGGTCACTGGAAGGGGGATGTGTCGTTACACAGGAGGTCAAAAAACAGAATGCGGCAAGTATTCCCAATGTATGTGAACGCTTTGGCATCCCGTGTCTAAACCTGGAAGCGTTCATGGAAAATGAGGAGTGGAAATTTTGAGTAACCTTTCTGGTACCTACACGATCATGGTCAAGGTGATCGACATATTCGGAAATGACACCTCACAAACCTTTCCCGTGGAGGTATAGCCATGCCCCGAGCCGTTATCTCCTACGATAAAGATCTCCCGGAGATCCCGGAGCGAAGGGCAAACGAAGAGCCGGACTGCTACCTTCGCAAGAAGAAAGGGCTCAAGGACGAGTGGGAGGTCGTTGAGGGGCGTAGGCCGAGCAAGCTCCTCCTCGTCAATCGGCTTCGCGAGGCCGTGGACAGGTGGCGGGAGGATGGCTATCCAGGAGTCTCTCTTGTTGCCGAGCGGTTGTTCAACTTCTGGTTTGAGGAGGATCACCTCGTCGACGGGCACGTGTGGCATTATTACTTCGGCCAACAGGAAGCGATCGAAACCCTGGTTTACCTTGTGGAGATTGAGAAGAACTACGATGCGGTCGATCTTGTCAGAAGCTTCAAAGGGATCTTCTATCCCGAAGGGACGCAGGAACGGTTGCATGGTGCCGACATCACTTTTCAGACAAGGATGAACGGAACCCGGCAGATCACCCGTTACGTCCCCGAGAAAGAGAGCGAGCAGGTTCAAGATCTCCCCCCAGAGGACCTGCGCCGCTACGCGCTTAAGATGGCAACCGGTTCAGGAAAGACCGTGGTCATGGCGATGGCGATCGTCTGGTCGTATTTCCATAAGTTGATGGTCGAAGAATCTGACCTCTCCACGAACTTCCTGATCGTCGCACCGAACGTCATCGTCTACCAGCGATTGGAGAAGGACTTCGGCGATAACGCCATCTTCTATCACCTTCCGTTGATCCCGCCGGAGTGGAAGTCGTGCTTCAGTCTAAAGGTGATCCGCCGCGGGGAGAGCAATGAGCCAGACCCTTCCGGAAATCTCTTTCTCACAAATATTCAGCAGATCTATCAGTCGCGGCAAACGGATTGGCATCCGATCAACCCGGTCGATGCGATGCTCGGCAAGAAACCAGTCAAGGACCTCTCTAAGCAAGGCCGTCCGATGCTCGATCGGATCAAGAGCTCTCGGGATCTGGTCGTCTTGAATGACGAGGCACACCACGTGCACGACGAGGACTTAGAGTGGCATAAGACCATGATTGCGATCCATGAAGCGCTTCCGCGTGGGCTGGCACTCTGGCTTGATTTTTCGGCAACACCCAAAGACCAGAACGGCACGTACTTCCCGTGGATCATCTGCGACTACCCGCTTGCCCAGGCAGTGGAGGACCGCATCGTCAAGGCACCGCTGATCGTCCACCAGGTAAACCGAGAAGATCCGGAGAAGGTGACCGGGGAGAACGTCATCGAGGCCTATGGGGATTGGCTATTGGCTGCGTTGACGCGATGGAGAGTTCACTACGATACATACAAGGACTTTGGGCAGAAGCCGGTCTTGTTCATCATGGCCGAGAAGAACAAATACGCGGACAGGATTGGGGAGTGGCTCGTTGCGACCGAAGAGACCGGGCTCAAGAAGAACGAGGTCCTGATAATCCACACAGATAAGGAAGGGAAGATCAACAGGAAGGACCTTGAAAAGGCCCGTAAGGCTGCCCGCGACATCGACCTTCCGAGAAACAGGCTCAAGGTCATTGTCAGCGTGCTCATGCTGCGGGAAGGCTGGGACGTCAAGAACGTCACTGTAGCTCTGGGGCTGCGTCCCTTCACCTCCAAAGCAAAGATTCTCCCCGAACAAGCCGTGGGCCGCGGTCTACGGCTGATGCAGGGGATCGGGCCGGATCGAACTCAGACCCTGGAAGTAATGGGCACAAAAGCGTTCGAGGACTTCGTACGTCAGCTTGAAATCGAGGGTGTGGGAATCAAGACCGTCACCAAGCCACCCGCCCCACCGGTGAAGATTACGCCGGTAGCAGAGAAGATCGCCTGCGACATCGCTCTTCCGCAGACTCTTCCCATCTACACGCGGAACTACAAACGCCTCTCTGATCTTAATCCTCTGAGTTTGGGACCGATCTATAACCAGGAAGAGCTGGACAAACGCATCAGCATTCACCTGAAGATGGAATTCGCGATCACTGAAACTGAGATTCACCTAGCGAAAATTGGAACCGGCACTCCTCCGTTAGCCCAGGAACTGATCTCTTCCATCGTGAACAAGACAATGCGCGCTGCAAACCTGACAGGGGTCTTTAACATGCTCTATCCGATCGTGCAGGAATACTTAGAGCATCGCTGTTTCGACCGTGATATCGATCCTAATAATGAAGCGGTCCGAGCTGTCCTAAGAAGGCTAAAACTTCAGGAAGGTATCGCCGAGTACCTGGCACGAAAGATCGGCGAGCTCACGGTGGAAGCGCTACCGATCAAGTTTGAAGGCAATCCACTGCGACTATCCGAAACGCGCCCCTTCACTTGGCGGCGGAACCTCCCGCCTCTTTCGTGCGACAAGACGATCTTCAACTTCGTCGCTACCTACAACGACTTCGAGAAGGCTTTTGCCAGCTTTCTGGACGCTGCAGAGGACATTCTGCGGTTTGCAGCCTTGGGGACTACCGAACAGGATACCGGCACAGAGTTTCGGATCGACTACCTCAAGCCGAGCGGTGCCATCGGCTTCTACTATCCCGATTGGGTTGCCGTTCAGAAGACGGGTGACAGTGAGATCAACTGGATCATCGAGACCAAGGGTCGTGTCTGGGAAGGAACAGAAGCTAAGGACCGCGCCATGAAATACTGGTGCAAACGTGTCTCCGAAGAAACCGGCGAGCTTTGGCGTTACCTGCGGGTAAATCAGAGTGACTTCACGCTAAAGCATGATCGTTGGACCTCATTTGAGAGAATGGTGGCTGATCTTCTGGGTTCGGAGAAAAAGCGGCTCTCTAATGAAGTTACGACTGAAGTGGACTGACTCACCTGTGGATTGGCAGGTACGGTTTCTCAGAGCTAATCTTGCCTTTTGACTTCTTCGTCTCCAGAAACTCTCGCGAAAGATCATCTGAGATGAGAGGTAAGAATCCGGTGCCCAATCTCCCAGTAGAGTAGAACGAGTTCGCGATTGACCGACACGGCTGCCTTCACTCGCGCGGTCCGGATCCGCTGCTTGAGTTCATCCAGCAGCTCCCCATAACTTGCTGGAATAGCACTCGTCGAGTGTTCCGCCAATTCCCGCGCAGACTGCGCGAGAATTTCCTTTCCTAAAAGACACTACCCCTTTTTAGGGGCATTTTCAAGCCTATTGTACCCCTTTTCTAGGATTCCGCTACCCTCATTTAAACGCACGACATCAAGCCTTTGAGATGGTCGCACATTGCGACAACCCTACATGCCTGCTGCTGTCATGCGTTTCAGAAGAGATAACGTCGCACACAAGGTGCGACGCTACAGAAACGGATGTAGCGTCGGAGTTTATCTCCGACGTTGAGAGGTTTGTTCCTGACAGAGTTCATGTAGCGCGTACAAGCAACAAGCAGGTTCGCCTGTGGCGAATCTCCGCTTTCCTTCCCCAGCAAGCTTTAGGGTATAAAGCGGAGAGTCTTAATGGAAACAAACCGCCCCGTGGGCACTTAACCCCAGGGCGGAAACTTCGCTTGAAAACCAGTACACAAACCCCGTTTTCACATTCTCGCCGATCCTCGTTGACGCGTGATTCCGTATCAACTGCATGATGCTAGCGTGATCGGTCCTTCCCGGCAAATGCGGGTTGACTCATCCGATGTCCTAACTTTTCATCAATCGGTGAATTTCGGTCCCCGGCACGGGGCGTGTGAGCAGTTGTGTGAAAGCGCGTCGATGCTGTATAGTGGTTCATCGTGCAATAAAGGAGGTGATCTTTATGGCGACGTATATCCTGCTCAGTCGGTTGACCGACGAGGGAGCGGCGACGATAAAGAGCAATCCGGATCGGATAAAGGAAGTGAATCACGAGATCGAGGAGTTCGGTGCCCACGTCCTGCACCAGTACGCCACCCTGGGGGCCTACGATTTTGTGAGCGTTGTCGAGGCGCCCGATCTTGCATCGATCGCTCGCGTTTCCATGGAGCTCGGTGCACGTGGGAGCGTGAAAATCCAGACCTTGTCCGCCATTCCGATCGACGATTTCATAGCAGACCTGAGATAGTCTCCCGCATCCCGCCTTGCAGTCAGTATCAGTCTAACTCGATCTGATGAGCGAGGACCGCTCGAGACCATCCATGTTGTCTTTTGCGCCCCGCGCTTGTCTTCCGCTCTTAAGAGGTATCACTTGATCAAGGCCCGTTCAACCGTCTACACTTGGCCTTGGTTTCACGAATTTGCAATGCCGCAGACCAGAAAGGATGAGGTAGATGTCGAAACCGACGCTGGTGGTGATGGCTGCAGGTATCGGCAGCCGTTATGGCGGGATAAAGCAGATCGATCCGGTGGGTCCAAGCGGCGAGATTCTCCTGGATTACTCGGCCTACGACGCCCTACGAAGTGGCTTTGGAAAAATCGTCTTCATCATCCGTAGGGAGATAGAGGAGGCGTTTCGCGGCAGGGTGGAACCGACGATCGGGAGACGGTGCGAGGTTCAGTACGTGCAGCAGTCATTGGATGCCGTTCCAGAAGGGTTCGGAGTTCCCCCTGCGAGAAAAAAGCCGTGGGGCACAGCCCATGCGGTCTTCCTCTGTAAGGAGGTCGTAGATGGTCCGTTTGCCGTGATCAACGCGGACGATTTCTACGGGCGCACCTCGTTCAAATCCCTTCGAGGCTACCTCGATGACGCCCAAGATCGTGACGGGACTTTCAGTATCTCTATCATCGGATATCGCTTGAAGAATACGCTCACCGAGCATGGGCACGTATCGCGGGGCGTGTGCACGGTCACGTCGGATGGCCACTTGGTGAACATCAAAGAACAAAAACGCGTGAAGCTGTTCGGGTCGGCGATCAAATACGCGGAGGATAATGGAAGTTGGACAAAGATTCCCGGAGAGACAATCGTCTCTATGAATATGTGGGGATTTACCCCATCGATTCTGGGTGAGCTTGAGGCGCGCTTTGCCCGGTTTCTTAGGGCGCACACAGGGGATATCGAAACGGCAGAGTATCTCCTGCCGGATGTGGTGGGGGAGCTGGTGCGAGAGAAGGAGGCATTCGTGCGCGTGTTTCCGACCCACGAACGCTGGTTCGGAGTGACCTATCCCAAAGACAAGGCAACTGCCCAACAGGCGATCGGGGAGCTCACCCGCCGTGGGGTGTATCCGGAGGATCTGTGGGGAACGTAAAGTAGCTAGAAAGACCGGGTACTGGCTCGCCGAAGATATCGATTATCGGGCGCTCCTGATCCACTCCATGGTGCGAGAAAGGCCCTCGGAGAAGGGGATCTGCGCCTGAAAACTGAGCGTCCGAGAGGCCTTTCCGACATCGAGCCTGCTTTCCATCAGTTCGCCCGTGCGCGGATCGACGTACGCGGCCTCCCCGTCGAAGCC
>JAGLXM010000186.1 GCA_023132915.1 Candidatus Bipolaricaulota bacterium
CTGGGAAGCGCTGTTTCGGAGAACAGGCGATCGGTGGCCAATAGGTTCGCTCGTGCCACGTCCTCCACACAGATGTAGTCTCTTAGCTGGGCGCCACTACCGTATATGGTGGGCTGCGTGCCGGTGAGCATCGCTCGGGAGAAGATGGCCACGACCCCTGCTTCCCCAGTTGGATCCTGTCGGGGGCCGTAGACGTTTCCGTAGCGAAGGGAGAGGCTCTTCAATCCGAAGGTGTGAGCGTAGGCAAAGAGGTATCCCTCCACCGCCGCCTTGGCGGCTCCGTAGGGGCTGATTGGCGCCTTGGGAGCCTGTTCGTCGACGGGCGCGGGCGTTTCCCCGTAGATGGCTCCGCCGGACGAAGCGAACAGCACTCCTTCCACGCCGTTTCTAACGGCGCTTTGAAGCAGGTTCACCGTGGCAGTGACGTTAACGTTTACATCGAAGACCGGCTCGGCGACCGAGCGGCGGATGTCGATCTGCGCGGCATGGTGGTTGACGAGGCGTGGGCGGAATCGCTCCAAAACGTCGCTTGTGCGGTCGTGATCGCACAGATCCGCTACGATCAACTCGGCCTTGTGGTGGACGTTCTCCCTGTGGCCGGTGGAGAGGTTGTCCAACACGAGGACCTCGTGTCCAGCTTCGATGTAGTGATCGACGACGTGCGAGCCGATAAACCCAGCCCCGCCGGTAACTAAGATCTTCATCGATCCTCCTCCTCGTTTAACTGTCTTGCGCCTGGGCTGGGGCGAACCCCCCAGACGTCGGCCCGCTTGCCGGTTTCCCTTTTATAGGCATCGACAATTCCTTCTACATATCGTCGCTTCTCGTATGAGGATACCAGATGGAGCGTGGTCCCGCCGAATCCCCCGCCGACAAGACGAGCACCGAGCGCACCGTTTCGAGCACCCCACTCAACGAGGAAATCAAGCTCGGGCGTACTGACCTCGTACTGATCCCGAAGCGAGGCGTGAGACGCGTACAGGAGCTCCCCCACGGTCGAGGCCTCTCCGTTGACAAGCGCCTCTGTGGTGCGCCGCACGCGTTCGTTCTCCGATACCACATGGGCTGCCCGTCGACAGAGCAACTCAGGCATCCGATACTTAACGTCGTCGAGCTCCCTCATTGTCAGCTCGCTCAGTGATCTCAGACGTCTTTCAGGCAGCGTATCCCGAAGCCAGTTGAGGGCCTCCTGACACTCCCGGCGACGCTCATTGTAACCGCTATGCGAGAGTTCCCGCCGCACGGTGCTGTCGACGACGAGGAAACTTGTATCCTCGAGGTCGATCGGCACATGGCGATGGGTCATGGTGGCGACATCCAGCAGCAAGGCCGAACCATCCTGCGCCAGGAGGCTTGCGTACTGGTCCATGATGCCACAACTGGTCCCTACGAACTCGACTTCCGCCCGCTGGCAAAGCCTGACGAATTCAACATCATCGAGTCCTATCCCATAGAGTCTCGTGAGCGCGAGGGCGAGCGCGACCTCCAACGCCGCCGAGCTGCTCAAGCCCGCTCTGAGGGGGACGCTGCTAGAGATCGCCACATCGAAGCCGTGCGGGAACTCGACATGGTGAGAAAGCTCAAGGAGTATCCCGATTAAGTAGTCGTGCCACTCTCCGGTCGGGGTGGACTCTGCAATCGGAAGCTCGAGTTCGGCGACGCCGCGAAAAGCTGTGCTGCAAGCGTGCACTGTTCGATCGCTTCGGGGACGCAGGGCGATCTCGGTCGTCCTGTCGATGGCAAATGGTAGGACGTAGCCGTCGTTGTAGTCGGTGTGCTCGCCGATCAGATTCACGCGGCCGGGGGCCTTCGTGATCTGCGGAGCGGGTCCTGATCCGAACGTAGTTATAAGAAGCTCCGCACTACTGATCGATGTCATGTCCACGCACTCCTGTGTGAGTGATTGAGGAGCAGCCCTTTATTGCTGTGGCACAAGCAGGGTCAAACCCGTACCTTCGTTCACATCTTTTCATCAGCGTGGTGCCCCGTTTCATCAAAGACGGATCGGGTAGGTTCCCTCCGCAACGGCCACCGCAAAGGCACTGGGCCCGAAGACCGCGATCGGCGAAAAGCAAAGATCCCTATGATAATGGACCATCATCCCCTCTCTTTTTTGGCCACCTTAGCATGCCGTTAGACCAGGTCATCGACTTTCATGCCCTGCAATCCTCTGCGTGGTAGCGACGATCGCTAACTGAGAGACAAGCCGATTCGCGCTTTTACAAAAGCCGCAAAGGGTAACGGGTCCTGCCACATGACGCCTTTTGCTCAGCTTCCGCAAGTGTGGTCACACAGATCCCAACCCAGATACTTCCCAATCGCCTCCTTCACGATGGCCCCGACATGCCCTTTAACTACAGCCACATGGTGCTCAAAACCGCGTTCGACGATGTACTTCATGAGTCCCTGCAGGTTCCCTATCTCAGCAACACCGTATCCTCCGAAGGTATCGACCGCGTCGTCGGTGTACCCCCCCTCCGCAAGATAGGAGGTGATCCGCCCGCGAAGGTCATCCGACGATAGGCGAAAGAATGTCGCCGGTCCGGGGGATATCCTGCCGACACAGGTCCCGTAGGTGTTCTCTTTCCCCACATCATTAGCGATGAGCGCCTGGAAGGACATCCTCGCGTCCGTGAAGAAACTCTTGGGGAAGTTGCTGCAGTGAAAAGTGATCACTTTGTTTTCGTCCTCGCCATAATTGTTGTTCCAGTCGGCCAGAGCAGCCGGGGTTCCAGCAGCTAGCTCAAGGGCGTACATCGACAACGCCCCCATGATGTCCGCCTCACAGGCACTGGGAATCAGGTTTTCAGAGAGCATGCTCATAACAGTGCATGGCACGATGCCGTAAATCTCCTCCAGGGCCGTCCAGCATTGGATGGCGACGGCATCGAGCGCATTTTTCTCGATCCACTCCGAAAGCGCAACAGACAGCTTCGCCATCTTCTTAAGCGCGGTTTCGGGAATGCCTTCTGTGGAGATGTAATCCTTAATTCTCTCCAGTTCTCGCTTGACTTCCGAGGCCGCGCTGTCAAGCCCCTGGGCCTGCGCAATGATCTCGGAGAGGTCTACCGTTTCAACGGTGATCCCCTCATGCTCCAGGATCTTCTCGCTGAATCGGACCGTATTGAACGCGGTTGGCCTTGCTCCCACCATGCCAAGACGTGCCTTCCTGAGTCCCTTAACTACATTGCAAATCCCTGCAAAAGCTTTTAGATCGTCCTTGAACGTATCGCACTCTGGCGATTCAACGTGAAGCGTGGTATTAGAAAACGGAATCCCGTACTGCACAAGGTTGTTGCACAGGGAAAGCTTCCCACAGAAGGCGTCTCGCCTGTTTTCGATGTCCAACTTCCCGATCTCGTCTGGGTAGGCGTGGATCAGAATGGGCACGTCCATCCCGGAGAGACGTAAAGCATCGGCGGCCGCCTTCTCATCACCAAAATTGGGTAGCGTCACGATGATCCCGTCGATTGCTTCCTTGCGGTTGGAAAACAAGCGGGCGCACCGCTCGGCATCCCGGCGCGTCTCCACCGCTCCGTACGGCGTGTCCTCCGGGGATAACGCCACCACTTGGTAACCCGCCTCCTCGAGCGCGTCCAGGAGCTGCCTGCGGCCCTGTTCCACAAGCCGGTCGGGGAAGAAGTTCCTGTTTCCGACGATGACTCCAAATGTTTCAGTTCTTCTCCTCATCCTTTTCCACCTCCGATCGCGGATAGCTCATGGATGTGATCTTTGATATCCTCGTAGAACGCTCGATAAAGCGCGTAGTACTTGTCGTAGACCTCTTTTGTCACGGTGTTCGGGGTATCGACCCGATCGATGCTCGTCCATCGTTCGATGACCCGGTAGTCGGCGATGAGGCCCACTCCGATCCCGGCGAGGAGTGCGTCGCCCAACGGCGCTCCCACCCCTCCTGCGGGAATCAGTATCCTCCGTCCAGTGACATCGGAAAGGATCTTCGTCCACAGATTAGATTTCGTCACCCCTCCGACAATGCGAGTCTCCTCCTTTAAGTGAAGGCCGATCGCTTCCCCCTCCTCGATGCTGTGGCGCAGGCTGTAGGCGGCCGCCTCCAGCAGCGCCCGAAACAGGTGAGGCTTGGTGTGATAGAGGGTGAGCCCGAGGATCGTCCCCCTCGCGTCGGGGTCCCACAGTGGAGCGCGCTCGCCCATGAAGTACGGTAGGACAACCAGTCCATCGGAGCCCGCGGGAATCTCCGCCGCTCGCGCGTCCAGGAGTTGGTAGGGATCCTCACCCGTCTTCTCGGCCTCCTCGACCTCCGGCTCGCCAAATCGATCCCTGAACCAGCGAACGAGCCCCCCCGAGGTCGCTGCGCCGCCCCACGTGTAGATCTCCTCGGTGCTGTTCACGACGTGCGGCATGGAGACAAGGCTTTTCGAGTAGGCCTCACCCCGGTGAATGACCCCCCAACAGGTGGAGGTCCCCATCATCGCGACGTTGTCGCCGCGCTCGATCGCCCCCGCGCTCAACGTCGCCATCGGCGCGTCGATCCCTCCTGCAACCACGGGCGTACCGGCGGGAAGACCGCACTTTTCTGCCGCCGCGGAGGTCACCTCCCCCACCACCTCCGTGGAAGCAACTAACTTCTCCGGCATCTTCTCCAGAGGAATCCCCAACGCCTTGCTCATTTCCTCGGACCAGCGCAGATGTTTAATGTCAAAGATTCCCCCAAGGTTCCCCGCCGATGAATAATCGATCGCCAGTCGGCCCGTGAGTTTGTACTCTATGTATGTGGACGGCGGTACGAACTTGTACACCCGTTTCCACGTTTGAGGTTCGTTGTTCTTGATCCACAGGATCTTGGGGTATCCAAAGTAGGTGTCGACGTAATTACCGGTGATCTCAAACACCCGGTCCAGGTCCACCCGCTCCTTGATCCATTTAACTTCATCCGTTGCACGGCGGTCCATCCAGATGAGGCATGGCCGCAATGGGACGAACTCCTTGTCGACCGGGACACCCGCGCCGCCGTACAGACCGCTGATGCAGATTCCCGCAACGTCGCTTCGAGCAATCTTTGCGTTGGCCAGGCACTTCTTGATCACACCGTAGGTCGCCTCCACCCACACCCCCGGCCACTGTTCCGCCCACGACGGCCGCGGGTGTTCCACCCCGTACTCCACGAGAGCCGAGCCGAGGATCTCCCCCTCCAGAGAAACCACGATAGCCTTGGTCCCCAACGTTCCGACGTCGACTCCGACTAAGTAGCGTTTTGCCATGCACTAACCTTTCTCATCGCTTCTCTGACCGTATCCTTCCCTGTATCTTTCATGCAGCTTCCGGACTTCCTCTTCCTGCAAGACCGCAGGGTTCCCTGCATCCTCTGCAAGATAGGCGATTCTCGCGCTGTGTTCGACGATCAACGCCGCGGTCAACGCATCTTTCGGCGTCTTCCCAGCAGTGAAGACTCCGTGGTTCCGCATCAACAAGGCCTGGAATCTGCCTGGGCAAGCCTTCTCAGCAAACTCCTTTCCAATCTCCTCGTCTCCGGGAGGGACGTAAGAAGAAACAGGAATCGGGCCTCCGAACAGGTCAGCAATCTCAGTAAGATACACGGGGATGCTCCTTCCCAGGACGGCATAAACGGTGGCATAGGTCGAGTGCGTGTGGACGACCCCACCGATCTCAGGGACGCTTCGGTAGATGTGTAAGTGCGCCGAGGTGTCCACGGAAGGCTTGAGAACGCCCTCGATCACCCGTCCTGACAGGTCGACCACAACCAGATCATCCGGGGAGAGGGAGTCGTACTCCACCCCGCTCGGTTTGATCACGACGTAGTCTCCACCCCTTCCGCTGACATTGCCGCTCGTCCCCTGCACAAGACCGCTTCTAGGAAGCGCAATGAGCGCTCTGTAAACCGAGTGTTTCAGCTCTTCAAGCATCTTCACTTAACCTTTCTGGAGATGGGGCTTCGGCTCGACATCCCCATCGGTAGGATCAAACCCATTTGGAAACCGCTGATCCGCTCCGCCAGTTCCTGCAACCCTCTGCTTTGGTTGTCATTTCTTCCATTTTCTATTCCCTCTTTCGGAGATAGGCATGAACAGTTACGGCAATCAGGATCAGCAAACCGTAGACGAAGCGGGTCCAGAAACCGGAGAGACCCGCTGCGACGATGCCTGCCTCCAGCGAGCCGATGAGGAAAGCGCCGATGAAGGTCCCAAGGATGGTCCCCTCACCCCCGAACATCGAGGTTCCCCCCACAAAGGCCGCCGCCATGACCATCATCAGGTAGCCATCTCCCATTGTGGGCCACCAGGTTTGTAGCCGACAAGTGTTCAACACTCCGGCAAACGCCGCCAGAATGCCCATTGCAATGAACACCAGCGTTTTTGTTCGGACCACGTTGATCCCCATCATCCGAGCCGTCTCCTGGTTATCACCCACAAAAAGCACGTGATCTCCGAACTTGTGGCGAAACAGCATGAACCACACGATCACCGTGATGGCCAGCCACCAGAGAGATTGCGCGGGAATCACGCCGCCCACTTTTCCCACCAACGCGTGGAAGACGGGGCTTTCTACAATCCCACGCATCGACTTTGCCATCCCACTCGCGAGTATGTTTACTGCGCCTCGAATTAGGAACTGCATCCCCAGGGTAATGATGATCGAAGGGATGCCGATCTTGGTCACCATTAGACCATTTATCGTCCCAACGATGGCGCCGGCGGCACAGGCCATCACGACCCCGACGAGAAGACTCCCCGTGAATTCATAACCCGTGGCAAAAGCAAAGCCCGCGAACCCCATTACGGCAGGAAAAGAGAGATCGATCTCCGCGCTGACAAGGACAACGGTGATTCCTACTGCCATGATGCCGATGAACGGTACGGTGGACAAGAAGGCGAGGTATATCTGAGGCCTAAGGAAAGTCTTGGGGCTTGTCGCCATGAAGAGAATCATGATCAACGAAGCGATGACAATCAGACCACACTGCATCTTGTATTTCTTGAATATCGATAGAAGCATCAGCATCTAGTCGTCACGAGGGGGAGTCCTAGATTCCTGCTCAGCCTTCACAGCATGATGGGTAAGGACATCGACAAGCTCGCTTTCAGAGATGCTTTTTCTCTCGTATTCACCTACCACCGCACCTCGATCCAGGATGACAAACCGATCCGAGACCGGATAGATGTTAGCGATCGTGTGCGAGATGTACACGCAGGATTTCCCCCGTTCCTTCACCTGCCGGATGAAATTCAGGACCTTGCCCACTTCCTTGACCGACAGCGCATTGGTGGGCTCGTCCAGGACGACGAGATCCGCCTCAAAATACATCGCCCGACCGATGGCCACCCCTTGTCTCTCACCACCCGATAGGGTCCGTATCTTCGAATCCGGCGAGACCCCGCCTCCGGTAAACCCGAGGAAATCGCGCATGATGGTTTCTGTTTCCTGCCTTGCCTCTTTGACGTTGATGAAGCCCAGCCGGTTGGCGGGTTGTCTCCCCAGGAACACATTGCGCCACAACGATTGCTTCACACCCAGCGCTCTCTCCTGATAGACCGTCTCAATGCCCAATCCGTGAGCCTCTCTGACGGAGTACCTGTTCGGGTTGATTCTCTGACCCTTGACGTAGAATTCTCCTTCGGTCAGCGGGAACACCCCCGAGAGAATCTTGATCAAGGTCGACTTGCCGGCCCCGTTGTCTCCGATCAGGCCGACGACCTCATTGTCATCAAGCTCGAAATCAACGCCCCGCAGAGCAACGACCTCTCCGAACCTCTTATGGATGTTGTTCATTTCCACTAGGCTCATCCGACGGTCACTCCTTTTCCACGCCGTTTTATATTTTTAACGTCTGCCTCGGATCGCGCCCAGGCCTTCTTTCGCCTGTATTCAGGACCTTGCCCTTACACAAATCTGAGTTGGGGCTCAGCATCTTGAGAGCCCCAACTCAGCCTTCAAGTTTTCCACGCTGTTATCTGATGCCAGCCTCGGCCAGTGGTGCGATGAGTTCGATGTTTCCTGCGTGAACCAACCCAGCGCCCGTGTCGATATGGAGCCCCGAGAATCCGTACTTGACGGTCAAGTAGATCTGGAAAATGGGCAGGAACCCCTGCAGGAATGGCTGTTGGTCCAGAACGAGATCGGTGTATCCGGTCCTAATCGCTGCAGCTGTTGCAGGGGACAAGTCAAAGCCTGCCCCGAAAATGTCGTCAGGCCCGAAACCCGCTGCTTTGAGGTACTCTTCTAGTGTGGAAGTGAGTTGTCCGTGATCCGTTATGACGATCTTGCAATCCGGATTGGCCTGAAGATACCCGGTGATGATCGGGATTCCGGTGGCGGCGTCCTTGTCGACCTCAGGGCTAATGTCCATGTAGTCCACTTCGACCCCTGCTGCTTCGAGAGCGTCGATGCACCCTTTGGTCCGGAGACCCCGAGTGGGTGCCGCCAGCAGTCCCCAGACCAGACCCTTGTCTCCGGGGCCAAGGCCGGCCATTCTCGCCGCCGCTTCTCCGAGCATGTAGCCGGACGCGTAAAGCTCTTGTCCGACGTATCCGAATCCTACGCCCTTGTACTCGTTCTCAAGTTCCGGCAGGGTGGTGTTTTGACTCGTAACGACGATCCCCTTGGCGATTGCCTCATCAACAAAGGGTTCGTACGCAGTGACCCCAGGGTGGCCCATGATGGCTATTCCGTCAGGGTTGGCTGCCACCGCTTGCTGGAACTGGGTGACCATTGTTTCTGGGTTCCAATTCGACCACACGTACTTGACGTCGACCCGATCTCCCAGGATGTCCGCAGCCGCCTTGGCTCCGTTATAGACGACAACAGCGAACGACCCACCCGGTGGGCCTCCAGGGAAGAAGTAGATCTCTACGGGCTCTTCGGAAACGCCTGACAAACCGAAGAACACTACTCCCAACAACACCACCAACATCAGAATATTGATTTTCTTCAGCATTTGTTTCACCCTCCTTGACATTTGATATTAACCCTGATCCTTGAAAAGATACTTCGTGCGTTGCTTTCCAATTATCTCCTTTCTTCACTGGTGACCTCTCCTTAGAGCCCTACCCTTGCACTATTTGTCGATGTCACCACCTCCTTCAGAGATTCTAGCTGGAGAGGCTAGTTAATCATTAAGGCCTATGTATTACATGATGAAGTTGATTGCCTTACAATTAAATCCACAGGGAGTTCGACCTGCTTGATCGGTTGGTTGTCCGCCAATTGTTCCTTGAGAACCTTTGCAGCGCTGATACCGAGTTCTTCTTTAGGAACACGAACCGTGGTTAGAGGGATCTCGGAGCAAGACGCAAATTGATTGTCATCGTACCCAACTACAGAGATATCCTCGGGGACCTTGAGCCCGGCTTCGCGAATGGCCTTCATCACTCCAAAGGAGACGAAGTCGGAGAAGGCAAATATCGCTGTAGGCCGCGGATTTTGATTCAGTAGAGATTTCGCGACTTCATAGCCATCCTCCATCGTGACGGCTCCCGCGGTCACTAAAGGCTGGTCTTGCTTTAGGCCGTAACGCTCGAGAGCCTCCCGATAGCCTTGAAAGCGTTCTTTAGCACTTGAGATGTGAAGGGGACCATTGATCATCGCAATTTGCCGGTGCCCTAGCAGAATCAGGTGCTCTGTGGCGAGAAAACCACCGTGGACGTCGTCCGTAACCACATAGTTTGTCGCAAGATCAGAAAATCGGCGGCCAAAAAGTACAAAAGGAATCCCGAGCTGAAGAAGATTCTTAATCGTCTCCTTCTCTTTCTGCGTCGGGCTGATGATGATTCCGTCGACGTGTTCCTCCAACACGACCTGGATCGCTTCAGTCTCTCGCTCGTAGTCCTCGTCCGTATTCAGAAGGATGACACTGTAATGCCGCTTTCGGGCTTCTTTTTCCACGCCTTTGACAAGTGCTCCGAAGTACGGGTTTGCGATGTCAGCAACGATGACTCCAATGGTGTACGTCTTGTTTGACCGCAGGCTCCGGGCTAGCTTGTTGGGCCTATAACCCATTTTTGTAGCTGCTTCCACAATCGTCTCTCTTGTTTCTTCACTTACATCAGGCTTGTGGCTAAGTGCACGGGAGACGGTGTTGATCGAAAAGCCTGTCGCCTTCGCGACATCTCGAAGAGTGACCCTTCTCACAAGCGCCCTCCATCTTAATCCGGTAACGATACCAATATCGTTACCAATATACCACGTTTTAGGGAGTATGTCAACCCGCTGGGCCGCGTGCGCCCGGAAGCGCCCACGCCACCAACCCCGCACACCCGTACAAGATGGCAGCGAGCAGCATCACGGTGCTCAAACCGCTTGCTACTGCGAGTAAAACTCCCACTGGCGGACCGGCTACAGAGGCGACACCGTTCGCACCCCACGCCCAAGGGATCAGGGTGGGTCGTCCTCTCTCCACGCAGGTTAAGCCGTTTGGGAACGGCCAGCCCATCAGGAACGC
>JAGLXM010000187.1 GCA_023132915.1 Candidatus Bipolaricaulota bacterium
TGTTCACTACCTTCCCTACCCGTACCCCAATCTTCTCCTTGGCCTTGAGCTTTCCCCGCTTGACCATCCCCCTGACCTTCTCCAGCTCCTGCACCGTCGCCTCGATCAGGGATTGACGTGTGCGCACACGCCTCTCCGCCATCAACGGGTTACGACAGACCACTAACCTCTCCAAAGGAAAGTCAGGATGACTGAACTCGCACAGATCGCGCTCGTCGAACAAGCTCATGTTGATCGTTCCATCCTGCATCAGCTTGCTGATCTGACCACTCCGTAACGCGGTGATCCAATCAATACCCTCGATTCCGCTAAGTTCGTCGATCTGTTTCTGAGAGATCATTCCCCGATCACCGACCAGTACCAGACTGTCAAGCTTGAACTGTTCCTTTACCTTCGTTACCTGCGGCATGAGAGTCGTCGGATCACCGGTGTTCCCCGAAAAGACCGATATCGATACTGGACAGCCTCTTTGATCGGTGAGCAAACCATAGTTCACCTGCAACTTACCCTTCTTCTTGTCCCGGCTGTAACCACGCGCCGCCAGAGGGCAGGTTACCCCTTCAAAGTAGCTCGAACTCAGGTCGTACAACACTAGGCCACCCTCCTCCAGGTGCCGTACTGCCAGCTTCTTCTCGATACGCCCTTGACGATCAAGCAGCCAATCCATCGCTTGATACAGGTCGTCCTCTGTGGCCTCGACTACCCCAAGATCCTCGGGAAGAGTGGTCGTATGCCACCAGCGGGTAGTGGCAAGCTTGCTCTCCGGTTCCAGAATCCGAGCCACGACCATTGCCACCACCAGGTCACGCTCACGGGTGCATCGCGAGGCAATCAGATTGTCGAACCGCAGTTGTTTCATCGCCGTACGCACCGCCTGGATGTGCCCGTGGTGCTGTGATGAGAAGACGTCAAACAGAGCATCTACTGGGATCAGTTGCTCTCCCTTGAGCACCTGGCGGAACAGCTGTACTTGGTCCATGGAGAGTTTCGACAGGTTGGCCAGGGTGTGCTTCTTCACCTTACCCCCCTCACGGTACGATTCTCGCAGGAGGACGGTCGGTTTTGAGTTACGGTTAGGAACAATATCGATGTGCATGGCTACTATTATACATATCAAACTAGAAATATCAAGCATACAAACAAGATATACATGGCTACAAAATGGATGACATATATCCGCTCAACGGCATATACTAACAGGCTTACCGCTTAATTCCAGACCCTAAATCGACAGGAACTTCGGCCTAAAAATGAAGGTCTGACCCTATTATTCTATTGCTATTGCCTTCTCAGCAATCACACCCACAGGGGATGAGTATTGCGAGTGCACGATTCCCAGTAGTAC
>JAGLXM010000188.1 GCA_023132915.1 Candidatus Bipolaricaulota bacterium
GGGGCAGAAAGAGCCAAAGCAGGGCCGGAAGGCTAAACCTTTTAGAGCTTGCCCGCGGTCTTGGGCTGTGCGATAAGCTCCTCTAAGAGGACCTCTGGCCGATCGCCCTCCTCGGCGATGGCTTTCTTAAGCTCCAGGGCATCCTCGAGGTCCTCGATCTGCTCGGTGACGACCTCATCGGGAAGTTGTTAGATAAGCTGCTTAACGCGCTCCTTGACGGCACTCATTTCGCTAAAGCTCCTTTCGAGTTTCATTATAGCAGAGAAAGGATAGAGAGGACCATCGGATATTCTTTCATGCAACCGTGCTAACCTGCACACGTCGGTTCTTATGCTTCTCTAAAACCTTCGGGCTAAGGGGAAGGGCTATAGCTTGATCACTGCCTATAACACCCCCTCGCTCGTCATCAGGAACTAAAGATCAGAGGGGCAGATACCCCCTTTCTTGTCCTCCTTCCCTGATATCATTTGTATTGAGCTTTCTCTCGGCGCGCTTTATGTTGTCCGGATGCGCAGGCGCCCGCTCTGATATACTGCGAAGTTACCTGAAAGTTGCTTCTCATATTTCCTTAAGATCTCTTCGACGACAGCCACTTTCGCATTGCTGCGGGCCTCTTCCAAGCGCAAGAGCAGGACACCAGCATGGGGTTGTCTTGAACGATAGACTAGTTCCCCAAAATCCTTATCCATGGTTACGACCAGTCTCTGCTCCCGCACGGCCAAAGCAAGGATGTTAAGGTCTGGCATTCGGGGGTCGAGATCCCTCACAGCGAGCACATCATGACCTTGAGTCTTGAGCCAATTTTCGACGGCCTTCCCGACCCCTACATCGACTAGGAGCTTCAAGTGAATACTCACCCAGCCTTGATTGGAAGAACCTTCTCTTCGGCGATCAATTCGGCAGCATAGGCCAGTGTCGCGCGGATGTCCTCGGGCTCAAGCTCGGGATACTCCTTAAGTAGCTCCTCTTGGGGGGCTCCGGCGGCTAAGGCTTTGAGGATCTGCTCTACGCTGATCCGCAGCCCGCGGATTGTCGGCTTCCCTCCCAGGACGTTGGGATCGACCTCGATGCGCTCAGCGATTTTGGGCATAATCTTCCTCCTCAAAGATTATACAGCGGTCTACCTTGCCATCCAATCTCAACGTGTAAACTTGCCAACAGCGCTTCGTCCCATCTCAAAGCCCTTACGTGCAAGCGTGCCAACGTTGGTTCTTATACTCCCCTGAAGCTTTCGAGCTGAGGGAAATCGAGTAGTTAACCTCCACAGACCAACGGATAGAGCGATTCACCAGGAAAGTCCTCTCGCAAATGGGAGGACAACCCACCAGTCCCCAAGGTAATGACCAGCTCCATAGATTCACCGGCGCTTCCCTTTGAGCCGCCAGTGAGGCAGTATTTGCTCTTCCCAGCCCAGCCGCAAAAGAGGGTTAAGAGATGCAAAAGACAAGGTTTGACCCCATTTATTCGCAATCCTGGCGCCGGAAGCCAACCAGAAGCTTGAGGAGGCCACTCCGTCCAGTAGCGTTGCCATCCCGCAAGATCCTGACACTGAAGGGACGACAGGTAGGGAGTGAGGCTTGTTCGTTCTTGGCTGTTCGATTTGCTCCATGACACTACTTCGATATCTGTTAGAACCCCATATAAAGTGAGATGATCGGCACGATCACTCCCCCGATCGGGATACCGGCAAGCCCCATCCACAATGCCCCCGCCAGAAAACCCATTCCGACCGCCTGCGGGTAATTGAATACGCCCCAGTACCCCTCTGGGGCAGCAACAGTGGGAATGGCGATCGCGGCTGCAAGCGCGAAGCTGATTCCTCCGGCAACGGCACACCCTACCAACCCCAAGCCAGCGCCGAGGAAGGGAGACGCAAGGAGTGAGGGTTGACGTACCAGGGCCATCTCAGCGATCCACCGACTAGCCAGCGCACCAGTGACGGTGGCCATAGCGGCAACGGGAATAGCGACGAGAAGGGACTCGGAGAGGGGGGTGCCCGCCGGAACAAGACCGAGTCCGGTAGCGATTCCCCCTCCAAGGCCGAGAACCGCTCCGAGGAGCGTCGTCCCTGTACGTACCCGTTCCACCTTGTCTGCAGGAAGGTCGTTTCCGATAACGGAGAGGCCGGGGACTAAGGCCACCATCAAAAGGCAGATCAACATTCGTATCCGTTTCATAGTATTCGCATCATAGGCAGCGGCAAGTATACTTGTCAAGTCAGGGATAAGAAGCTATCAGCCGTCAGCGGTCAGTAATCAGGGATAAACAAGCTATCAGCCAGAAGCCAACCCCATGATCTACTGGAAGCTGACCACTGATCGCGCGATCCGGTACAATGATTAGGACCAAGGCTTTGACTTGAAACGAAGCGGCGAGAGTAGATGCAGGAAACAGGCTGTAAAGGAGCTTTAAACGTTGGAAGGAATAACTGAAAGGGCGAGGCCACTTATTCGGTTGAGGCGAACTGCACTCGACCGGTTCCCGCGGTTAAAGACACGGCTTGCGCTTCGTTTAAAGGACCCGATCCTCGGAGTGGTTGACCGGCTTCCCGTGGGTTCGCTTGCTTCACGTGCTTTCCGGCAGACCCTGCGGCACCTGGTAGGAGGGGTCCTGTGGTCGGTTAAGCTTGAGGTGAACAATGCCTGCGGTCTCTCCTGCCCGATGTGTTACATAAAAAAGGGAGAGGATCTCCTCCCGATGCACGATATCAAGCGGTTGCTCGATGAGATCGCGGGGGTGGGAACCCGCCTGGAGATCCTCGGCGGGGAGCCGCTTCTGCGGGACGATCTGGCTGAGATCATCCGCTATGCAAAGGAGGAGGCCAATGTTCCACAGGTTGTCCTCTACACAAACGCCCTGGGCGCTGATCAAAGGCGGGCGGGGGAGCTTCGCAGCGCTGGCCTGGATGCGGCGCTCGTTACACTGATCTCGTGCGATGAGAAGGAGCATGACGCGTTCGTCGGCGTGGATGGCGCCTGGCGAAAGACTACAAGCGGGATTAGATGCTTCAGGGAGGCTGGCGTCGAGGTTTACACCTTCACCGCGATCCACCGCGCAAATATAGGTCGAGTCAAGGAGATCTACGCGTTTGCGAGAGGGCAGCTTGGAGTACACGCCGTCTTCTATCAGTACATCCCTCAAGAAGCGGACGATCCACTCATCCCTGACAACGAACAGTGGGCAGCGGTCAAACAGTGGATCCTACGTGAGAAGAACGCGCCGCACGCCCGCTTTGTACGCAATTTCTGCACACTGGCTGGCTCGGCCTGCTCCGGAGGGTACTTCGTGTTCACGGTCAAGGTGGATGGCACGGTGACCCCCTGTCCGTTTATTGATGACATCCCGCTTGGAAACATCAAGGAGAAATCGATCTGGGAGATCATGGGAAACCGGTTTGACGTACCTCAATTCATCCGGTTTCAATCGCTACCCGCGGAGTGTAGGGAGTGTAGCTACGCCGATATCTGTAATGGTGGATGCAAAGCGGGAAACGCAGTCTTGTTCGGGCGCTACGATCGCAAAGACCACCGCTGTCTTGGACCGTGGGGCAAACCGATCGCGGAAGATGCAGTATCAGACCGGCTTCCCTGTTTCTTCTAAATTCTTCTTTTAAGCGTTGATGCCCAACTTCATCTGCAGGAACCTCTGCCACTTAAGCGGACTATCGCTTTTAAAGCGCAGGCGTAGCCTGCGCCCCTTTCCCAGGCCGATGTCGAGGCGATTGTTTCCCTCGATGGTGAGAGAGCGGATATTCTCCAATACGAGGGAGAACTCACCGACATATAAAGTTTCATCCTCGTAGCGTGCCTCGCCCGAGGCGATGCGTTGGAGCACCTCCCCTCCTTGAAGAAGCTCGACATGCCCGTGGGAGGTGAGGATCTCCTGCCCTTGAAATATCCTCTCTTCCTTGAGGGGGGTGGCGAGGTCTGCAATGGGGATGCTCTTCCCGTCGGTTCCTCGCGTTCTCAATCGGCGATCGATCGTCCAAGACGCATGGCAGTTTTTACAGTGAACAGTTCGCCCGCGAGTGAAGATCGTCCCGATTGAATGACAGCTTGGGCAGGCCCACAGGAGCCGCTCGATCCCAGCCGGGGAACGAGGAAGCAAGGTCTTGCCATCGCTTCGTACAGCGATCAACTTAAGCGCGGATGTGATGCCTTGTAAGGAAAATGGAGGATTGATCGGTGCGAAGAATCGGACCTTGATCGGTCCAGGGAGTGGAAACTTGGCCCACCGGGGATAGATGGCGTAGCTTCCTTCAATTCTGACTGGAAAGATTGGGACATCGAGCTTCGTGAGGAACTTCTTGACCGTCCCCGAAACAGGAAGAGGATCTCCATCCCAGGAGCGTTCCCCTTCCTGGAAGATGCCCACGATCTCCCCTTGCTTGAGGGCAGACAAAAGCTTGCGGACCGCGCCGGGATCGCTGGCGTAGCGGTGGATCGGGATCGCGCCAAAGCGCGTGAAGAGCCACCTGCCAAGGGGCGTTCGCATCATCTCCGCTGTGGTGAGGAAGCGGATGTATCGGTTGCTTGAAGCGGTGAGAAAGACCGGATCAAGATAACATGCGTGGTTTGCAATGACCACTGCCGGACCTGTTTTTCCCAGATGCTCCTGCCCGTTTACCTCAGTGGGGAAGAACAGCCATATGAGGGGCTTGGCGAGAAGGTAGATCATGCAGAATAGCACTCCCGGGCCAGAGCGCGCCCGGCCGAGACGAAAGAAGAATGGGGTGACTTTCCTGTAGGCGTCGTATTCCTCTCCAAAACGGCGAAGTAGCACCCGCTCCTCATGTAGCAAGGCATATAAGCTCCAGACAAGGGCGAAACCAGGCACGACCACGGCAAGAAATCCGATCGAACGGGCGATCATTGCCCAGCCAGATAGATATAGAGTAAAGGAAAGGTAGAGTGGATGACGGGAGAGGCAATACGGCCCCTCGCGGACAAGCCGGGATGGGGGAAGAAGCGCGATCGGAAAACCCCCACCTCTTAGATACAGAGCGACCGCGATCCAAAGTGAGGCACCTACCCCGATTGCCAGGGATAGGCACCCAATACCGAGTCCTGCACCTACTGGAAGCAAAGGAAGTTTAAGCACTCGATCGATCTTCGTGGCAGCCACGCCGAGAAGCCAGGGAAGGAGACCCCAGTATCCAATAAGGTTAACGAGGATAAACGTCCATTTTGCGATGCGATGGAGCCTAGTCAGCATTTCCCTTAAATTCATCCGCTGCTTGACCTTGTGCATATGAAGGGTGCAGGACCTTGCCAGCCTTGGTCATAACTAAGACAGGCCCAATTTGAGTCAGGTCACTGCTAGATTAAGATCTTCCCGTCCTTAAGGAACAGTACATCGTCCACATGGACCGTTCCGCCATGCCGCAGGTCGCAGACCATGTCCCAGTGAATCGCCGAGCTGTTCTTACTCCCCGTCTCAGGATACCCTTTCCCCAAGGCGAGATGGATCGTCCCGCCGATCTTCTCATCGAAGAGGATGTTCTTGGTAAAACGCTTTACGTTGGGATTGGTGCCGAAGGCGAACTCCCCCACGAAACGGGCTCCCTCGTCGGTCTCTATCATCTTTAGCAGAAACGCCTCGTTTTTGGCCGCTGTAGCCTTGACCACCTTTCCTTTCTCAAACCAGAGCCGCACATCCTCCACTTCCCGGCCATAAAGGCAAGCGGGGTAGGTATAGCGGATATGGCCGTTGACACTGTCCTCCACCGGCCCAGTGAAGATCTCCCCGTCGGGGAAGTTCTCATGACCGTCGCAGTTCTCCCACGTTCGCCCCAAAACCTTCAGGGTAAGGTCCGTATCGGGACCGACGACGTGGATCTTTTCTTTGTCGTTCAGCCAATCGACCAAGCGCTGCTGCTTGCGGGAGACGGCCTGCCAAGCGGCGATCGGGTCGGGCTCGTGCACAAGACAGGCCTCATAAACGAACTCCTCAAATTCACGCAGCGACATCTCAGCATCTTGGGCATAGGCCTGAGTAGGGTAAAGCGTGCCTGTCCACCTGAGCTCCTTGTTTGCGGCGCGTTCGAGGAAGCGCTCAGATAAAGGACGCATCGCCACGGCTCGACGGGATTGCTTGGCAGGGTCGGCGTTGGTGAGTCGCTTGGTGTTCGCCTCGGTCCAGATGCCAATGCTCGCGCCTATCTGCTCGATCGCCTCCTTCATGAAGGGCGGCACATAGTCAAGCTGAGCATCATCCGCATAGCTGTAGAAGATTTCCTCTGCCTCCTCCAGACTGACCTGAAACCACGGATGCGCGCCGCGCTCCAGCACTTGCTGATAGACCGCGATCAGCAGTGGCGCACCTTCGGGATTGCCATTGATCCGGACCAGTTGCCCCGGCTGCACATCGACTGAATACTCGACTAAGATCTTGGCCATTGTCTCGACTCTGGGGTCTGTCATCTTCTCTCCTTTGGTCTTGCTGCAATGTGCAATTTGTAGCAAAGATAGTCGATCTCCTTTAAGAGAGTCAAATGACTACGCGTCATCTTCCTCATTAGCAGGTTGGTCTTAAATCGGCACAATTTACACGGGGTTATCCCTCTCTTTTTTATTTGCAGGAAGTAGAGAACAGAACCCCGCAGCAAGCTAAAGGGCTAAGCGGAGTTGGTCCTTATGTTGCAGTTTGATGTAGCGCTGTGTCGCGCCAGAGATAACACCTGTCTGCCCTGGTGACGCGACAGGCAGGCAAGGTGCGACGCTACAAAAACGAGGTAGCGTCGGGCTTCATGCCCGACGTCCCGGAGTTCGTCCCCGCCGGCGAGAAGACGGGCCTTGAGCAGTCTTGCCCTGATCCGCCTCAGTACTCTTTGGCCCGTTTCAGCGAGAAAAACCATACGAATCGCCAAGTTGTGTCTGTGTAAGACCCACCCTAGATTGCAAACTGCTTGGTTCTCCTTAGTACAAACACGACCACGCCGACTAGAATTAGATCCAGCCCAATGAGGATGAAGACATCCGTTGCGATTGCCGACCAGGAACCGCCCTGCTGACTGATCTCCACAACCGGCTGAACAATATAGTATGTGGGGAAAATCTTGCCAATCCACTGCGGTATCTGGGGGAACATATAGACAAAAACCGGTGCATAGAGTAGGATTCCGATTCCCTTGATGGTAGCGAATAGCGTGGTGATATCCTTAATCAGTACCCCGAGCACCAGGCCGAATAGCGCTGCCAGCACGGCGCCCAGACCGAGCACTATCATCAGTAACCCGGTCTGTACTCCAAAGGCCTGGTTCATGAGCAAGATGACGATACTCATCACCAGTGCCAGGATTACGCCCATCAGTCCCTTTGCGGCGAGAATATCTCCCAGTGTGGCCGGTGTGATTGCCAGTGCTGTAAGTGTACGTTTCTGTTTTTCGTCCACCATAAGACTTGCCGGTACCATGATGCCACCTATTGTCACGGCGTAGAGGAGCACAAATGGGAGCAGACGGTCGCTCCAGGGTACGCTCTGAGCATCACCCAGTGTGGTTGTTTCAATGTGGACCGGCACCTCCTGACCGGCCAGCTGGCGCACGGCGCTATTGACAGTCGCCAGCAGGATACCGCGGTTCTTGGCCAGGCTCTCACCCCATACGTACGCAGGCAGGACTATGGAGTTTCCACTTAATACGTCCTCGTCGAAATTCTCAGGTAAAGCCACCCCCATGTCCACGGCGCCGGACTCGACTGCCTTCTTGAGGTCGTCAGCCGAGGCGTAGGTGCGGGTCTGCACCGAATCCGATGCCGACACCAGGTCCACCAGCCGGGAATCACCCTGGTCGTTGATGCCCAGCTTCGCCGTTTGTGAGAAGAAGGTGCCAAATACCAGGTTAAGGACGAGGGAGATTAGTATCGGGGCGACGATTGCCATGATGAAAACAAAGCCTTTTGAGCCATACTTGAAGTCTTTCCCCAGCAGGATGGCTACTCTTCGAACGCTCATCTCAGTTTCCTCCCCAGCACCATGATTCCGAGCCACACGAAGACGATATCAAAACCGAGCAGTATCAACAGGTTATCCCAGATATCACTCCACCCGGCATTGAAGTTCGCAGCCTGGTGGACGGCATCAACGAGGTAATAGGACGGGACTGCCCTGACCCAATCCGAGACCGTTCCGGGGGCCAGCACACCGAATGCGGGCACGCTCAGGATGATTAACGCCGGCATGCCCCAGGCCATGACCGTCGTCATCTCCTTACTGCCGGATGCTACCAGGAAACCGATGCCAGTCACCATGATTGCGCCGAGCAGCAATGCTAGGATAATGATGAGTGGCTGCTGGCTCAGTCCACCCGTAACTGCCATGAACAGCATGACCTGGACAAACGCCAGGCTAACGCCCATTATCAGCTTGGCTGCAAAGAGACCTCGTATCGTCATCGGTGTAATCAGCAGCGCCTGGACGGTACGGCCGACGACCTCGCTGCTTATCAGGCTGGCCAGACCGAGCATCTCCATCATTAGAATGATGACGGCCAACATCGGTAACAGGCGGTCCCGCATCGGGATTTGAATGCCGACCATGTCACGTCCGAGCACCTCCGGCGAGACATGAACGCTCAACATCTGCCCGGTCTGGAGGTAGGCCATCTCCTCGAGCAGGACCGTAATGGAGTCCTGCAGTTCCTCCGGCGTGTCCGTACCGAAATAGACGTCAAGTTGGCCTTTCTCTCCCGACATCAGTTTGTCCATGAAGTCGGGCGGGACGACCACACCGGCGAGGTATTCGCCACCGACAACCGCCTCCTTGAGCTGCTCTTCACTTTCCATGAGCACAAGCTCCAGCCCCTGGCTTCCTGCCTGCTCCAGTATCGGAGGCAGTACCGGGGCATAGACGGCCAACTCCAGTGTCTCGTCAACCGTCGGTGGCATCACGAAATAGATGGCAATATAGGCCACCAGTGCCAGAACGGTTATCAGGGCAATGAAGCGGTTTCTGAAATAGAGTTTGAAGTCCTTGGCAATGAGCGCCCTGACAATCTGCCAGTTCATCCCTGGAGCCCCCGGCCGGTAATATCGATGAAGATGTCCTCCAGAGTCGCCTCCTCACTGTGCACAGTGACTACCTTTTCCTGAGAAAAGAGCTGCTGAATGGCGTTTGAAGTCTCTGGTGTATCCAGAATGACCTCCCGGTCCTCTAACTCACCCTTCTCAGTTGAGACTTTAGCCTTGAGCGATCGCTTACCATACTGCTGTTTGAGGTTGTGTGGTGTATCGAGAGCCACGATCTTACCTTGATCCATAAAGGCTACGCGGTCGGAAAGTTTATCTGCCTCCAGCATGTCGTGGGTGGTGAGAAGGACTGTAGCCCCTCGCTTACGTTCCTCGATAATGATGTTACGGATGGCTTCTGAAGATGTTGGGTCGAGCCCCGCTGTAGGTTCATCAAGAAACAAGACCCGGGGCCGGTTCACCAGCGATCGTGCCACCATGAGGCGCTGTTTCATGCCTTTTGAATAGGTCTCGACCCGGTCTTTTTCCCGGCCTCCCAGGCCGACTCTCCTCAACAGGGCATCGGCGTCGAATCGGCCTATGCCAAACAGACGGGCGAACAATTTCAGGTTTTCTACGGCACTCATCTGCTCATAATGATTTGTCTCCTCAAAGCAAACGCCAATCTCCCCCTGCACCTTGTCAACGTTCTTGGCAACATCCATGCCGAGTAAAACTGCCTTTCCGTCTTTGGGTTTGAGCAGTCCCGTTAGCATCTTAATGGCAGTTGTCTTGCCGGCACCATTGGGGCCAAGAAACCCTAGAATTTCGCCTTCAGCCACATTGAAACTGATGTGGTCTACAGCAACCAATTCGCCATACCGGTAGGTCAGTTCCTCAGCAACAATCGCATCGCCAGCCATGTCATCTCCTTTCCCACTGTACGCTAGATCCAGCTTGTTGGAATTCTATCACATACCCGAATTGCCCATTTGGTCAATCCGGAATCAACCGCGCCCGCTTTCCCCGCGTCGGGCAGCGCGTTCAGACGACCCTTGGACGCCAGTTCCTCAATTGGGACGCCGCAGGATTCGACTGCCTGCGCGGCCCGTCGGTAGGCAGGGGTTTGAACTGGATCCCCTCAAGGCCGAGGAGCTCGGCGATCTCATAGAGGATCCGGGCCACCTGCCGGTTCTTTATCCTGTGTGGAAATGGGCAAACAGATTAGGGCAATTCACCATCTCCATTCCTCCCCTCGTCATGAAGGTAAGGGTCAGTCCTATCATGCCGATCCTTCGGTCAAAACACAAGCAGTAGACCAAGTCGTCATAGCAAAGGAACATCGGAAATGCTGGGGGCGGGGCTTGCATTCTAAGCCGCACCGCTCTGTGCCAATGGGCTCCCTAGGGCAAGGGCTCGATGCGGATTGTGCCGTTCGAAGTGCGAAGCGACATTGCGGCTTCAGCCGGGGGGTTTAGCACTGCATCCCAGTGATCGCCCTCCGTATCGCCGACCAAGGGCAGAGACGAGCGGATGCCTCCATCCTTTACGTCAACTTCGAAGGAGACCGATGCGTCGGTGTGAATCCGCACCGTGATCGAGCCATTGCTTGTATGTAAGGTGTTGCCTTGGCCGACAGGGCGTCCTTCGTAGCGAATGCTTCCATTGCTTGTGTCCGCGTTCACCTCGCCGTCGATCTTCTCAAGATCGATGCTTCCGTTCGACGTGTTGGCCCGGACGTTTCCGACGATTCCCTCAAGATCGATACGTCCATTGCTAGTGTCAGCGCGGATATCGCCGGTGATTTCCCACATCTCGATCTCGCCGTTGCTCGTGTCTGCGATGACGTTGCCTGTCACACCCAGTACCGTGATCGCACCGTTTGAGGTGTCGAGATCCAGACGCCCAGAAACCGCTTCGATGGTAATTGCGCCGTTCGACGTCTCTGCGTCGACTCGCGTCGTCACGGGAACCGTCACCTCGAAGCTAACGCCGCTGTATCGGCGCACATCCTTTTCCTGTTCCGAGGCTTGATACCGTAGGCGAACGGTCTTGACGTCTTGTGTTACGTGATAGACGATCTCGTCCAGCCGCTCTTCCGCTTCCTCGAGAGTGTTTCCGCGGGTGCGAAGCGTTGCCACGACGTGCACCTCCTGCGCGCCCTCGACACCGCGAACGATGATCTCGCCATTCGAGGTGTCCGCGTCGATCACGGCAGAGTCGCCGACAGAAAACATCGCTTCTTCCGAGCGTGTGGCTTCAACTTTGGGCCACTGCTCCCCTTCCTCGTCACAGCCGACGAGCATCAAGAGCGCCACTGCGATGACCAACCCGATGACAACTTGGATCAACGTTTTGTTCATTTCGACCTCCTTAACGTCTCACCACGTGCCGGCGATGATCTGCCAGGCGAGTGCTCCAACGAACACGCACGCCACGCCGCGGGTGGTGAAGCTCCTCGTACCAGTCCACAACCGATAGGCAAAGTATCCTAAAAGCGCCAGAACCAACAACCTAAGAACGATCAAAAACGCCTGTGTCATCCCTCCACCTCCTGCCAGATACGACCGGCGATGACAAGCATGATTGCACTCAGAATCAGCATCCCCCACAACGGTTCCTGTGGTACCAAGGCGCCCTGCGTGGTGATCATGATCTCGGTCTCGATCTCGACCTCGTCTATAAGCTGAGTGAACCCGCCGAACATTGGCCACGCGGGAAGCCAGTAGGAGAGTCTGACGATTCCATCCCCGATCCAGCGGAAGAGGAAGGGCGTTCCTGCGACCATCACGATCCCTGGGATCCAGTTCGGCCCGGAGAGGCGATAGGCGCTTGAAAACACCATCAGAAGAAGCGTCCAGGCGAGGAACGGCACCAGGATCACGCCGATCCCGTAAAACGGCCCTGCTAGCAGGAGCTGCAAGATGCTTCCCACATCGGGATCGATTCCAGCCCGGCGGGCGACCCACCACAAGAGCCCGCCGATGATCACGTAGTAGACGATCCCCACGCCGAGCGCGAAAAGAAAACGAGCGAGGACGTGCAAGTACCCAGATGGTGGGGTTAAAAGCAGAATCTGATACTGCCCGCGTCGCGTTTCCCCGCGAATGCGGCCGATCATGAAGCAGAGCACGATGACGCCTACGAGCGCCGCAATCCCCACGATCGCCACCCGGATCCCCGCACGTTCTCCGACATCGGTCACTGTGACCTGGTTTAATCCCCAGAACCAGAACAAAAGTGACCCTAAAAGCGCTGCCGCCCACACGCGGCTTCGCCGGTATTCCAGCCATAAAAGTGTCGCAAAGCCTTTCATCCCAGCACCTCCCTGAAGGTCGAGACCACGCTCTTTCCCTCCTCGCGAAGCGCCTCGGCCCTTGTGTCCAGGGCAACGCGGCCCTCTTTCAGTAAGACCACCCGCTCAAACAGGCCCTCGGCTTCCGCAACCTCGTGAGTGGAGAGGACGATCGTCGCGCCCGTTCGCCACTCGCGCACGAGCGACTTTAAGATCCGCTCGCGGGAGATAAGGTCAATCCCGGCCAGTGGCTCATCGAGCAGATAAAGCTTTACGTCGCGGGAAAGCGCCATCGCCAGACGCAAACGTCCCCGCTCGCCTCTGGACATCGCCTTGGTCTTGCGCCGTGGAACCTTCAGGAAATCGAGTAGCTCATGATACCGCTCTGGCTGAAAGTCCTTATACAGTCCGGCCATGAACCGCTCGCCATCGTGTGGCGTCATCCAGGCGTAGAGCGCATCGGTCTCACCCAGGTAAACGAGCTTAGCGCGATTTGCCCGCGGCGGGCCGCCGAGGACCGTGATCTCCCCCTTTGTGGGAAAGAGCAAGCCGGCCATCAGTTTCAGCATCGTCGTCTTCCCGCTTCCATTTAGGCCCAGCACACCCAGGACCTGACCTTCGTCGATATCGAGCGTGAGGTCGCGCACGCCCTCGGTCTTCACGTAGCGTTTGGTCACCTCACGAAGTTGTGCCAACATCGAGTACCTCCTTCAACATGCTTATTGCTTCTTCTTGTGAGACATCAAGCGCTCGCACCTCTGCCGCGTAGCGCTGCGCCGCCTTTTTCAACATCTCCTTCTTCGTCATCTGCACCGGTGCATCAAGCCGGATAAACGTTCCCAACCCGCGCCGCGTCTCGATTATGCCTTCGAACTCCAACCTAGAATATGCGTGCACCACCGTATTCGGATTCACCCCCAAGACTTGCGCCAACTCTCGTGCCGAGGGCAGCTTATCGCCCGGCCTCAAGTCTTCCCGCGCGATCAGTCGCCGCACGTTCTGCCCGATCTGTACGTAGATCGGCCCAGCCTCCATGTCGATCGTCCACGACAATTTTCCTTGCATGGTGCACTAGTATACTAAGACACTAGAGAGATGTCAAGTGGAAGGTCAAAGTTCCAGAAAGTCACGTTAGAAGTGCGTTCTATCCCTGTGTATCATTGCGGCGTCGAGGAGATCTCATGCACCGAGCGCGATCGTGTGGTCAACTGGTTATTGAAGAAGTTTCCTGGCGGCTAGAGTTGACAGTAGCTACTTGTGGATATATTATATTGCAGAGTTGCACGATAATCATTGTCGTTCGGCTGAATTAGGATGGCTTTATATGCCCGCAAAGCACAGAGATAAACAAGATGATATACCTTGCATTCTTCGACATCTGATCAAATGGAGGCCGCTATACGAATTAGCTGTAGTTGTAAGTGCAGTCGTTGCTATAGTTTTTGGTGGTATATCCATCAGTCAAACTCAGAAAGCACTTGATGTCGTAATAAGCTCTCTTTCCCTTTCAAACAAATCGGTAGAGATGCAAGAAAAGGAATTTTCGCTACGCAACCGCCCTCTAATAGTAATAGGAAGCCATCAGCTTGATGGTCCAGCTGGAGATTCGACTGGCAATAAATTCCCTCGATCTGTTAAGGTTCACTTGGTGAACATTTCAGATATACCTGCAACTCAAGTACAAGGCACTTTTGAGGTCAAGCTGAACGGGAATACTATTGGGATATCGAGCCTTTCACCTACTGCAGTTACCAAAAATACTACGAGGACACTTGCCTTGGGTTTGACCGATGATCTTTACAGAGAGGCCCTAAACCCAGCTAACAATTTCGAAACAACTGTTGAGCTTACATATTCTGGAATGCTTGGTGAAAAATCTGATCATTACATGACAAGAGTTATTGTTTATTGGTCATCTCAGGATAACCATTTCATAAGCAGGGAAACTTTATACAAATGAATCATTTGAATCATGAATAGCTGGCTTCACCGAACAAATAAATACAGCGGACGCAAAAAGACGCGCCGCGGATTTCAATCCGCTTGCTGTCCGGTGCGAAGCGCCTCCCAACAACGGATCCAGCGGACGGAGTCCGTTGCGAGCAAGCTCGCGCTCCGTCCACCGCTGATCCGCGGCTCGTTGGCAGGAAGGGAAAAATGGACGTTGAATCCTATTTTCGGTCTTTAACCACCGAGCTTGAGTCACTTAAGGATAGAGTTAGAAATTTTATTCATGGGGCGCATTGGTTGACCGATGGCGAGTGGAAAGAAAGCGTGCTTCGATCAATTCTCGCACGAAAACTTCCTGACACAGTAAAGATCGGTAGAGGGTTTGTACTTACTCAGGATGGCGCATCTAGCCAGTGCGATATCCTCCTCTACAAGGCGAGTGCACCCATTTTGTTTAAGGAAAGTGACCTTGTGTTTCTCACACCAGATGCAGTTCTCGGCATAATCGAAGTGAAATCCCGAACAGATAGAAGGACTCTTGAGGCTGCCCTCGACAAGTTTTCACAAATAGGCCGTAAGCTGAGGCGACACAAAGAGCATTGTTTTTTCGGTCTATTCTCTTATGAATCCGCAATAAATCAAGACCGCGTGGTTCTCGAAACACTATGCAATAAATGTGATCATGAAACCAAAATAGTAGATTTAATCAATTTGGGTTGCTCCACATTTGTAAGATGGTGGAAATTTAGCCCCGGTGATGGCATTGCACATTATGAAAGGTGGCATTCCTATAGTCTTGAGAATATGTCTGCAGGTTACTTTATTGCCAATGTAATAGATTTTGTGAGCCCAGATTCTGTAAGAAGCAACAGCTGGCTGTGGTTTCCGGAGGCAGGCAAAGAATCAAAAAAGACTGGAGATATAGCCTTTGGACATGCTCTTAACCATTAGCCTGCCAACAACCGCATTCACAAGGATGTACGTTCCGCTGCCGCTCCATCGAGCCGCGGATTTCAATCCGCTTGCTGTCCGGCGCGAAGCGCCGTCCATCAACGGAGTCCGTCCATCGCTGATCCGCGGCTCGTTAGGCAGCATACCAAAAGGGGGCAAATATGTATGTTCTTGACCTCCTCAAGAGTTTGAAATCAAACCAGCCCAAGGCAACGGATGTTGTTGCATTCGAATACAGACTCCTCTGCAGTGGGGCATTATATAACGCACGGGTCATAACAACCGATTGGCGCAAGAGTGACGCAACTAGGCTCCTGTTCGGAAAACCCTTTGCGCTGAGTGTGTGTAGTCATCCTTTTGACGACTACCCCCAAGAGTTGTCCCTCAGATTCCAGGCCGCCCTCGTAACAGAGACCCGCGGTAATATGGAGGCTATATTCTATCCCGATGAAGAGATTGCCCGTGACATTGCTGCGATTCTTAGTCTTCTGCTGAGGCGTCTCATCACAGTAGCGGCTAAGGTCCGCGAGATCCATCCAAGACAATACGAGCAAGAGCCAGACTTCCTGCTTGATAGCGCAATAGATTTTGTAAACAGACTTACACGTATCTATTGGGAGCGTAAGCCAGCTACAGTCATCTACGGTAGGGAGGGTATTAGTGAAATTATCGACCACAACCCACCTCCCCAGGGTGTGGTCCCCGACGATCTGAGCAACCTACTAACTGGACTAGCCTCGTCTCAATTATCGGAGTCCTTGATCCTGAGCGCCCGTCTGTACTCCCAAGCCCTACGCCAAATTGAACACGAGGCAGAACTTGCCTATCAATCACTTATCTCGTGTGTTGAGACATTGGCGAACGAAGCGCTCTGCGACTACAATCCTGGAAAAGCTGATATGGTCGAGAGCAAGAAATCAGTATTCGAAATGGCAACACAACTAGGGCTGGAACGAGACAAAGCCGAAGAGCTTGCCATAAAAGCTTGCTCGGACAATCCATGGTCTTCTAGGAAGTTCACAAAGTTTTTGATGGACAACGCCGGAGAAGACATATGGAAGAAGGATGACCTATTTCGTCTCGACGAGTTGTTCTGGCCCAAACGGGAAGAATTTGAAAGCACTATTAAATCTATCTACGGAGTTCGGTCAGGAGCGACTCACCGAGGCCGCCCCTACCCTAGTAGCATTGCTTTTGGGATCGGTCCAACTGTGCCTTACGATGTCTTTCGCGACCTGAATCTTGGATTGCCTAACACTCCGATCACTCCAATTCCACCTGTTGTCTGGTTTGAACGGCTGGTGAACTCCGCAGTCAACAACTTCATCAGAGGCATCGCGGCAAACGAAACCATAGAGGAAGAAAGAGGTTAACCACTGACAACGGACATAATATGAAAAGACGTATCACTTGCCTAACAATTCAATACACCAGACCGCAAACAGCGCCTTGCGGGGCATTTGGTTGTGCACCGATTCACGGGCTGGGGTATTCGAGGGGTGGTGGGTCACGAGGGGTGGTGGGTCAGACCTTTATTTTTGGTGTTTTGTGATGGGCTGAGGAACCGGGGTCCAAGACCGTTTTCAGCATCTTTCTCTTTCAAAGGTTTCTTTCGACACCAAGCTGTACGCACGTGAGGCATGAATCCACATTAGCGGCAAGTATCTCGTTAATGTGAGTCCAGCGTCCAGCCTTGTCGTGATGGAAGCGGAGGAACCGCTCGATCCAGCGGGTACTAGCCTCCTCTGTTCAGGGCGACTACTGCGTCGCTCGGCAGGCCGATGGACTTGGTCGAACAACTTTATGGGTGTATGGTGGCGTGCACGAATAGCAATGTCAATATGAGGAGATGGAAAGCAGGTTAGAATGGTCGGGAACGGAAGTAGCGGCGAACGGTGCTCGTCGGCGCTATGGTGCAGATTTGCACACTAATCATTGTTCGAAAGGAGGAGAAGATGGCAAGACGACGCGGAAGTAACCAAGATGGACGGAAGTTTGACGATGAGCGTGTCCAGGAGGTCTGGGACCGCGGAGCCACGATCCGCGGGAAGGACGCGGACCTCTACCGCAAAGACGCAGCCGGTAACGAGATCTACCGACACTCGTACGGGAAGCAGTCCGACATGGGATGGGAAGTTGACCACAAGAAACCGGTCGACGCGGGCGGAACAGACAACCTCCGCAACCTGCAGCCGCTCCAGACAGAAGAGAACAGGGAGAAGGGCAAGCAGTACCCCTGGAAACCGTAGTGGTTTTCGAACAACCGGATCGAACGCGACTCCGGTAAGGCCGCGGCCGGCCTCACCGGAGCGGTTCATCCGGGACGTTGGACGGCGGGGAGAGCCATCTAGAACTGGTTGGTCTGGGGGTACTACATGCAGGCACAGTCCGGTTTCGAGCCGTGGTGGGCAGCGCTCACCATATGGGGAGTGGTGAATGCCGTAAATCTGCTGCAGGCGGTGGGCTTCCTCTCGCGGGTGCCCACCGGAAGCATGACGGTCAATCACCTTCTCGGTCGCGTGATGATTGCCCTCGCGATCCCATCGACAGGCGCCCTCGTCGCCTTCGTTCGTGCGCGCGCCAGTTGGCTGCACTGGGTCGGCCCAGTCGTCTACCTGGCGTTCGTGGCGTTCATGGTCGGCGTGGAGTACGTGTGGCGGGTCGAGTTCCGCTCGCCCATGCGCTACGAGATCCTCGTGCCGTATCTCGTCCTCTTCTTTGGCTCGATCGTACTGATGGGGCTACCCATGTTCCGCCTGAACCGGCAGCTTTGGCTCGTCACCGTGGCGACCGCGGTTCTGTTGTTGGGGGCGATGGGTGTTGCGATGCGCAAGGGTGTAGGGTGAGGGATTGGACCACGGTTGCGGCAACGGAACCCTTGGACTGCTTGTGCCACGGATCCCCGCCGTCCAACCAGTAGTGGTAGGGGTCAGACCTTGATTTTTGGTGTTTTGTGATGAGCTGAGGAACCGGGGTCCAAGACCGTTTCCAGCATCTTTCTCTTTCAAAGGTTTCTTTCGACACCAAGCTGTACGCACGTGAGGCATGAATCCACATTAGCGGCATCCATTTCCTCAGGGTGAGTCCAGCGTCCAGCCTTGTCGTGATGGAATCGGAGGAACCGCTCGATCCAGCGGGTACTAGCCTCCTCTGTTCAGGGCGACTACTGCGTCGCTCGGCAGGCCGATGGACTTGGTCGAACAACTTTATGGGTGTATGGTGGCGTGCACGAATAGCAATATCAATATGAGGAGAGGAAGGCAGGTTAGAATGGTCGGGAACGGAAGTAGCGGCGAACGGCGTCCGTCGACGCTATGGTGCAGATTCGCACACTAATCATTGTTAGCTTAAAAGGAGTATAAAATGACATTATTGATTCTGATTGGAGCAATAGCTGGTCTAGTTATGGGAGCCGTGGGTGTTGGAGGTGGAGCAATCATAATTTTTTGTCTATCAGCTTTTGCTAAGTTTCCTCAAAAAATTGCACAGGGGACAACCTTGTTTATAGTTGCTGCACCGATTAGCCTCTTGGCGGCAATGCGTTACTATAAACAAGATTACGTTGACGTTAAGGCTGGTTTTATAGTTATGGCCAGTTTTCTCCTTTTTAGTTTCATTGGCGCTCATATCGCTATTCATCTACCAAGCAGCATGTTAAAGATTCTCTTGGGGATAATGCTTTTGTTGATGGGAACAAAACTTATATTTTCTGGCTGGGCAGCAATAAGCTAACAAGGCGCTCCACCTGACCGCTATACCGCTGCGCTCCAGTGCCGCCGGTGAGCTTTGAACCAAAGGGGTCAGACCTTTATTCTTGGTGTTTTGTGATGGGCTGAGGAACCGGGGTCCAAGACCGTTTCCAGCATCTTTCTCTTTCAAAGGTTTCTTTCGACACCAAGCTGTACGCACGTGAGGCATGAATCCACATCAGCGGCAAGTATCTCGTTAATGTGAGTCCAGCGTCCAGCCTTGTCGCGATGGAAGCGCAGGAACCGCTCGATCCAGCACGCGTAGGCTTGCTCCGCTCGTGGGGAGTAGTGCTTCGCTCGGCAGTAGAGCTTCCCGCAATTCTGACGGAGAACATACTCGTCCAACCAAGGGGCGGTTCTCGGGGAGATTCAATTGAGCAAGTCTACTTTAGGGGCAGGCGCAAGGAGGCCACCATAGGCAAGGCGGCGGGCGCAGGCAGCGCTGGCACAGTGTCTGCTCTCTGGGGCATCGGTTGTCCTACTGGACGAGCCGACGAATCACCTGGATTTGACGAGTACGCAGGTGATGGAAAGGGCTCTGGTGCACTTCCCCGGCGCGGTCGTCGTGGTCAGCCACGACCGCTTCTTCATAGACAAGGTCGCCACGAGGTTGCTGGCCTTCGAGGATGGAGGAAGCGTGCGCCAGGTCGCCGGGAACTGGACGATGTGGCAGGCTAGTGCGCCGTTCACTCAGTAGATTAGGATTGCCCTCAGATGGTGATCCAGTCACGAGGCGTGAAGGACCTCCAGCTTCGCCACTGATTGGGGGAGTGTTCTCCTGGTCTGGCGGGCTTGCCGGAAGAGCCCCATGGTTGTAGCATGATTTCCGTGAATAGCAAGGGCACATGGAGGCAATAGAAGATATGGAGAGACCGATAACAAGAGCCGAGTTGGCGGGAGGGATGAGTCAACGCTACGCTGCAATCCCGCACAGTAGTCGTTGTTACTCTACGGAGGATGGATAGTTGACGGCTCCAGATGTGCGTTGGGCATGCTCAGCCCAGGTGGACCTCCTGGGATTCTCAGACCACCTGATGGTTGCGAATTGGGACATCAGGAACCGAATCGGTAGGCAGGCAATTGAGCGGCTGTCATCGCTAGAGGATGCGCTGCAGCTCTTTCAGAAGGAAAGGGAGAACCACCCCCAGCTATATCCGAGAGCACTGCAATACAGGCGTTTCAATGATACGCTATTCCTTGGGGTAGATGCCGAGCATCTCGAGCCGCCAACCGGCCAGACTACCTTGACCGGCGGTTATTCACTAAACGAATTGAAGAAACTACATCCTCAGAGCGGGCAAACGGTGCCCAAGGGTACCAGAGCGGAGTCTGGCGGTGATGTCGCGAAGTTCCTTGGGCTGGTGGCAAGAGTACACGAATACGTAAACCGACGCGAAACAGAAAACGACTTCCCAGGGTGTCGCACCGTGGTAGCTTCGGGATTACGTAGGCGCTTTAGTGACCGGAATGACGAAGACGATTTCTTTTCTGCCAATTTCGCAGTCTCAGCAGCGTTTGAAGCCGATAAGAGTGGCAGTTCCGGGGGGCTGAAAGGCGACAACCTATATGTTGAGCAGGACGTTGGGATGGCTATTTCATACTGCGAGCCCTGTCATGCTGTCTTGGGGTTTGCGAAGTTCGTGAGGACAGATTCGTCCCTCATCGACCCATACGAATACATCAAGACGCCGGAGAACATGGTCATGGGCTTCCTTCCAGGTGGTTTCTGGACCATTCCCGAACCCGTCACGCTAGAGATAATGAAGAAGAACCTTACATTCAGGCGCCTCAATCCAGCGGTGTTGACGAATCTTCAGCTCCTTAGTGACTATCAACGACTGGCAACAGAGAGCGGAGAGTTTAACAAGTTGATAAGTAATTGCTTTTCGACTTCGACCCCGTCGGTGGAGGAGGTGAACGAATCGAGTCTCCCATTCGGGAAACACGAGTATCCGTTTCTATCGTTGGAGTTCAGTCTAGATGCACAGTACAGTGGCTATTTCGGTGAGGAGTAGCTTAAGGACGTCATGGCGTCAGATCCTATTCCGCGAGGCAAGAAACAAGCTTTGACCCTACTTCCGCATGGCCCCGAGCATGTGGCGTTGATTCCGAACCTACCGCCGCTTCATGCTGTGGCATTTGGCCCTTGGGGGCGCTCTCAACAGCCCGTTGTCTTTGCGGTTCCGTTTGATCCTGGGAAGTTCGAGATGCCTGAGGGGTCTTCCGTCATAGAGGGCGCTGGCAAGTCTTTGACGATAGAGGTGCGCTGAATCGAGCCAAGGAGGATAGAGGGCAACGATGTCGCGGAAAACGATACCCAAGAGAATCGAGGCGAAGCTACTGGCCCTAAGCTGTCGGCGGTGCGCGGTCTGCTACGGTCTCTTGGAGGATGACAGCAGAAAGACAGGGCAAATTGCCCATCTCGACGGCGACTCTTCCAATAACGAGCTAGACAATCTATGCTTCCTCTGCTTGGAGCACCATGATGAGTATGATTCGACCACGAGTCAATCCAAAGGTCTGACCAAGTTTGAAGTGATGGCCTATCGTACGAAGCTGTATGAGCGGAATCGATCTGGAGTAGCCATCGGGGGGCACGCCAATGGCACTCTCCGCCAAGTCTGCCGCAATGCTTGGCATGCTGGACGAGGCTATGCTGCGTGTCTCAACCACCTTGAGGAGGGATTCACCTCCAGCCTTCGTGGACTGATTGCACAGACCCAACCGTTTCTATTGGCTCTGCAGGTTGGAGTTGATCTGGCCGACGAGTTCAAGGATATCGACTGCGAGATTGGTGAAGCTCCGCCTATTGCCATGAGGATACACTCGGAGCTGAAAGCACGGTACGGTCCTGGTGTGGCCTATCTCTACACGCTTGCCGAGAACATCGGCGGGTCGACAGGCATTCTGAAGAAGCTGGCCGAGGATAGCGACTACCGGGGAATGCTGAAAGCGCGGGGACTTGGGGCTGCGAATCTTACAGCGGTGCTTGACGAAGCGGTCCAGGCCAGTTCTGGTCTGCCTGCTACGCTGAAGAGTGAGTGGGTGGCGATTGTCGGCCGGCTCAACCTCGGGGAGTACGATGACCTGCCTGTTCGGATCGAGTCCTGGCGACGAAGCGTCAGATCCATCTTTGAAACAAACGCTGCTGCCTAGATGGGAAGTTCAGGGGACGCATACCCTAATCCGCAAGAATCAGATCTTCACCCTATTTCGCGACGAAGCGCCTGAGAGGCTGTTCATGATCCGTCGTGTCAGATCATCGATGCTAGATGGTTCGCACCGTCAGGATTGCCCGGAGTGTGGGCCGGGGTTCGCACCCCACCCGACGTGGTGTGAGGGGAGAGATAGCGTGTACGTCCCCCGGGTTCCCCTCGTCGAAAGGGAGCTGGTCGAATGGGAAACGGTTGGTACTACGTCCGAGTAGGTACAGCGCACGGGCCGGTGTCCTTGTCGGAGTTGAAGAAACTCGTGCGGGATGGTGAGTTGGTCGCATCCGATCTCGTCTGGCAAGATGGGATTACCGAGTGGGTCAGAGCGAGCTTGATTGAGGCGCTATTCCCCCGCGCTGATCGACCCTCGACTCCACCTCTGCCGCTTGCCGAGGCGGTTGGAGAGGAGGTCGCTGTCCCAACTGAAGGCTCTCTGCCTGTTGAACTCCGGGCGAAGGCCGAGCACAACCACCTGCAGGCAGTGTTCAAGCTCAACGAGTGCCAGGCCTATCTCAGAGTCTATGGCAACCGACTTGCCCAGGCTGCCCGGGACGGCTTGGAGTTCATAGACGCGGCTCTGGAGCTAGATCAGGGGGCATCCCGCTACTGGAATGCAAAAGGGTTGCTCCTCACCGACGGATTGGGCGAGCACCAGAGGGCGCTTGACTGCTTCAAACGTGCACTGGAGCTGGAACCGGACTCAATCGTTGTCAGGCAGAACATCCGGAACACAGAGCAGCAAGAACGGGCGTGAATGGGCTGGGAAGTCGGGGGCCTTAGGGGGGCCTTAGGGTCAGACCTTCATTCTTAGGATCTCCTCATCTCAAGGAGCTGAGGCCCGATCTTTGACTCCGAATCATAACCAAAGTAACCAAAGGGGTCAAACCTTCATTCTTCGCATCTCCTCCGTTCAGGGCGAGTAGTGCTTTGCTCAGCAGGCCAGATGGACTTGCTCGAACAGCTTCATGGCTGTATGATGTCATGCACGAATAGCAATGTCAATATGAGGAGATGGAAAGCAGGTTAGAATGGTCGGGAACGGAAGTAGCGGCGAACGGCGCTCGTCGGCGCTATGGTGCAGATTTGCACACTAATCATTATTAGGCCGCATTTGAATATAATTAACTTGTTTTCGTCGAGGAAAAGTCAATGGAGCTGTTTCCAAACTTAGAAATCGGATTGTTCAACGGATGGGTACTGATTGTCCTCTTCTTTGGGGCTTATGGGATCATGTTGATATTCTTCCCCAAAAATGCGATTGCGAGGCTATATGACCGATCGGGTCAGAGAGAGCATCAGCTACTCCGCCGCTTATTTGGAGTGATCTTAGTATTGATGTGGTTCATTTTTGTGAGTTTGACCCCCCTGAAAATTGGTGATGTAGTGTTTATGATAGGAATTTCAATATATTCCCTTGGGTTGATTGGATTTGTAATTGCCCTTGACAATTTCAAAAACACTCCGGTTGATCAGCCAGTTACAAGTGGGCTCTATAGGATCTCACGGCACCCTCAGCAATTGGCCGTCTCCGTATCCTTCCTGGGGATAGGCATTGCCATAGGATCATGGCCAGCATTGGCATTCATGATCCTTGGTGTGATTGGAGCTCATTTTATAATCCTCGCGGAAGAGGAAGCTTGCCTGGAACAGTATGGTGAGTCGTATAAGAACTATATGGAACGTATTCCTCGGTATTTTTTGTTCTTCTGAGATGGTTTCAAAATGATTATGGAGTGAATATGATTCACAGATTTGGTGTTGAATTTGCTTCCGAATTCACCGAATCGTAAATGCGGCCTAACGTCTCGCTGGAGGCGACCGGGGATGCGGCGCGATTTGCAGACAAAGTTGTATAATGGCGGTGCTGCAAGAGCAGGTAGTGGGGCGAGCCCTGGCGCCTCAGCTCGAGGCTGTTAGGCGCACGCGACCGCAGTAAGGTGGCCACATAAGCAATGTTACATTGAGGTTGTCAATCAAGTGCATAGTTACAGACCAGGAGCTTGGGAGAATACAGAAGGGGAAGGGTGATGGCGAAGGCATTCTTTCTCAATATCCCCGCGCACGGGCATATGAACCCGACCCTGCCGCTGGTGAGGGAGCTGGTCAATCGCGGTGAGACGATCATCTACTACACTGGCGAGGAATTCCGGGAAAAGGTTGAGACAGCGGGGGCCGAGTTTCGGACTTACGAGAGCTTGGGCGAGGCGGTGCGATTTCAGTTTGTGGGTTATGACGAGCGGTCGCCCAATATGGTTTTGATGGCGCGCATCATGATCCAATTTGCAGAAGACGTGCTCCCGCCGCTGCTCGATGTGCTCAGACGAGAGCAGCCGGACTACATTCTGCACGACTTTACCTGCATCTGGGGATTGCTGGCTGCTGAGATACTGGCTATTCCCGCCGTCGCCATCATCCCGCAGTTCCCCATCAACTATCAGACCCGCCCCGATCCCTATCCGGGGATGTGGCGCGATTTTCTCTGGAATTTCGTAGCCGGAATCCCACACCTGGGACCTTTTAAGCGGGTTGCCAGACGCATCAGCGCAGCGTATGAGACACGGCCAATCACGCTGATGAACTTTATGTCCAATCACGAGGACTTGAACATCGTCTTCACGTCACGCTACTTCCAGCCGAATGCAGAGGATTTTGACGAGAGCTTCGTGTTTGTGGGACCATCGATTGCACCGCGCGACGAGACGATTGACTTCCCGCTGGATTTCCCGGCCCATTGTACTGGCCCACTGGTCTATATCTCGCTGGGCACTACTATCTTCACCGCCAATGTGGCGTTCTACCGGGCGTGCTTCCAGGCGTTCGGTGATACAGATAAGCGCGTGATTCTCTCGGCAGGTCAGTGGACCGACCCGGAGTCGCTGGCGGATGCGCCACCGAATTTCATCATCCGGCCATATGTGCCGCAGCTCGAAATCCTGAAGCTGGCAGATGTGTTCATCACGCATGGTGGGATGGGCAGCGTCAGCGAGGGGCTGCTCCATAGCGTCCCGCTGATTGTCATTCCCCAGGCAGCGGATCAGCCATTTGTGGCCCAAAGGGTGAGGCGGCTTGGGGCAGGATACGTGCTATACAGGCAGCTGGCCCGTCCGGCGGAGCTGGATCGGCTGGTGGATGCCATCGTCGCTGATGAAAGCGTGCGCGCCGAGTGCAACCGGATCGCCGAGTCTTTCAAAGAGGCAGGTGGGTTCGTCAGGGCGGCGGATGTGATATTGGATTGCCTCTCAGCGCAGGCGAGGACGGCGCAAACGTAAATGGCACCTTGAATTTCGCCCTTCGCCTAACCCCGCGTGCAGCCGACCTGCTAATCGAGTGTCCTCTTGTTGCCAGGTTTCGTTTTTGCAGCGTTTTGGGTTCACGGGTGGTGTTACGAAATTCGAGGGACATCTCTGAAAGCGCCCTGTTTGTCAAGTCATTCGTTCTCGATTTACCTCCGTAGTTGTCTTTCTGTCGTCCTTCCTTCGAGCCCGCTCTGCCGGAGGAAAAATCCCCCGCAAAGGTTGCGGTTGACAGTGACGACAATTTGTCTACAATTGAGGACGAAATGTCCGCAAAGGGAATTGCCGAGACGCTCTTTCCTAAGACGCGTCTTGCTGTGCTGAAGGAGCTGACAAACGCTGTTGATGAAGGCCTTCACCTGCGCGAGCTCGAACGTCGGACCGGCCTCGACAGCCGAGGGCTTCTCCGCGAGCTTCACGCGATGAGAGACGCCGGAATCCTGGCCGCAAAGCGTGTCGGCCGCCAGGTGATCTACCGACTGAATGGTTCCTGTCCGATTCATGACGAACTACGCTCGATCGTGTTGAAGACGGTCGGCCTCGGGGACGTGCTGCGAGAGGCCCTTTCCCCATTTGCGGAGCGAATCGATTTGGCGTACGTCTATGGCAGCCTGGCATCGGGTGAGGCTTCTGCTGAAAGCGACGTGGATGTCATGGTTGTCGGGACAGTCACGTTGCGCGAGTTGAGCGCATCGCTCCGAAAGGCGGGCTCGCTTCTGCGCCGTGAGATCAATCCAACGCTGTACCAGTCGGATGAGTATCAAGAGGCACTGAACACGCAGAATTCTTTTATCTCTCGTGTTCACCAGGGACCGCGGATCGACCTGATCGGAGCGGCCACATGAGTCTTGACGACATGGTCCGTCGCGGTGAGCTTGAGCAATTACCGTCAACAGTGGGAGAGATTCCTGCACTGCTGCAGACTATCAACCGTCGGATCGAGGATGCAACCAATCCGTCCAACCATCCCGAGACACGGCTGGAACAAGCCTACACAGCGATCCTGAATTGCGCCTTGGCCGCACTTCGTGCAGAAGGCACAAGACCAATCCGTGGGGCTGGGCAACACGTCCATACTCTCGAAAGCCTTCGTTTCACATTGGGCGTCGAGGAAGAACGTCTGGACTACTACCACACGTTGCGTTCACTCCGTCATCGCGGGCTCTACGAAGGCTTCACCGCTGTGTCCAAGAGCCGGGCCGAGGAAGCCGTAGATGAAGCTCGGTGGCTTCAAAGTCAGTTAGCGACGTGGCTGACTGGCCATAACCCTGAGCAGACAGAAGTGTAATTGCAGGCTGTGGAATTCCGGGGACATCTCTGAAAAGGCATGCCGTATCAAGTCTTCATACCTCGATTCACCTCCGAAGTAGCCTTGTCGCCATCCTTTCTTCAGCCTCAGTCTGTCGGAAGCATCTCTTCGCAGTTGGCATGATATAGAGCTCCTGGTATTATGTTGCGAGCTTGCAGAATAATTGCTGTATGGGCGGCACTGCGCGCCTCTCAACAACGGATCCAGCGGACGGACTCCGTTGCGAGCAAGCTCGCGCTTCGTCCATCGCTGATCCGCGGCTCGTTAGCGTCACAAGAGGAAAACCCTTGAGAACGGAAGAAGATGTCCTATCACAGTTTTCTGAATGGGCACGGAGAAACGATGTGATTCGAGCGGCTGTGCTGACGAGTTCTCGCGTCAACCCGAACCCATGCATCGATTTCCTGTCGGATTATGATATTGAGCTGTATGTATCGGATCTTCGCCCATTTCAACAAGACGATAGTTGGCTGAGAGTCTTCGGGCCCATCATGGTTCGCTGGCCACTAAAGCCACGGTCAACAGACGGTGAGAATTGGATCACGCGACTCGTTCAATTCAAAGATGGCGTGCGAATCGATTTTCAGATTACGGACCAGACTAGTATTGAACCAGACGCCTACGATAACGGCTACAGAGTACTCATCGACAAGGATAATCTAACAACAGGCTTACAAGAACCGACATTCTCGGAATACATCATCAAGAAACCTTCCAGGCAGGAGTATGAAACGCTGGTCCATGAGTTCTGGTGGGATGCAATCTATGTACCTAAATACCTTTGGCGGGACGAATTGCCTTTCGCAAAATACATGTTCGATAACGTCCTTCGTTACTCTTTCCTGCAAAAGGTTGTCGAATGGTACATTGGTTTACAGAATGACTGGTCAGTGAGCACTGGAACCTGCGGCAAAAAGTTCAAGCGCTATCTTGATGCCGAAACCTGGTTGGAATTCGAATCTACATACGCCGGGGCGGATGTCGAAGAGAACTGGCGGGCCTTCTTCAAGACCGTTGAGTTCTTTAGAAAGCTGGCAAGAACAGTCGGGACCAGTCTCGGTTATGACTATCCTACGGAGTTAGATGAAGAAGTGACGCAATACTGCCTAAGTATTCGAAAAACGAATATGGAATGACGCTAACAAAACGGTTGCAGCTTACCATCCGCTGCTCGTCAGAAGGGCTTGAAATAGCATGCTAGCCGTTCTATTATGTGTTTATGATTCGGTCCTTCGCAACCCAGGCAACCGAGGACATCTTCAACGGGCGCAGCACCAAGGCTGCGCGAAGAACGTGTCCGCAGAATCTTTGGAGTATCGCGGGACGCAAGCTAGATCAGCTGGACTCGGTGGAGTCGCTCGGTGGACTCCGAATCCCGCCGGGGAACTGCTTGGAACAGCTGTTCGGAAGTCGGCGGGGCCAATTCAGCATTCGGATTAATGACCGCTACGGTTTGTGCTTTCACTGGACGGAGATGGGGCCTGCGGACGTAGAGATTGTGGACTACCATTAGGAGGTGGAAAGTGGTACTTGTACCGACCCATCGAGAGCCGACGCACCCGGGCGAGATGCTTCTGGAGGAGTTTCTCAAGCCGATGAAGATTTCGCAGCGGGAACTGGCAGATCGTATCCACGTTCCCTATCAGCGTGTGAACGAGCTGATCAACAAGCGGCGCGGCATGAGCCCCAGCACGGCGCTGCGCTTGGCCCGAGTCTTTGGAAACTCGCCCTCGTTCTGGATGAATCTCCAGCTTCGGTGGGACCTTTTTCGGGCTCAGCAGACCGAGGCAGCCGAGCTCCGGCGCATTCGGCCTATGCGTGCCACCGGCTAGTGTTTGAAACGGCCTCCTAACATGACGCTCAACCCGACGGTCGCCTCCGGCGCCCGCTCGCAGCTTATTCGCAGCCTGCTGGGTGGGCAAAACTGAAGGAGCAGAATTGTGCTTGCGGCCATCACGCGTGAAGTCAGTCCAAGCATTGCGAAGTGTGAACTCACGCATCTGGTGCGTGAGGCGATTGATGTTCGTAATGCCAGGTTGCAGCATCGGCAGTACGAGCGTTGCCTGGCTGATCTTGGTTGTAGAATTCATCGCCTGCCTGTGGAGGCGAGTCTGCCTGATTCGGTATTCGTCGAGGATACGGCAGTTGTGGTCAATGAGCTGGCGGTCATAATGCGCCCCGGAGCTGAATCACGGCGAGCAGAGGCAGCATCGGTGGCGGAAGCGCTGGCAGGGTATCGGCAGCTGTACCACATTGAATCACCGGGCACCATGGATGGGGGAGATGTGCTGCGTGTGGGCAAGGTGCTGTACGTTGGGTTGTTAAGCAGGAGTAACCCGGCGGGCATCGAACAACTGCGGTCGTATGTATCAGCCTACGATTATGGAGTCGAGATGGTAGAGATGGAGGGATGCCTGCACCTGAAGTCGGCGGTGACGCAAGTTAGAAGAGGCACGTTGCTGGTGAACCGAGCCTGGGTGGATGTGAGTGCGTTTGAAGGGATGGAACTAGTGGATGTCGCACCAAGTGAGTCGATGGGGGCGAACGCGCTACTGATTGGTGAGACAGTGGTCTATCCGAAGGCGTACCCGGAAACACGAAGGCGGCTGGAGGAGCGTGGGATAGAGGTTGTGGTCGTTGATGTTTCGGAAATGGCAAAGGCAGAGGGTGGCGTGACGTGTTGCAGTCTGATTTTCGACGTGTAGGAGCTGTGCCTGTCTAACTCTCGCTGGAGCCGACCGTGCTGAGCGAGGGGCATTTGGAACTACTTGGTAGAAGTAATCAGCTTCGCGAGCGGCTGTGGCTGGTCAGTCCCGCACGGCAGCTCAGCTCAACTGATGGAGCGGTCGCTTCGCGCCCGCTCCATCGAGCCGCGGATTTCAATCCGCTTGCTGTCCGGCGCGTCGGAATGGAGGCAGAATCTCTATTGACAGGTAGGGGGTGAAAGATGACGGCGTTGCAGTTTGACGAAATCTATGCTCAAGTTCCTGTTGAACAGAAGCGGCTCTTGCAGGAATTCCGCGCTAACCATCCCTACAAGGAACTGGAGGTCGGGGGTGCTCGCTGGCGCTACATTGCCTGCGGGCAGGGAGACAAAACTCTCCTTTTCCTGCCCGGTGCGTTTATGAGAGCGGATATGTGGTTCTACTCCATCACTGCCTTCGAAAAGAAGTATAGAATCATAACTCTGGACAATTACGCATTGCAGGGAACGTTCGCCATGGACGAGGTCTGTCGCGCTCATGCGGCAATCCTTGGCGCCAAAGAGGCAGAGAAAGCAACGGTCATTGGGGTCTCCGGTGGCGCAGGAGTCGCCCAGTTTTTCCTTCAGGAATACCCGCAGAAGGTAGAGCATGTGGTATTCTCTCACTGTAGCGTTGCCGGCGCGCAAGATACGTCAAGGCTACAGAAGCAACTGAAGTTGATCAAGATTCTCCCTTTCCCCATCTTGATGCGAATACTACGCCTAGTAAGGAGAAGTGGATGGGCATTTCCGCCTTCGAGCGAATGGTTGGCATTTCGCGGCACATACCTTCGGGAGATGAGTCTGGACATCAACAAGGAGATGTTTCTACGCTTCATGGAAGCAGGGGTAGAAGCCCATCGCAGCTTTGTGTTCAGGTCAGAAGCCCTACAGCACTGGCCTGGGGAGATATTGGTTCTGTCATCCAAGGGCGACAAGTCGTCAATCGACCATGTGGGAGAACTGAAAGCACGGTATCCCAGGGCCAGAACGCATATCTTTGAGGAGGGCGGACATCACACGTTCATGCTGTTCCCCAAAACGTATACCGCCGTTCTAGAGGCGTTTTTGGATGAGGTATTGCAGCAACGGCTTCCCCGCTGAGTCGTTGCTACGCGGTAGTCACACTTGAAAAGCCGCCCAACAATGCATGCACCCGACCGGGCTATCGGTTGCGCACATCGGCGGTTCCACGCGCTTTCAGTGTGCCTTGTAGTGGAGGCTCTTTCCCGCAACCGCCCGGCGGGTGATGCTAACCGTTAGGCGGAATCGCGAGTGATCGGTCACACAGGGTCTAGTCCTGCAACCCAACATTAATTCCTTGGTATACCTCGTTGACTTCGTATACCTTTGATGCTATACTCCTGCTTAGAGAACGCAAGAAAAAGGAGGCGGATGACGCGTGGCAAGCTCAAAGTCAGTCTCCACAAAGGTAAACCCTCAGCTAAAGAGACACCTCGAGGAGATTGCGCGGCTGGAAAAGCGCAGCCTAAGCACGGTCGTCAAGATGGCCGTGGAATATTACGTCGATCAGTACAATACCCTGCACCCTCAGTTCCAAGCAGATATTCGCGAGGCGCTTGCGGGAATCGAACAAGGGGATGTTCTCCCTTACCCTCGCGGGTAGCTTTCCGCTATGGTGTTAGAGCCCGTTGCCTATACCAAATTCGCCCGGATCAAGAAAAAGCTCCCCGAACTACTGCGGCGACAAATCGACGTACAGGTAGACCTGCTCTGCCGCGACCCGACCCTTGGTGAGATGAAGGCCGGAGACTTGCAGGGCGTACGCGTCCACAAGTTCTCTTGCCTCGGCCAACTCTACCTCCTTGCCTACACCGTTGATGAACCCGAAAACAGACTCTACCTGCTCGCCATTGGAGGACACGAGAACTTCTACAGGGATTTGAAGAACTACATCAAAACCTAAACGCTCGCTATCCAGAGAATCCAAGGGACGCGAACCATATTTCCGAGGCTTGCAACTCCGAAAACATCTTAAGAAAGCATGCGCCCAAATTAAGTCTTCACACCTCGATTCACCTCTGAGGTCGCCTTGTCATGATTTTCCTTCGGGCCCAGTCTGTCGGAAGTATCTCTTCGCAGTTGGCATGATATAGAGCTCCTGGTATTATGTTGCAGGCTTGCAGAATAATTACTGTATGGGTGATGGGTGGCGTGGCGCGTCTTCCAACAACGGATGAAGCTGACGTGCGTTCTGGCACGCAAGCATGCCTTCCGCTCGCAGCTTAGCCGCAGCTCCGTTAGGCGCACTGCTTATCAAACAACAGGAGGGTGGAGATTTGACTGAAGAGAAGACCCCATACTTCATCGATCTGGAGGATACCCCCAGACTTACCCAAATGCTAGGACTCGAAACAACGATTCTCACCGGCCTGCACGGTGAGAGAATGATGATGGTGCTCAATGCGACTTCACCTGGTTATACCGTGCCAATGCATTCTCATCCGCACGAGCAGACTGGTGTGGTATACGCTGGCAGAGCTGTCTTGCACATTGGGGATGAGGAGCGAATTGTGGAAAAGGGGGACTTCTATTGTATTCCGGCCAATGTTCCTCACAGCGATACTTGCATTGGCGGAGAACCCTTTGTGATGCTGGATATCTTCAACCCTGTACGCGAGGATTTCATAGAGAAGTTCAAGCAAGCGTCGGAGACGGGGAAAGGGACAGGAGAGTAGATAGGGCACTGCGTTCAACAATCGGATGACCTTTGCTGAGTTCCTGAGGCACACACCTTATCTGCAGACCCTTGCTTATGTTGGCCCGTTGTACATCGGAGGAAAGGCGGGTTCTGACTAAAACAAAAGGACCGTTCGGTAAGCGGTCCTTCTCAATCAAATGCTGTAGTGAGCTTATGATGAGGGCCGTTACTTCAAGCTGGGAGAGCGCTTGCAGCATGCAAGAGGTCAGGGGTTCGAATCCCCTAGGCTCCATTAGTCGACTGGTGATCTCTGGCACCACGAACAGACAACCACACGCGTTCCGGGATCGGTCCTACTGGCCCCAGGAGACGTCTCACCAGCAACTGAACCGCCCCGGCTTTTCCGGAGGCTATGTTACGTGAGTCCGGCCACCATGGCCGGAGCCTCCTGACTTTGGTAGTATACCTCCTCACACTCGGCGGGTGGGATGTTACCGATCGGCTCAAGCAGCCGCCGGTTGTTGAACCAGTCCACCCAGTCGAGGGTCTCGAATTCGACGTGATCAACGTTGCGCCAAGATCCAAGCTGATGGATCACCTCCGTTTTGTACAAACCGATGATCGTCTCCGCAAGCGCGTTGTCGTACGAGTCGCCGACGCTGCCCACTGAGGGTTCGATGCCTGCTTCAGCCAAGCGTTCGGTGTAGCGTATGGACAGGTACTGCACACCCCTGTCGCTGTGGTGCACGAGACACTCAGTGTCGGGACGAGCGTAGAGAGCCTGTTCCAGTGCGTCGAGGGCCAGGTCGCTGCGCAGCGATCGCGACACACGCCAGCCCACGATCCTCCGCGAGAACACGTCGATGACGAACGCGACGTACACGAAGCCTGCCCAAGTCGCCACGTAGGTCAGATCCGCCACCCACAGCTGGTTCGGCCGGGTGGCTGTGAAGTCACGTTGCACCAGGTCCGCCGGACGTGCTGCCGTCTCGTCGGGGATCGTTGTCCGAGTCTTCCGACCCCGAACGGCGCCCACGAGGCCCAACCGATGCATCAAACGCTCTACCGTGCAGCGAGCCACCTCGATGTCCTCTCGGCGGAGCTGACGCCAGACTTTGCGGGCTCCGTAGAGCTGGCGGTTCTCATGCCAGACCCGCTCGATCTCCTCGCACAGGACGACGTCGCTACGGGTACGCTCCGGCAGCCGCGAGGGATCGGCCTGGCGAGCCTTCTGCTCGTAGTAGGTCGACGGGGCGATCGGCAGCACCGCGCAGATCGGCTCGACCCCGTAGACCCCTCGATGCTCATCGACGAACGGCATCATCGCTTCGGTCGACGGTCGAGCTCCGCCTGGGCGAAAAACGCCGCTGCCTTGCGGAGGATCTCGTTTGCCCTCCGAAGCTCGCGGTTCTCCCGCTCAAGTTCCTTGGTCCGCGCCCGCTCATCGCTCGTCAGTCCTCCGCGCCGACCCGTGTCGACCTCGGTCTGGCGCACCCACTTCCGAAGCGTCTCCGGGGAGCAGCCAATCTTGCTTGCGATCGAGACGATCGCCGACCACTGAGAGTCGTGCTCACGCTCGTTCTCCAGCACCATCCGAACTGCCCGCTCCCGGACTTCTGGGGAATACCTGTTTGATCTTGTCATGACTCCATCCTCTCAAGAATTGAAGTCTCCGGCAATCCCGGGGCGGTTCAAACACGACAGAACTCCTAGCAAGTCAGGGTCTAGCCACAAGCAGAACAAGGCTTGTCAAATGGCGCAACTCTGGATCGAAGGAGCTGGATTCGTCCTATACGACATCTAGGGCACGCGACGTCTCTTGGACGATTACCGCAAAGACTACATTCCCACCAGCTCGGCAGTTCGCCCACTCCAGGGTTCAGACGCACGACCCCGACGGAGCAAGCCCCGCAAAGGGGCCACGAGGACGTCTCAAGGGCATCTATCCAATCAACCTCGTAGCCGTCGCGGCTTAGCTCAAGTAGGAATGCGGACTCGTTGCCGCGCGGCGCAATCAAGAACACCTCCTCGCGTGCACGAGATAGCGCGACGTAGAACAAGCGCCGTTCCTCTGCGTGCGGGAATTGCTCGGGCTCTGATCGCAACATATCAAGAAGAGGATCATCCGAGAAGGAAGAGGGAAACGTGTACTTCGAGGGGCCCGAATCGAGCCCAACCAATATCACGTAGTTGGCCTCCAAGCCTTTGCTCCCATGAATGGTGTAAAACTTCGTTCTCCGGTCTCTTCCCAACCTCAATCCCTTGCGGAGACGATCGTAGCGAGCGAGCACGTAAACAGATCGGTCGGGAGAGCAACTCCGGGAATCGATTAGCTGAAGCGCTCGTCGGACTGCCTCAGCATACCGCACACGATCTTCCGAGTCTGGATAGATGCCCTTGACCTGATCTGCCAGGAGAACATGCACGGGAGGCGAGTCACTCTCCCTTGAGCAGACGAGGCTCTTCCTGAGCTGCGTGGGGTTCCTCAACACGAACCTCGAGCTCAGCTTCTCCAACCTTGCGTCGAAGCGGAACGTCTCGGTTAGATCGAGCCGCTTGTGGTAGCCCAGCAAGCTGCCAAAGGCTGACATGTAGCCCGGATCCCCACCACGGAATCGGTAAATCGACTGCCAGTCATCCCCTATACAGAAGATCCGAGGCCGTGGAGTCTGTGAAGCCAATGCTTGAAGAAGTCGCACATCGTCGGCAGCGATATCCTGGAATTCGTCCACGAAGATGTACTTGAAACCATGGCGTATTGCTCCTTCCTTGAGGTAACTCGAAGCTTTGTCCAGCATGTCTGTGTAGTCTACACATGGAGTGTCCCGCAGATGAGCCTCATATGATTGGAGAACCTCCTCGAATATGGTGAAGAAGCGCCGAGCTCTCGCCTCACACCTCAGTTCTTTTGCCCTATCCAGGAATCTCTGCTTGGTCCAGTGCCCGGCTCGGTAGAGCTTAAGGAAGGTCGCGAGAAGTGACGAAAGCCTGCTAAGACGCGGTATGACCATTTTATGCGAGAGGATCTCTTGAGGAGACATTGGATTGAACACGACGCCATGTTCCTCAAGGCCCACCCGCAAGACATCAGTCAGAGTGCCATCACGCGCCTGATAGGAGTAAGTGGAAAGTAGAGACGTGCCGTGCTTCTTGTGAATCTTCAACGCCCATCTGTACTTCTGGATATAGCGCCGCTTCTCCGAAGGGTCTAGGAATGGGGGAGGCTGATGCTTCTCATCCAGCCCGAAATGCTCAATCCACAACTGCGCACTAGGGATGAAGAAATCGGGTTTGTACTGCCGGTGTTCCGGATCGAACACGCGAGGTTCGTAGGGCTTCTCATACTCGTGGTCGATACCCATTGAGAAGAGGAAGTCGGCGATGAGAAGTTCTTCGCGGCTACGCACGTAGTCTCCACTCAGGCTGCGTTTGTTGCAGCTTCGCCACTCTGTCCAGTACTCCTCCTTGCTTCCTGCGGCCACAAAATATATTGGAGAAGGAAGATCGTGCAGCAAGAACCTGACAGCTTCAGAGGCACCGTCGCTTCGAAACAGGTGATCCAGGACGGCCTGGATGAACTCGCCGAGGCTGTCATCGTTCCCCGCGTGAGGCGAAACGTCCGGCTTTTTACCCTCCGCCTCCCCGATTCGAGCGTTGGCGTATTGGTGGAGATTGTGTACGGAGACCCCCTCCAAGGCGACTATGGAAACAGCATCAAGCCGCTTTCGCAGTTCCTCACGAACCTTCTTCAGAAAGGTAAGTACGAGGATCTCATCGGGTGCAGCCGCGCCACTTGCCACCAGATAGGCAACTTTGGCGACAAGGCAAGCGGTCTTGCCTGTTCCGGCACCGGCAACGACCAGTACAGCGTCTTCATCATGAAGTACGGCATCTTCCTGCGCGCGATTCAGGGAATACGGGAGTAGTGAAGATAGAACGTGTGAGTCGCGCTCTCTCCTCCTGTCAACGAATACAGCATTTCGTTGATCAATCTCGGGAATCGCATCTTCCAAGCGTTTGATGTATCGCTGCGCAATCGCGAAGTGTTCCCCGTCCAAGTGCGGAAGCACCGAAGCCACGGCGTCGCTCGGCAAGTTGCTCGATGCATGCTCGCACCAGGAAACGTAGTCGCTGTTCCTGCAGTAGTCGTCGCGTTCGAGCATTGAATCGAAGCTAGACATGGCCGACACTACTTGAGGAAACAGAGCTTCAGCCTCCGCTCTTGCCGCCCGCTTCCTCTCCCTTAGGATCTTGCCACGCTGAAAACTCAGCGTGGCAACGATCGAGAGCAGAAGAACAGATCCCACAATCGCGACTACGAGGCCGGCTGGCGAGGACCCATTTGGCAGCGGCGACACCGAGTCTGCGTACACCTGTGGTTCCCAGGAGTGTCGAGGATGCGAAAGGTAGTAGTGGCCTGACACCCTAATGTCCGCTCCTTCCCGAAGCCATGCGGGCTTGCCAGATTCCGAGAACTGCCAGTAGACATGGACGGAGCACTCACCCTCGACAATGTCGAGATTCACCCATCGCGCTTCTTCGTCGAGCTCTCGGACCGTCCCTGTTACGGAAACGTACTCCTCGTCGTAACTAGCGCCAAGGGAGCAAACGGGAATGGCGCAAGCGGACTGGCAAGAGCAGGCGGCGACAAAGAGAACCAGCGCAATGGCAATGCCTCTAGTACGCATACGGTATGCCGTTCCCCCTTCAACACAAGCCTGACCAGCCCTCTCTGACCGGTCCACTTCTTGAGTTAGTCTAGAGGATCACCTCCTGCGAAGGCGAATGTGCCCCCCAAGACAGCCCAAGATGAGAGTTAGCACTTGACCGGAAACAGGAGGCAGGTCAAGGAAGAGATCATGCAATAGCCTATCGCCAGAGCCCAACCGGCTTGGAATTCGGGGGACATACCTGAATTCGAGGGACACACACCTTATCTCTGTGGCTTGGGCTTTGCCTTTTGCTGAGCGTACCACGATCGCAACGCAGGAAGACAGACCTGCTTTTTTGAACACTGCGGGTTGTCCTCCCGTCGATCAATACTCCAGGTACTCGTAGAAGGCGGATCCCTCAGGAAGGAGGCCGATGTCTTCATGGAGTCGCTCCACCTTCTGGTCGAAGCGCATACTTGACGACCACTGCATAGCCCGAAGTGGGAGCGATGATCCCCGCGAGCACGCGGATTGTGGTCGTCTTCCCGGCGCCGTTGGGGCCGAGGAAGCCATAAATAATCCCGGCCGGCAGCGCGAACACAGGTGGTGGCTGCATTACCGGCTGTCTTTGAGAACTTGACAGAGCCAGACATGACAACCTAGGATGAACCCATGAGAGTATATATCACGCTTTTGGCTCTGGTGCTTGCTGTTACCTCCTTGGGAGTGTCACAGGATGTCCCGCCGGTGTGGGTGCTCACCATCGACACAGAGATCGGCCGCGGCACCGTCTCCTATCTACGTAAGGGCTTGGCGGAGGCGACCGCTGCGAAGGCCCTGGCCGTTGTGATACAGCTTTCCACCCCCGGAGGCTACCTGGATTCGGCGGTGGCTGGCCGTGACGCCATCCTGGACGCAGACCTTCCCACGATCGCCTACGTTAATCGGGAGGCCTACTCAGCCGGAGCGCTCCTCGCTATCGCCTGTGAGCACATCTACTTCGCCCCCGCTGGGGTGATGGGTGCTGCTACCCCTGTCTACTTTGAAAAGGGGATGATGCGGGAGGCACCAGAGAAGGTCATCTCCGCCACGCGCAAGCTCTTCCGGGCCACGGCTGAGACGCGTGGCCGCCCGCCCGAGGTCGCCGAGGCGATGGTGGATCGCGACGTGGAGATCGAAGATCTCGTCGAGCGAGGCAAGCTTCTCACCCTCACCACTCAGGAGGCGGCGGAGTGGGGCTACTCCGCCGGAGAGGCGGCTAGCCTTGATCAGCTTCTGCAACTGGAGGAACTTGCCGCGGGGGAGGTAGTCCACTTTGCTTCCAGATGGGTCGACACGGTGGTCGAGATCCTGACCCGTTCGTGGGTAGCGGCCCTTCTCATCACCGTGGGGGTGCTGGGACTCATCGCCGAGATGATCATCCCCGGCTTTGGAGTGCCAGGCATCCTAGGGCTCGCCTCCCTAGGCGCCTTCTTGTGGTCTCACACCCTTGTAGGTCTGGCTGGGTGGGAGTCGATCATCTTCCTCCTAGGGGGGCTTGTGGCGATCTTTCTTGAGGTGTTCGTTTTTACTGCCGTTGACTTCGGGGTGGCTGGGCTTGTGGGACTGGTAGCGATTGGACTGGGCTTCTACACCTCGATGGTAGGGCCATTCACGCAGCCGGGGGAGACGCTGCGAGCGGTGCTGGTAGTCTCAGGTGCCCTTGTGGTGGCTTTGATAGGGGTTATACTGCTCCTTGTCAAGCTCCCCAGGTCCAGATTGCGCTTAGGCGGAGTAATCCTATCCTCGTCTATCACCGGCCGAGCGTTTGATCGGCGCCAAGCTGAAGGT
>JAGLXM010000189.1 GCA_023132915.1 Candidatus Bipolaricaulota bacterium
GATCGTCTGGGGCGTCAAGCACCATGGGAAATTCGGGGGACAGGATACAGATTTAGTGGAATCCCGGGGACGCATCACATAATTCCTCAAGGAGCAGCTTGAGATGGGGTTTATGTTCTCCAATTCCTGACACCATTCGGCCGGACGCAGCACGTGGGGTGGTGCAACATTCCAACCCCACATCCGTCTCTGTTGATGTGCTCGCAGCGAGCTCGAGTGATTGGACGTGGGGTATCCTCTCCGCAAAAGAACCCAAAAAGCTAGGCCCCCGATCGATCCTGGCCCCCTTCAGATCCCCTGCCAAAAGCGGGCCCTCTGGGGTTGTTGTTAGCCGGTGACTGCCTCCTTCTCCTCACGCTTCAAGCATTGCAGAGAAGTTTGAGTCTTAACCGATCCTCCTAATATCGCCCGGAGTCACCAGTGACCCCTTTGCGATCCCAAGCTTGCCAAGGAGCCCCTCTTTAGCGGCTAGTACCCATTGGTGTTTCTCGGTTACGGAAATTGACGTGGTATTCGTGCCGACTTTTTTGACCGCAACGACGCTTCCTGATTCATCAATAACAGCAAGCTCAAGGGGAGCACGGATACCAGTCATATCATACCTGACACGGGAAGTCTGAAGCCTTGAATGTGCGTAAAGAAGTACCGTTGTGTCAAGGGCCTTAGCTCCTACATTGCTCAGGCCTGCTTTCCTTGCCGCAGAGGTCTCTGCAATCTTCACCAAGAGAGTAACTGCGTTTCCGTTGGTATCCGTTGCGGGGAGAATCCCGCTGGGCATGTCCAGCACTGCCGTAGAGATAACCCCACCTTCGGCCTTAACGCGACTTGGCCCAACAAAAAACGCCCCGATCACGTAGGCCACCCCGATCGCCACGATAACCATCAGGACTATAGCGATTGACCTTTTCCAATTTCTCGGCTGCCGATTCTCTTGCATTTCTTCCTCCTTACCTAATCTTACAGTTTGCTATTTAGGCCCTTGGCTACTTTTCTCTTTGGCGATTCTCTGGCCGGACACGTGCCTGATTGATGCGTTACTGCTTCTTCTCACCCAGTTTCGTCAACCGCTCAACGGGCTTCTCGGCCATCTTAGGCTGTGGAATATAGATGGAGAGCTTGTCTAGGATTTCCTTCCGCTGCGGCATTTGATTCACCCTCCATCAAAGCTTGTTGAACTGCCTCACCATCCCGACTCCGATAAGAAGGCACTCATAGTATCATGAACTTGACAAGCAATCAAGATGGGGTGCGGTTGAAAAGTTGTACCACCGGACAGGGAGGGGTCAAACCTACACTTGACACCTAATACGGCTGCACTCGCTCTTGGGAATCCGGGGACGCATACCCCAATGCGAAGGCTACGAGTCGAGCAGTTCAGAGACTGCGGACCTCCATAGTCACACCCCGTCGAGATCAGTCTACCTCACGAGGGCGCCACCGTTACTGCGAAATACAGTGGTAGACCGCGCTCGCACCCAGGAATGTCGAGTCCTTTACTACCTCCACCACCTCTATCCTTTTGGCCAGTAACACTTTCGCTTCTCGGAACTTGATGATGATCTCATCGGATCTGCCCTGTCTTCTTGCCACCTTGTTCTTCCTTCCGTAAATCCGAATCCTAGCCCTGCTCCTGAATCGATTTCAGGAGAGGTATGCCAATGAGATGATCTCTCGCAGTGTATATGATCCTGAGCGCACTCTGCATTGACTCTAAGGCGCGCGAATCGTATGATTGGGCTACTGTGGTGAATGCCCGACAGCGTCCCGTGTTGAGGTCATTTGCGTCCGCGTTCGTTATCATCGTGATGGCGAGCCTATTGGCGGGCTTCTCGTGTAACGCTCAGGCGGAAGGGGAAGTAGCAACCCGCAACTGGACGCCGATTCTGATCGGTGTCGTCATCCTGATCCTCGCGACCGCAGTTGCCGGCTGGTACTTCGGCCGACCCGTCCGTAAGGTGCCCTTTCTGATCGGCATCGCAGCGTTCAGCGCGGCCTGTGGGATCGGACTTGGGTTGAGTCCCGAGGCCGCGTTCGCGGCGCTCGTGCCAGCGCTTGCAGCGGCCTTCGGTGGCGCACTGGTGTGTGCCGTGAGTGCCAAAGCTCCTACAAGCGAGGTCATGAGCTACGGGTCAGCGGCCTCGGGCATACCCCTCCTTCTCGGTGCGTTCCTCGGGAGCAGCTTCATCGACAAGTACGTTTGGTATGCGGACACCGGGCGTCTCGTGAGTGCCCTTCTGATCTTCTCTCTTTCCATCGCCGTCGCGGTGCTTGTGGGACGGAAGACGAAGAACATCCCGCTGAATCTTGGTGCGGCGGCCTTTGGTGCCGTCGTGGGCATGGCGACGGGGTTGAGTCGATACCCTGTAGTAGCGTATGTCGCTCCGGCGACGCTCGCGCTCTTCATGGGAGCTGCGTCGTATGCGTTCACAGCGAACAAAGAACAGCGGCACAACATCGGTGGCGTCCTCACGTGTTTCGCAATCCTGCTTGTGACAGGACTGTTCCTCGGCGCGATTGTCCGCCTCGAGCTTGGTTGGTCGCAGGCTCCCCGGCTGATCTTCGCGTTCGGAGCGCTTGTACTGACAACGCTCGCTCTCGGGGGCGCCGTGGGGGGCGTGAAAGGGGATCTTCTAAGTGGTGTTGGGTTCGCGACGCTGGGCAGTGGGGTCGGCGTTGCCATTGGGCTGAGCCAGACCGTTGTCACACACGTCGTTGTACCGGTCTTGTTGAGCGTGTTCTCCGGACTGATCATCTATGTCGTCGCTGCGGACCGAGAAGATCGAGCCGTCTCGATTCGATTGTTGGGTGTCTTTGCCGTGCTTGTGCTCCTTGGCTCCTTCGCCGGATACACGTTGCGGCAGGAGGAGCTCTGCAAGCAAGTGGCGCTGCTCCGAAACGAGATCGAGGCGTTGAAAGAACGCTGCCCGGAGCCCCTTCCGCCCGAGGTACAAGCTGTCGTTGATGAAGCGGACGAAACGGTAGCCGAAGCCGAACAGCAAGCGACACTCTCCGTCTGGCTCGAAGGAAGTGCAACTGCGTCGGCGATTCGTATCGACGTACACGAAGCGCTCGGCGGCGTCCTCCGCGTCGTGGAGCGCGTGGACGGACGTGTCCTCTATGAAGCGGCGCCACCGCCGAATACGTCGCTGCCGCTCAGCGGTGAAAGCCTCGAGATCAGCTGGCCCATCACCTCTGGACGCGATTCCATCTCATTCGTGGTATGGGATCGGATGATTGAGCAAGACGGCGTTTGGACCGTGGCCGGGCAGGGCGAGAGCATCGATACGTCACTCGCGGAGGTTCGCAATGGCCGATTTGTCATCATCTACCCGTAGTGTGGGTAAACCCACCATCCGAACCATCTCGATACTGATCGTTGCGCTTCTGCTTGGGGTGGCCACCGCGGCCCGCGGAGTCGCAGTGCCGTCGGTATCGTTCGGGTTCAGCACCGATCTTCCCCAGATGCGCGCTCTGACCGGCGAGTTAACAGTCGGTTGGCACAACTGCGAAGCGCGCCTCGAACTCGCGTACGACGTGGCGCGCGCCGTGCCACACATCTCCTTGGAATCAGCGATATGGGGCGACCGTGTCGGCCTACGAGGGCGTTTCGACGATCTACTGGGGGTGCCTTCTGTGACGACAGAGTTTCGCATTCGGGGAGGCCAAGTGGAAGTTCTTTTCAACACACGGTTCTCTCTCCTCTCTGGGAAAGTCGCTCTTGGCGCCCCCTACGTGGACGTGGCCCTTTTCCCCCTGGCCGATCTTCACGTCGGAGGCCGACTTCGCCTCGCCGATGCGGGAGTCTTGGTCTCAGCGATCGATGTGAGCGCTCAAACCGCTCTGGCCGACGTCAAGTACCGCACAGAGTGGGGCGGGCGTCGAGACGTGAAGACCTCCTACTCCATCGAGATCCCCACGCTGCAACTCGGCCTCACGAGGTCGGTTCATACAACGGAAACGGAGAGAACGATCGATACTGCCTGGTATCCCCTCCTACCTGAGGAAGCACACTTCGCCGCGCTTGCAGAGGCTCCCGCGTTCTCACAACCTGCGGCCATTCTGCGCGCGAGTCGGTCGGCGAAGCTCACCGACTCGGAATGCACCATCTGCGGCCTGACTCAGTCGATGGCGAACTCCGACTACGTCGTCGACTTCGGTGAGGTCATGGCCGGAGAAACGGCTTATGAGAGGATTACGCTGAACTGCACGGCGCACGTGTTCTGCTGGCTCGATGAGATCATCGTATGGCCCCGGGTGCCGTTCACGATCACCTATGCCCCCACGCACCTGACCATCCCGTTCGGTGGACAGCGCAGCATAGAACTCAGCTTCACGCCGACTTCGGCCGGACGTTTCGACGACACGTTGAGGATCCGGTACTGCTTCGCCACATATCACGAACGCGAAGACGAACCGATCGCTATCGAGGTGGGGCAGGTGGAAGGGTACTACACGTACCGGTGCGCGACGGTGACGCTTCAGCTCACGGGGGTTGCACTGGCCAAGCCGGAGGCGCGAGCGACATGCTCTCCCCCTAACCCGATCTGCGGCCGAGAGGTACAGTTTAACAGCTCTGGATCCTACGATCCGAATCCAGAGGGTGTGGTCACGCGTTACCAGTGGGACTTCGGTAATGGCGTAACATCGACCGAAGCGAACCCGACTCATCGATTCAGCCACGCGGGTACCTATGCGGTTCACCTCACGGTATGGAACAACCGAGAGATGGCGTCTGATCCTTACACGATCATAGTTGACGTGGCACCGGACCTCATAGAAGCGGCCGCTGCTGCCGGCGCGGCCGCCGCTGCCGGACTCGCGACGCACACGATCGCGCTGGCGCCGCCGCTCCTCGTGGCCGCGGTGCCAGGCTCCGTGCTTGTTGTGTCCTCTATCATTCATGAACTTGGACGTGCGCGGTTCCCTATCGACCAACTGGTCTTGCGCTTCCCGCGCACGTGGGACCAAGAGGATGTGCAGAGCCTGATTGAGCGCAACGTGCCGGGAGCGAACGTCATTGGATACTTCTCGTCACTGAACACGTTCCTGATTCAGCTGCCGATCACGACTGAATCGGCCACGCAGGCCGCCGAAGAACTGAGCGCAATTGAAGAGCGGCTCGCTAGAGTTCTTCCGTACGGAACGCAGCTTGGAAAGAATTACCTAGGGATCTTCGAAGGCTTCGCCCAACCGGCGTATTCTTGGCACTCTTGTGATCTCGATACGCTCGCGGCCGATCTGCGCGTGGCCTACGAGAGCGTCCACGCACCGGAGGGCTGGCGTCGAATCGCCGAAGCCGACGTTCCCCTCAAACCCGTTCGCATCGCCGTCGTCGACACCGGCATCGACGCGGATCACGAAGAGTTCGTCATCCCGTTGCGCGGCCGCAGCTACGTCGTAGGAGACGATGGCTCCCTGCAGCCATGGTATGAAGACGCCGGAGGTCATGGGACACAAGTCAGCGGCATCATCGGCGCCGAGAACGGGAGAGGGCGCATGAACGGCATGCTCTCCGGCAGCGCCGGGCACTACGAGATGCAGGTGTATCGCGTCATCGGAGACATGTTCTCGGTGTGGGACTGCCTGCGCATCGCCATCAGCACTGCCGAGAAGGAACTGGATACATGGGCGACGGCAGCGGCAGCAGCGACGCGGCGGAAATCCGTCGTTGTCAACATCAGCCTCGGTTGGGAGCTCGACTCCTTCGCGGACACCGAAAGACGCCTCGTGTCCAGCACGTTTGAGAACCTCTTCGAGAACTACCCCGAAGCGCTGTTTGTGACGTCCGCGGGAAACGGCGACGCGCCGGACGATTTGGCGAACAGCATCGGCAAACAGATCGGTATCACCGGCAACCTTCACGCTCCCGGAGGAATCACGGCCCCGAACAACCTGACCGTGGCGGCCACCGACCCAACGGGCTCGGCGTTGGCCATTTGGTCAAACTACGGTTCAGCGGTGGACATCGCTGCGCCAGGGCAAAATGTGTACACGACGGATAACGACGGAAGCTACGTGTGGCGGGTTGAGGGAACGTCCTACGCCGCGGCCATGGTGTCGGGAGCCGCTGCTGTGGTGCGCGCCATCGATCCTCGGTTGACCCCGGCCGAGGTGAAAGAAATCCTCACCAACTCGCCGTCGCGCGTTACAGCTCTAGACGGAACGATGATCCCCGTACTCGACTTTGACGACGCGGTTCGTCAAGCGATCGAGAGCAGACAGGCGCGGAATCGCAAGACCCTGTGGTGGTCAGCCGGCCTGGGACTCGGCACCCTGCTCCTCGGACTCCTGGTGCTACGACCGTTCTAGCTAGCAGTCAGCGCGCTGATCCTCTAGTCTGTCTCAGAGGTGCCGTGCGATGACTGGAGCTTTCGTGCTGCAGTGAGGCCGGGCGCGGGGTCTACCATTGGATCTTGCAGTGACAGGGGACGCCCTCGTGAGGTAGACTAGCGTCGACGGGGGTGTGGCTCCGGGGGCCACTGCACGGCCTCGCGCACATTCCATCTACGGTTCATCGTAAGGAGGAAACGATGGGAAGAAATGAGAAGATTGCTCAGATTGCGGTCCAGGCGGCAGTTGGTGAGATTGCCGCCAAGGTACCGGGTGGGTCGACTGCGCTTGCTGTCGTTCAGGCGGTGTTCAAAAATTACACCGACAGGCGTGCACAGGAGCTGTTCGCTTCGATCGGGGAAAGAATCGGAGCAGAGGATTGGGACGCTGCTGCGAAGAAGCTGGAGAAGAACATCGGCCAGCCTTGGTTCGACGAGACTATCGAGGCAGGATTCCGCGACATCATCGAGTGCGTTACCCCCGAAGCTAGGAGATGCATCGGATTCCTGGTCGCTGAGTATCTGGTCAGAGAGAGGAAACCTGATCCAACGTTTCGGAAGGTCGGCTGGCTGCTGCGAGAGAGTGACGGGGAAGCACTGCGTACCTTCTCAGAGATCTGTAAGATGTACGTCGAACTGATCGATAGAGCAGGAGCTGGACTTCGAGTGCTGGTTCGCACAAGCAGACGCTCCAAAGAACCTGCGCTCTTCTGGCTGGCCGTCCTCAAAGACGACTCTAGCACGCTTGGCAGACGCATTGCCGAACCCGCGAATCTGGAAGAGAGCGTCCGTGCCCTAGTGGCACACAGGATCGCAAACTACTGGACTGGCCTAAGCAGTCGCACTTTCGAAGGCGACCCAATCCTCAAGTTCAATCCGACGGACGATGACGTGTTTAGACTGCTCGGCAGTTGCCTGCGCGCGTGGGATCAGCAGGAGCCCGATGTCTCTTCGACGCCCTAGCCTGGATTTTCGCCCTCGGCAAACTCCCCCTAATCCAGGGCAGGACGTCAGATGGTAGCGGCGTCTGAGTTCTCGTTCCCTTCTGTGTTCATGGCCGGGGTCAGATGCTGCAACAGCGAGGGGGCAGACCTACACTTGACACCTAATACGGCTGCACTCGCCCTTGGGAATCCCGGGACGCATACGATGATTCCTCAAAGAGCAGCTTGAAATAAGGTTTATATCCCTCGAATTCCTCAGATCTTCTTAGCCTATTGGGCGATGGGCAAGGCAACGGCGTACATCTCATTGCTGCGGACGAATCCAGCTAAGAAACGTCCACTCGTCCAGCGCTGAGAGGAGTACGCTCGAACGGCGCTGAGTTTCTTCTTTACCGCTTCCTCAGAGAGGTCAAAGCTCTGCCATGACCAATCCCCGGGATCGTCTGGGGCGTCAAGCACCATTGCGGGAAGGAGTTGCTTTCGGGAAATCGGGGGACATAACACCTATTTCTGCCTGGTCGGACCTTCATTCTTGGCATCCGCAAGAAGAACGATTTGACGCGGGCGATGAGAAACGAGACTTGGGGACGATTGTTGGACGGGACGATTCCACAATCGATCTCATCGGTAAGGTCGTTGCCAACAGACTTAACAACAAGAGCGAAGGTCCGTCTTCACCACTTCGCACGGCGTGTTTATTCGCAAGACCCTACTTTCCTGAACGGGGGCGCGAACCGACCGAACAGGGGCCGAAGGAGACCCTGCGATCAGCCGACAGGTCCGGGGAGCTGGCAGCGGCCCGACGGAGGTAGTTCCAGAGAAGCTGGAGTAGTTCGGTTCGGGTTGCCTCGGCCTAGCCCGTCTGCTACTCTCCTCACGAAGCAAGGAGGTCGCAGCAATGACAAGAAGAGCATCGCTTCTCTTGGGGATGATGCCTCTTGGGGCGTACCTCGCTCGGGTCACCGGCTTCGGATCGCTGCGGCCTACACGCTCGCTTCGGTTCGGCGTGGTTGGCTCGGTGGCTTTCTCCCCACGACCGACGGGAGAGGAGTCTTCACCATGAATCGACATCGTGTGGTCGTGAGCGGCATCGGGGTGGTCACCCCGATCGGCATCGGGCGGGAGGACTTCTGGGAGGAAGGATTGCTTGCCGGGAGAAACGGCATCTCCCGCATTACCCTGTTCGACCCGTCAGAATTCCGCTCTCAGATGGCCGGGGAGGTCAAGGGTTTTCACGCCGAGGAATGGATCGACCGCAAGATAGCGAGACGGATGGACCGGTTCACCCATTTCGCCCTGGTCGCTGCAGATCTGGCTATGAAGGATGCCGGCCTGGATGCGTTTCCTTTCGACGGCTGCCGGGCGGGCGTCATCATCGGGTCCGGCATCGGGGGAACGCAGGCCCTCGAAAGGTCGCATGCCGGACTCCTGGCGAAAGGTCCAAGATCCGTGGGGCCGTTCGTCGTGTCCAAAGTCCTCATCAACACGGCCGCTTGTATGGTGTCTATCACTCATGGGCTCAAGGGCCCTCTGTCTGCCCCTTCCGTCGCCTGTTCGACCGGGGCCAACGCCATCGGCGACGCATATCGCATCCTGGAGAGAGGAGATGCCGACATCATGTTG
>JAGLXM010000019.1 GCA_023132915.1 Candidatus Bipolaricaulota bacterium
AAAACAAAGGTCTGACCCCATTCTCACCGTTCTCACCATTCTCATTGACCCCATTCTCATTCTGTAATTGAAGCGCCTCGCTGTCCGTTTTGGGTACCACCGTAGTCTGGCGAGCGTGCCCCCCTCCTGCCAACTTATGCCTTTCTCCCGTTCAGGGGGCGGTCTCTCACCAAGCGAGAGGTCATGGCTTGCTCGAGCGGGTATGAGAAGGCTATGATGAAACAGAAGGAGGTGCCAACAATGAAGGAGTTGCGTTTCACAGTGGAGAACCAGCCCGGAGCCCTTGCAAAGATTGCCTCAGCACTCGGGGAGGCGCGTGTTAACATCGACGGGATTACTGGGCTAGGGTCGGAAGACACAGGATTGATCTGTCTCGCTATCGATGACCCTGGCGAAGCGCGGAGGATCTTGCAGGACCTTGCAGTGGACTTCAAGGAAAACGAAGCTTTGGTCATCGACATTCCCAATCACCCGGGAGAGCTGGCCACGCTACTCCGTCGGCTCGCTGACGACGGGATAAATGTGCAGTCTTTATACGCCGGCGTGGAGCGAAATAAGCTCGTCCTCACCGTGGACAACGTCGCTCGGGCGAAAGAGATCCTGCGGATAGCCTAGAGCTGAAGTGTTGCTGAGGTGAGCTCCTCAGACATCGGAAGGCTCACCTCGGTATGTGGAGGTCAAGTCTTTTTTCTTGAATCTGTAGTGGCTACGACAGTAATGTATATTACATTCCTGTGGCTAGTCGATGCGAGATCCGGAGCAACCCATTTACTTGCCTTCCGTGGCTTAACCTGTAACCTTAAGCCGTATGATAGGACAAGAACTGCTTTCCGATGTGGTAGAAATCTTTGAGAAACAAGGACGGCTGATCGAGCTTCCCAAGGATAAGACGATCGTGTTCGTTGGTGATACCCACGGGGACGTAGAGGCGACCGAGCGGGTATTTGATCGATTCCTCGACACGAATCACTTGATCGTTTTCCTCGGCGACTACGTCGACCGTGGTCCGGACTCAGCCGGAAACCTCGAGTTGATCCTGCAAACAAAGCTCGCTCATCCTGAGGCGATCTTCCCACTCATGGGAAACCACGAGGGCTGGGCGGTGGTGACAGTCTCACCGGCCGACTTCTGGGAGCAGCTCAATCGCCAAGAAGAGCAACACATCGCTTCGACCCTCTCGCTCCTTCCGTTCGCGGCCTGGCACCCGAGTGGAGTACTTGCCCTTCACGGCGCATTGCCCGATACAGACTCAATCGAGGCGATCCAAGATATCAAGCTTGGCTCATCGGACTGGCGACGCATCACCTGGGGCGACTGGATGGACGCCCCAGGAACCGTGCTCGATCCCGGTGCGCTCGGAAGGCCCGTGTACGGCCGAGACGCATTTGAGACGATCTTAAATCGCCTTGGACTCAAGGTGCTTATCCGCTCGCATCAGCCGCATGCCCCAGCCTACCTGTACGAGGATCGGTGCCTGACGATCTTCACTTCCAAGGCCTATGGCGGAACGCACCGCTATGTGGCGCTGCTTCGGTCAGAAAAAGCGATTCGCACCGCACGAGATCTGGAGCTGGTCGAGATATAACACAAAAGACAACAACTTACCTCCTCAAGTCTTTGCGCGTATTCTATGCATCGCTGCCTTGAGTATACGGGCAGGTAGCTATGCAGTTCGAACAGGCGGCCCCGTTCTCGACCCAGAATTCGTAGCAGTGATCGGCATTCACCGCCCAGCGGAGGATTCCCGCGTTGTTGGATGGACAGGCAACTTCATACGACGGCTCACGCTCGGAGCTTATCGCATCCGCCTCACACGCCGTGGCGCATTTGTCACAATCCTTACAGGTTTTGGTAATGCCAAAATCGATCGGTCGATCCGGCTTCAAGGGAAGGTCGGTAAACACCTTGCAGAGCCGCACGCAGGGGCCATATCCCGGAGTGATCAGAAGGCCGTTTCTCCCCAGCTGCCCCAGGCCGGCGTCGATGGCAAGCGGAATGCTCAGGGCGGTGTCGTTCCCCATCGGGATCGCACTGTAGCGAAGGTTACGGATGAACTGCGCCAAACTAGCTATGGTAAACGCCATGCGCGAGTAGCCAACGCCGGTCGCCACAGCGGACATGAACGCAGGCGAGGTCATCACCGCTTCCCTATCCATCGCTATCCCCATGACTACTGCGTACTTGTACTCATCGGGGATCGCGATCTCGTCACCACTTCGGTCGTACGAGTAGATCCACTTCGGATTGAGCTCGCAAATACCAACGAGGTCCGCACCGTACATACGAGCCGTTTCTTTGACCTGTTTACTCATGAGAGCTGGGTCCGGCACAGGATGTGCACCGAGCTTAATCATGCTCGGATCAGCTTCACCCAACCGCCTCCAGGAGAACGCGCCACTGAAACAGTCGTGCACGGTCCACGCCGCGAGTATCCTCGCGAAATCGACGCGAGAGTAACCGGGCCTCCCTTCGGCAATGATCTGCTCCACATTCTCCCGGTACTCCTTTCCGTAGAAGCTAGCTTTTCTGTCCCAGAACCGGCGCGCAAAGATGGTCTGTCGCTCATCGAAGCGGCGGTGCAGGGAGGGATCAACAGTGTACGGGAACTCATTTAGGTGCTTAATCAATCTTGTCTCCTCCTTCGGGAAAGCCACTCTTGACAGTAGCATGATATTGCCTTCGTCGACCGTGCACCATAGCAAGAATCGAACCACAAAAAGCAAACGCCGGCAACTATGCCTGCTAGGCACATCATTCTTACCGATAGATCGTGCCGGGAGTTATTCGACAGAAGGTCGTTTAGGACTAGCAACAAAGGGGCTTAACAATCATAATCTCTTGGCGATTCCGAACCCTTTCTTAGGAGGACGCAGTGAAGGCCAGAGTAGATCGTACAAGAACCAAGATCGTCTGTACGATTGGGCCTGCATCTCGTGACGAGGCCACCCTTCGAGCGATGATCCGTGCTGGCATGGATGTGGCGCGGATTAACTTCTCACACGGAACTCACGACGAGCATGCGTTCGACATCGCTGTTATCCGGCGGTTGGCACAGGATGAAGGCGCCGCGGTGGCCGTGATGGCCGACTTGCAGGGTCCGAAGTTTCGTCTCGGTACGATCGAGCCTGAGCCACTTGTATTGAGGAGAGGTGACCGAGTTGTATTGACCAGCAGGAAGACGCCCAAGGAGAGGGACGAGATTCACCTGCCTCATCCTGAGGTGATCGACGGGGTTAACGTTGGGTCAACACTCCTCCTCGACGACGGCACGCTTGAATTCACGGTGAAGGAGAAGGAATCCGATCGGCTGGTCTGCCAGGTCGTCGTAGGGGGCGAGCTACGCTCACACGTGGGGATCACCTCACCGGAAGAGTTGCCTCTCGTCTCATCGATCACACCCAAGGATCGGGACAATGCCGCCTTTGCTCTGGAGCAAGGGGTGGACTTCCTTGCTCTATCCTTTGTGAGAGACGCGAGCACTATTCAGGAGCTACGTCGGTTGATTCAACAGCTAACCAACAGCAAGAGGAATGTGGGTATTGTAGCCAAGATCGAGAAGCAAGAGGCACTGGACAATTTCGACACCATTCTTGATGCAACCGACGCCGTGATGGTAGCGCGCGGCGATCTCGGGGTCGAGATCTCGGTGCAGGAGGTGCCACTTCACCAAAAAGCGATCATCCGCAAGTGCAACCAGGCCGGGAAACCTGTCATCACAGCCACCCAGATGCTGCAGTCGATGATCGATCATCCGCGCCCCACCCGGGCCGAGGCAAGCGACGTTGCCAACGCCATCCTCGACGGCACCGATGCGGTGATGCTCTCCGGTGAGACCGCGGTTGGCCGCTACCCGGTGCGTGCGGTGGAAACGATTGTCGAGATCTCCACCACGGTAGAGAAAGAGGCACTTCGCACGAGGGACGAGGTGGGTTTCGCGGCAATAAAGCACCAACATCCTATAACCGACGCGATCAGCGACGCCACGGCTACGGTGGCCAGAGAGGTTGGTGCCCGCCTGATTGTGACCTCCACGTGGAGCGGATATACGGCGCGGCAGGTGGCCAGGGAGCGTCCCAGGGTGCCGATCGTCGCGCTTACCCCAAACGAAACAGTCTGGCGGCGGCTTGCTCTGACCTGGGGGGTCATCCCAGTGCTCGTGGAACCAATCGAGAATACAGACAAGATGCTCCAGATGATGCAGCGCACTGTATTGGAGCTCGGCCTTGCCACACAGGGAGACCTCGTGGTGGTCACGGGGGGCCTTCCGCTAGGCGGCGGAAAGACCAACTTCCTAAAGGTGCATCGATTGAAGCAACTACGGGAATAGAAAGGCGACTTGCTTCGCCCATGTTTTGCCCTGCGATGGTGATCGTGCTATGCTCTGTGCAGGTGGTGGGAAGAAGGGGGGCGCGTGAGCAACTACGATACTTTAATCCTGTTTGAGGGAAACATCGCAGCCGGGAAAAGCACGGTCGGACGCCGCCTGAGAGCATCCGGGTTGTTTGGATTCGTCGAAGAGCCGGTCAACGCATGGCAAGAGGGGTTTGCATCGAATCTGCTGGAACTCTTCTATCAGGATCCCAAGCGCTGGTCGTTTACGTTCCAGCTCGCGGCGTTTACCACCAGGGCGATGACGTGGTCAAAACTGCTGAAGGAGACAGAACATCAAGCCGTCGTCTTGGAGCGTTCGATCTACTGCGATCGCTACGTCTTCGCCAAGAACTGCTATCACAGGGGCTTAATGACCGATACAGAGTGGCAGCTATACTGCTGCCTGTGGGACTGGCTGGAGGATGCTGTCTGGGCCGAGCCCGATGTGATCGTCTATTTGCGAACGCCAGCCCATGTGTGTCTGGAACGTATTGGGGAGCGCGGTCGAGAGGAAGAAGCGAGCTTGACGCTCTCCTATCTCCGCGATCTGGAAGCCCTTCACGATGAGTGGTTGCTCGATAACCCGGACGCGATCGTCCTTGATGGCCAGCGCGAGTGGACAGCAGAGGGAATCCGCGATGCCCTACTCGCTCACGGGATGAAACTGGTAACTAAGCGGGCCCAAGAAGCACATTGACTGCCACACTGGCTGAAGACATGTGAATCCCAGCATCCCCTGGCAAGGACACACGCCGCTATCCTTTGCGGGCGATAGCCTGGCAATGTCTCATTAGTCCCAACATACACCAACCACGTTCGTAGTGCTCCAGATGGAAGCCATTGTCAGCAAGGCAGGTCTTAAGCGCGGTTTCCTCTAGCTGGTCCAGGCGGGGAAACAAGAGCGCGATGAAACGACCGACAAACGAGGGGACAAAGAAATCAGTGAAGATGAACGATCCGTTCGGCTGAAGTACTCGGGCCACCTCAGCCACGGCTCGCCGCCATCCGCGAGGAATGTGGTGCAATACCCCAAAAGAGAAGATGACATCGAACTGTGCGTCATCAAAGGGAAGTTCTCTAGCATCGACAACGCGAAACTCGACCCGCTTACCAAGATCGGCGAGCCGTTCCTTGGCCACAGCTACTTGACCCGGATCGAAATCGGTGGCCATCACACTTGCATTAAGCCGCCCCACCAGCAACCTGGCCAATGCCCCTTGGCCACAACCGATCTCTAGACAACGCGGTTGGGATGGCAACGCCACATGCGCAAGAAGAGCAAGCGCTGTCCGCTCCGTGTACCGTGCGTGCTTAGGGCTGTTCATCGCCCGCTTTTCGAAGCAGGTGAGCCGCATGATGCGTCGGGTGAACCACCCATCTCGTCTTTCTTTTCCCATGGCCGGGCCTCCTTCACTATCCTCCCTCTGCAAACGCAGGTTCCTCTTGATCGTGTCGTAGTGGAGGGAACGATCACTCCCCCATGATCTGGACGATGATCTCTCGCCTCCGTGGCCTGGTATCCCAGTTGATGGCTACGATCTGTTGCCAGGTTCCTAGCGTCAACTCACCTTCAGTGAAAGGAACGACCAGGCTTGGGCTCATGATGGAGGCCTTCACATGGCCCCGACCGTTGTCATCGCCCCACCGCTTGTGGTGCTCGTATGGGATATCGGCCGGAGCGATCCGCGCCAGTGCCTCGGGCAGGTCATTCTTCACCAATCCAGGTTCATACTCAATCGTCGTGATTGCGCCGGTTGAACCGGGCATAAACACGGTCACTATCCCTTCAGCAAGACCCGTTTTCTCAAGCTCTCCCTGTACCTGGCCCGTGATATCGCTCATGCCCCCGTCCGCGGATAGCTTGACAGAAATTCTTGAAACAGCCATCTTGAAGTGACACCTCCTCGATGACGTAATCGGTGCTAATTTTGTTGTTTCATTGTGTCATGCCCGGATTCTCATGACAAGAACCTCCGCGGCTAGGTGCGGGTCGATCAGACGCCCGGAGGTAATGATTGCCAAATTTGACTTCAACCGGCGCTAAGGTGGTACAACTTTCCCACCGCACCCCCGGGTGTGCAACTAAGAAAGCCGTAGCTGTACTTCCTCTGGTTTCATGCTCTGTGCTTTGGCGTACTACTTCATTACATCCCAGTTTCTCCATTCACCAAGAGTGTGGAAACCCCCTTGAATACACGCACCAGTTGCCCAGGAGCATACTTTGGAATGGACAATATATAGTGAATGTACATGCTCACGGGCACGAAGATCCGGTTGTCAATGCCCTTCATCCACAGGCACCTCGCGTCCTTGATTTTTAGTCGTTCTAAGTTTATAATAGTTCTAATATGGATATTGGAGCTCGCTCTACAAGGTTGCGAAAGTTGGGACTTGTCCCTACGATCCAGCGATCGGCAGTGCTAGAGTACCTGGAGAATAACCACACCCACCCCACCGCGGAGGAGGTCTATCAAGGAGTTAGGGACCACTTCCCCTCGCTCGCCAAGGCGACGGTGTACAACGTGCTCGACGCGTTGAAAAAAGCAGGGGGTATTCAGGAACTCACCATCGCCCGCGAGGCGGCGCGGTATGACTATAACCCCAGTCCCCATCCACACTTTCTCTGCCGAGTCTGTGGCAACCTATACGACGTCGATCTTCCCTGTTCCATCCGACCGGGGGACGAGATTTGCGGGCACCTCGTGGAAGTGGCACAAGTCTACCTCCACGGGATTTGTGCACAATGTCAAAAGCAGAACAGCCAGAATAAGAACGAATCTAAAACAGGAGTAAGGCGTTCTTCAGTGAGCACGAAAAGGAGGAACGATGCCGGAGCTCCCTGAGGTAGAGACGATCGTCCGCGAGCTGAGCGATCTAAGCGGAGCGAGGATCGAGAGACTACAGGTCCTCGACCCGCGCCTGGAACTTCCTGTGCATGAGATCATCGGAACGACGATCGAGAAGATCGAGCGACAAGGAAAGTACATCGTCTTCCGCCTCTCCGGGGGGAGGTCGCTCATCGTCCACCTGCGGATGTCCGGCCGACTTACCCGCACCCGTTCCCCCGAGGAGGTACGGCACACACGCTTCATCCTCCACCTCGACCGTGGAAAGGTCTATTTCATCAACCCACGGCGGTTGGGAACGGTCGAGTACTCGCGTAACGGCTTCCCACACCAGCTCGGAATCGACCCGTTCGACCCGGAGTTCACGCCGGAGCGGTTGGCAGAGGTCGTCATGGCCTCACGCGCCCCGATCAAGCCCCTGCTGATGAACCAGAAGAAGATCGCCGGGATCGGAAATATCTACTCTGCCGAAGCCCTGTGGCGCGCACGTATCGATCCGTGTCGAGCTGGGAACACGCTCACCCACAAGGAGATCCGGGCGCTTCACCCCTCTATCGTGGGGGTACTTAAGGAGGCGGTCGACCACATGGGGACCACACTCGGCGATACGGTCTCCGACTATCGCAACACGTCCGGAGAGTACGGAGAGTTCCAGGAGGTTCTCTCGGTCTACGGGAGGGAGGGGAAACCCTGCCGCCGTTGCGGAAAGAAGATTGAACGGATCGTGCAGGCCGGGCGATCGACCTACCTCTGCCCTGGGTGTCAGAGGTGAGAGAAGACTACAAACGTGCAAAAGTTAAGGAAGATTAATAAAACGGCTCTATGACAACAAAAAAAGGAGGAACCTAGATGAAACTTAAAGGATCACGGACAGAGAAGAACCTACTCACGGCGTTTGCCGGGGAATCGCAGGCGCGAAACCGCTATTCCTACTTTGCCAGCCAGGCGAAGAAGGACGGGTTCGTACAGATTCAAGCAATCTTTGAGGAGACGGCAAATCAGGAGAAGGAACACGCCAAAAGGCTGTTCAAGTTCCTTCAAGGCGGCGAGGTGAAGGTCGAGGCAGCGTTTCCCGCCGGTGTCATCGGGACGACAGCGCAGAACCTGAAAGCAGCTGCCGGCGGGGAACACTACGAGTGGGAACAGATGTACCCTTCATTTGCCAAAATCGCTCGCGAGGAGGGTTTTGATGAAATCGCCAAGGTCTTCGAGGCGATCGCGGTCGCGGAAAAGCAACACGAAAAACGTTATCTCGACCTGCTTAGAAATGTCGAGGCGGGAACCGTGTTCAAGAAGGAGAAGCCAGTTGTCTGGCGCTGTCGCAACTGCGGTTATCTGCATACAGGTACCGAGGCTCCCGGTGTCTGCCCGGCCTGTGCCCATCCGCAGGCGCACTTCGAGCTTTTAGGGGAAAACTGGTAAAAATTATAAAAAGGAGGAAATAGACATGGAAGACCAGCACCTACATGCAAAGGATGAAAGAAAGGGGCTGCCGCTCCTCGGCGATGCGTTTCCGGCGATGGAGGTGCAGACGACACACGGGAGACTCTCTCTTCCGGAGGACTATAGCGGCAAGTGGTTTGTCCTGTTCAGTCACCCGGCAGATTTCACCCCGGTGTGCACGACGGAATTCGTAGCGTTTCAGAAACGCTACGAGAAGTTCAAGGAACTCAACACGGAACTTATCGGTCTCTCGGTTGATCAGGTCTTCTCCCACATCAAGTGGGTGGACTGGATCAAGGAGAACCTGAACGTGGAGATCCAGTTTCCTATCATCGCCGGCACAGAATCGATCGCCAACCGGCTGGGGCTCATCCACCCCGGGAAGGGGACGAACACGGTACGCGCGGTGTTCATTGTCGATCCCAAGGGGATCGTGCGCGCAATTCTCTACTACCCGCAGGAGCTGGGACGGAACATGGACGAGTTTCTACGCATGATCCGCGGGTTTCAGCTTGCGGACAGAGAAGGGGTGGCCATCCCGGCAAACTGGCCGGAGAATGAGCTGGTCAACGACGATGTGATCGTCCCGCCGGCAAGCGACGTGGAGACGGCGCGCAAGATCGTCACCCAGTACGATTGCTATGACTGGTGGTTCTGCCACAAGAAAGCAAATCAACAATGAAGGAGGAACACTATGATCGGAAAACGCATGCAGGATGCGATGAACGAGCAGATCAAACACGAACTGGAATCGGCGTACCTTTACCTTGCCATGGTGGCGCACTTTCGGGCAGAGAGCCTCGACGGAATGGCCCAGTGGATGACTTTGCAATCGCAGGAGGAAGTTGCACACGCGATGAGATTCTTCAACCACATCGACGAGCGGGATGGACAGGTCGAACTTAAAGCCCTTTCCCAGCCGCAGAAGGAGTGGGCCTCGCCCCTGGAAGCATTCCAAGCGGCCTACGAGCATGAGCGGTTCATCACCGAAAAGATCAACGATCTGGTGAAGCTAGCTTCAGAGGAAGGAGACCACGCCGCAGGGATCATGCTTCAGTGGTTCATCACCGAGCAGGTAGAGGAGGAGGACTCGACCAAGAAGGTTGTCGATCTGTTGGAGAGGATCGGTGATTCCGGCCACGGCCTGATCATGGCCGACCGCGAGCTGGGAACTCGTAGCGCCGCCCCCGCCGAGAGCGAAGAGTAAGGCACTCCGTAAGCACAGGAGGAGAAATGACGTTTTTAATCTTGAAAGAGGCCGCGGA
>JAGLXM010000190.1 GCA_023132915.1 Candidatus Bipolaricaulota bacterium
CCCTCGTAGACGTACTCGCGGTAGACCTCATCAGAGACGACGAACAGTTCGTACTTGAGTGCCAATCGTACCACTCGCTCAAGCTCCTCTCGCGTGTACACTACCCCGGTTGGGTTCCCAGGGTTGGAGAACATGATCGCGCGAGTGCGAGGGGTGATCCTCGCCTCGATCTCCTCCGCGGGCGGGAGGTGGAACCCATTCTCGGCACGCGTAGTGATGGGAACGACGTTCACGCCGGCAACAATCGCGTTCCCGAGGTAGTTGGGGTAGAACGGTTCCGGGATCAGGACCTCATCCCCAGGATTCATCGTCGTCTGCAGGGCGAAGGTAAACGCCTCGCTTCCCCCGATCGTCACGCACATCTCATCGCTAGAGAGGTCGATGTCGTGTTCGGCATAGTAGCTGACGAGTGCGTCGAGGGTCGCCGGTAGCCCCATCGAGGGGCTGTAGGAGAGCACCTCGATCTGTGCGTTTCTCACCCCATCCATGAACGCTTTCGGGGTGGGGATGTCCGGTTGCCCAATGTTCAAGTGGTAGACGGTTCGCCCGCGCTTCTTCGCGGCGACGGCAAACGGGGCCAGGCGCCTGATCGGTGAGCCGGTCAGCTGCTCGGTTCGCTTAGATACGTTAGGCATAATCGAGAATCCACACCTCCTGGTGAGCCGGGAGGTTCTCACGCGTAAGGGTGACCTCCGAGCTTCCAATTCGTTTGACATTCTGTACCTTACGAGCGAAGTTGTCCACCGGCGCGATCGGGAAGTTCTCCCCGAGCCGCTCGGTCTTGTAGTGCATCGGAAAAACAACCTTCAGGTTTAAGAGTCTCTTTGTCAGCGCTGCGGCCTCTTTCGGGCCAATCGTGAAATAGCCACCAACAGGTATAAACAAAACCTCCACCGAAGCGAGGGCCTCCACTTGTTCATCGATCAGCGGATGCCCAAGATCACCAAGGTGCGCTAGCTGGATGCCTTCCAGCGTAAAGGAGAAGATCGTGTTCGCCCCTCGTTTTTTACCCTCTACCTCATCGTGAAAGCTCGCAGTTCCCTTAAAGGTGATTCCCGCAGCGCTATGCGGCCCTTCGCCACGGATCACGGTTGGATTCCCCTTAACCCTTTCTACCGCGTTGTGGTCAGAGTGCTCGTGACTCACTGTGACCACATCGGCAGCGAAATCTGGCGGGCGGTAGGGGATTGTTGCATCGTAGGGGTCGGTGATCACACGCCCTTCTTCTCCATCGATCAGGAAACAGGCATGCCCGATCCACTTAATCTTCATTTTTTCAACCTCCTTAAAACGCCGTTTGCAACATTACTTCTACCAGTTGTGGAAAAGCTATCCCAAGTACAGCCGCCGCTTGTGGGAGGTCACTTGTCGGAGTCATACCAGGAAGTGTATTCACCTCAAGAAGGTAAGGGACCCCATTTTCTCCTAGTCGCAGATCGACGCGGGAAAATCCATAACAACCAAGGGCATGGTGAGCAGTGAGGGCAGCCTGTTGCACCCGCTGCGTCGTCTCCTCATCGAGCGGGGCCGGAACGAGGAACTCTGTCATCCCCTTCGTGTACTTGGCCTCGTAGTCGTAGAAGTAGCTCTTCGGGCGCATCTCCACTAGCGGAAGGGCTCTCTCCTCCCCGTCGATAAGAAGGACCCCCGCAGTTAGGTCGCGCCCATGAATATACTCCTCAGCAAAAAGCGACCCAAACTCAGAAAGGATCTGCGAGGCTAGGGGGGCAAGCGCTGGCTCCTCATCAACGATCCGTACACCAAGGCTTGAGCCCTGATCCCATGGCTTAAGGACAAGCGGAAACCCCAACTCATTATGGGTCGCTTCGCAGAAGTCCTCAAGGCTCCCGCCGTGGAAAAGGTGCTCCCTCGGGACCGCTAGCCCTTTAGAAGCGAGAACTGCCTTGGCGCGCGGTTTATCCATGCAGATCGTGCTCGCCCGCGGGTCCGAGCCAGCATACGGAACCCCAAACACATCGAGGAGGAGTTGAACCGTCCCGTCCTCACCGCTTCCACCGTGAAGGCAATTGAAGACGCAGTCGACTCCCCATAAGCCAGGGACAAGATCATCAAGATTATCAATCTCTACCGCTAACACCGGATAACCGAGCCCTTCCAGTGCAGCATGAACACGCTGCCCAGAGACAAGGGAGACCTCCCGCTCCGGGGAGTTACCTCCGAAGAGCACACCGACCCTCTCCCATTTTCGCAACGTTTGCCTCCTCTTGTCACGAGTATACCCCGTCCCCTTTCCAGGAACAAAGGACTAGACTACGATGCAAAGTGGAGACTCTTCCTCTCTTAGTTCAACTTGACAACCCTTTTCGAAGGCAGTATACTGTAGTCTTGTAATCAGCTGGTCCTTGAAAAGTGGATAGCGTGGTAATGTATTCTCTATTAGAGAAATACCCCTGTCACAAAGATAGAAACTAAAGAAACGGATCAAAACCTTAAACTAAGAGAGTTTGATCCCAGCTCAGGAT
>JAGLXM010000191.1 GCA_023132915.1 Candidatus Bipolaricaulota bacterium
GCCCTAGATAACCTGGTTAAAGTGGACGTCCCTGCAGGATGGGCTAGCGCCCCTTCCTCTGGGGGAGAGGCACCCTCCGATCCAGAGTGGGTTCTCAAGGTTATGCGGCCAATGATCATGCAAGACGGAGACAATCTGCCGGTTAGTGCCTTTGCTGCTGAGCTTGATGGCTTGTACCAGTGGACTGGACCAGATGGATCGTTCCCAGTAGCAACGACAAAGTACGAGAAGCGCGGAGTGGCGATCAACATCCCCGCATGGATCCTGGAGAACTGCATCCAGTGCAACCAATGTGCGTTCGTCTGCCCGCATGCGACAATCCGCCCGTTCCTCGCCACCAACAGCGATCTTGCAGGAGCACCGACCACGTTTGAGACAATACCCGCCATCGGCAAGGGGACAGAGGGGCTCAGGTTCCGCATTCAGGTCAGTCCGCTTGACTGCGTGGGGTGTGGCAACTGTGCCGACATCTGCCCCGGGAAAAAGGGGCAGAAAGCCCTGGTGATGAAGCCGCTGGTGGCACAAACGGAGGAGCAGGCCCCCAACTACGACTTTGCCGTCACCCTCCCGGTGCGGGACGATGTGATGACCCCAGATACCGTGAAAGGAAGTCAGTTCCGCCAGCCGTTGTTCGAGTTCTCCGGCGCGTGCCCAGGCTGCGGTGAGACCCCGTACGTCAAACTGGTGACACAGCTCTTCGGCGATCGGATGCTTATCTCCAACGCGACCGGCTGCTCCTCGATCTACGGTGGATCGGCCCCGGCCGTTCCCTACTGTGTGGACAAGGACGGACATGGTCCCACCTGGGCAAACTCCCTGTTCGAGGACAACGCCGAGTTCGGATTCGGGATGCGACTGGCGCTCTCTGCCCGTCGCGACCGACTGGCTAGATTGATCGAGGAAGCGGCCGCAAGTGGTGTATCCGCTGATCTGAAAGTAGCGATGACCGATTGGCTCGCCGGAAAGGATGAGGCCAAGGCATCCCGCGCGGCAGGGGATCGGATGGCCAAGCTCCTCGAAGCGGAAGCCGGATCAAGCGAGCAACTGCGCGAGATCCTCTCCATGCGGGACCTGTTCACAAAAAAGTCGGTGTGGGCCATCGGAGGAGACGGTTGGGCGTACGACATTGGCTACGGCGGCCTCGATCATGTCGCGGCGATGAACCAGGACGTGAACGTCCTTGTGCTCGACACCGAGGTCTATTCCAACACCGGTGGACAGTCCTCCAAGGCAACCCCGACCGGCTCGGTCGCTAAGTTTGCCGCCTCCGGCAAGAAGACGAAGAAGAAGGACCTCGGACGGATGCTGATGATCTACGGCTACGTATACGTCGCCTCGGTGGCGATGGGCGCGAACAAGAACCAGTGCCTGAAAGCGTTCCTCGAAGCCGAGTCCTACTCCGGCCCGAGCGTGATCATCGCCTACGCCCCGTGCATCAACCACGGACTGAAGAAGGGGATGGGCAAGTCACAGGAAGAGGAGAAGGTCGCCGTCGAGGCCGGCTATTGGCCGCTCTATCGGTTCGACCCGCGGCTCATGGCTGAGGGGAAGAACCCCTTCCAGCTCGACTCCAAAGAGCCTACTGGCGACTTCCATGAGTTCCTCATGGGCGAGGTCCGCTACGCCAGCCTCCATCAGTCCTTCCCCGAGGAAGCCAAGAGACTCCACGCGAAGCTCGAGCAGGAGTACAAAGAGCGATACGAGACGTATAAGAAGATGGCGGGAGGGTAGAGTTAAGGAGCAGATAGGAATACCCATGGGGGATGCACTGCGCATCCCTCTTTTCTTTTCGCTCCCGCAACGTCATAGGTCAAACACGCGTCTTGCCTCGAAATGCTTGATGATGTCGGCTTCCGCGCTTTCGAATAGATCTGACGAGCCTATGGCGCGGTGCAGGTCGTCGCTAAGATCACCATACAGAGAAGAAAGCGAAGGAAAGCGAGCCTTGAAATCCGGTGGCAAGAGGCCCATGTACGCTTCTAGTACCCGATCTGCCTGCAAATCCGGCTGTTGCGTGATCTCTCGTACCCATTGCTCGATAAGGGTGCGTAACAGGAATATGCCGGCTAACGTGTGCCCCGACTGGTACGCAACAATGGCGCTGCGGAACCACTTGTGAAGGGACTTGGGAACCGCAGGATGAACCTCGACATGCTCAATAGGAGAGCGTCCCGATTGTGTGAGCTTCAGTCCGTGCCTCCGCACCAGGAAGACTTCCGGAACACCTTTGCAGGACTGGCACTGAAAGGAGAGCGCGAATACCTGCACAGCTCCCCTAGACTGCTCAAACGAGATCTGAGGGTAACCACGACATGAGAAGTCCTCACCGGAGACTGAATTGAAGGCCTCGACTCGCTTGCATATTGAGCAGAAGAGCTTCACGTCTGGAGTCTCGAATTGAATGCCTGGTGGTGGCCCATCGCCAAGCCGAGGGCGATGATCCGCTCTGTCTATGGGCGCCCAATCCCCATTCACCGCGCTGAGAACCGCCTTCTGCAGGCCTTGCGATAATCCCACCCCGGCATCATCCGGCAAATCATCGAGAAGATCCGCATACTCGACCGTAGTGCTCTGGTAGAGATGCTTCGTTTCGAGTAAGTGCTTCACGCTAGCTGTGATTCTCTTGTCGATCTCATCGACGAGCTCGAGAACCTTGGGATCTTCGGATAGCATCTTATGTTCGTGTTTGCTTGTCCTTCTTGACTCAGCCTACACGCACGGCTTCACCGTCCTTTGTCGCTGAAACCCCTCTCCTCGATCCTCCCATATTGACATCTGTACTCGTACGACACATCGTACAATCATGAGATTCCTGAAGCAAGTTTACCGAGCGATCAAGCTGAGGAGAGGATTCAGCGCGGCTTCGCGCCGATTTTCTCCAGCGCACGGCAGAAACCAGCTTGAAGGAGAGGTTCTGATCGAAGAGCAGTTTCATGCCACGGATGTCGACAGACGCTTCTCCCTGTCTGCGGCAAAGGCGAGGCATGCACGGATGTCTTCCCGTGTCAGTTCCGGGAAGTCATTCAAGATCTGTTCCTGCGTCATGCCGGAGGCGAGATACTCAAGGACATCGGAGACCGTGATCCTCATTCCGCGGATGCAAGGTTTGCCGCTCCTCTTTCCCGGCTCAATCGTGATGATCTTCGAGTAGTCCATGCTTCCAGCATACCCCCTTTCCACAATAGACAGCAAGTCCAAGGGAGGGCAGAAGCTCGCCGTCGAAGGCAGAAACCCTTTCCAGCTCGACTCCAAGGACCCAACCGGTGACTTTCACGAGTTCTGGATGGGCGAGGTGCGCTACGCCAGCCTCGTGCAGTCCTTCCCCAACGAGGCGAAGCGACTCCACAAGAAACTTGAAGAGGAGTACAACGAGCGGTGGGAGACGTGCAAGAGCAAGGCAGCTGGCTAGGACAACTCACCTCGCAAGCAATCCGGAATTCGAACTCCGCCTCAAGCGAGGCGGGGTTCTCTTCTTGTGCGTGGGTCCGCCGCGTGGGAACGGCGACTTGCGATGCGAGTCGCTGCAACGAAGAGCCGCTCGCCCTTCATATGCGCCACGCGGGAAAGCGAGTATCGCGAGCAGGAAGCACTTCCTGAAGAAGCGGTGGCGCAACAGCACGCCGAGACACTCTATGCGCTAGCAGATCCCCTGTCAGGGTCGCAGTGCGTACCCTCATGAACTGATAGCGCTAGATCAGTTCCGAGAGCTTCCTCTCCAGCCAGACAAGAAACGTGTCGTCACCAGACAGGTATTCATCTATGTCATTGCCGCGAATCAGCGCTATGTGGTGATCGGCCCGCGAGCTTCGTTTCATCTGGTCTTCTACCGGCCCGGTGAATCCGTTTAGCGCAACAAACACCCCTATCCTGGCCATGTTTCCGTGGTTGACCAGCTTCATCTCGAAGTCCCGGATCGCGGCGCTGGGCACAGGCCCCGTCCAGTTCTTGCATTCCACAAGCAATAGCGGAGACCCCAACGCAACCCAGAAGGGTCGATCCACGTTGTTCCGTAGCACAAGATCAATCTCCTCATCTCCTGTGCTCACTCGCTTGTCAGATAGAATGAGTCTCTCTCCATCGGTGAAGAGCAGTTGAGCCAACTGCTTAAGAAGACGTCCCTTAGCATTCGCCGTGTTCTCCCGCCTGCATCTTGCCAGGAGATCCCGCCCTCTCGTCTTCCGATCCAGTTCCCTGAAGTGGTCCTCTCTCTCAAACAGCACTTGGAACACACGGTTGTAGAGATTGACCTTCTGGACCAGTGACCGCGCGAGGTCACTTGGTATCGCCTTTGCCTCTTCCTCGTCTTCCAGGATGTCGCTGAGCTCCAGCCGAACCTCAGCATCTTCGTCTGCCGAATCGAGTGCTAGCCGGACAAACGTTAGCCAGACAATCTCCGAATACTCCTCAAACAGGTGCTCATCGAAGAACAAGCCGACCTGGCAGATCCCTGGCGGCAAACGGTGTACATGCTGCTGCAAGTACATCTGCAGCGACTCGAAATCGATGGAACTCGCTTCCCCTCCAGATACTCTGAGGAAGTCGGGAGCTGGGATTTCGAGGGTTCGCCCATCCCCCAAGCTCAACGCATATGGGGCATCGAATTCCGTCATCGCGCCAGCATCCCTCAGTACACCTCGAAGAAGATCCGAGAAGTCTCCTAGCTTCTGCTGCGAATCGGACGCCGGGAAACTGGAGAGGTACCGCTCCACTTCAGCGTCGATCTCTTCGTCATTCTTGTGGTACGAGCCTTGCTCAGCAATGCTCTCGCCCAGAAGAAGACGATACACATCCTCGATATCGTCCCGGAAGAACTCGTAGATACTCGAGAACACGGCAAGCGAGTAGCCTTGCGATTCAAACGTCTCGACCGCGTCCCTAACCGATGTCGCATAGCCCAGTTCCTCCCACCACCATTCACCTTCGCACTCCTCGCTCTTGGCCGAATAGAAGTCGGCCTCGTCGAAGAGAAAACCAAGGAAGGAGGGGATCGAGTTTCGGAACCTTAGCTGGAGCCTCCCTATGGACAGCACAGACCAGTCACTCATTAGCTCTCCTCCCTCCCCGCAGTGCCAGTGGCTTCATACGGCAGCGTGGAATCCCTGCTAGCGACATTGCAGAGTCTGCTCCTACATCCCGCTCGCGGCTCTCAGCGCTTCGAGTATTCCCGACTTGTTCAACACCAGAAGGGCAATCCCCAAGCCCGTGAGAATGACACCGATGATTAGTGCAACAATGAAGGTTGCATGCGTGATGCCGATGAAGTTCAACCATTTCTTCTGCATTGCCTTCTCAAACTCCGCCGAGGATTGATATGGCTTGCCCTTGGGGGTCTCTCGATTCTTCAGGTGCCTAGAGGCGACATATGGTTCGAACTTGATCCAATCACCTGGTCTCGATTCAGCTCCGGCTCCCCGCGGTGCGTCAATGCCCAAAGAATGCTCAAGCTTGGCTCTGGTAGATATGCACTCCGTGAAGAGGCGGTATGTCCTGAAAATGCCTTGCGTCGCTAAGAATGCAGCCAATGACACAATGAACCCTCCAACGGACATCAGCACGAAATTGAGAATCCAAGGTGCCTTGAGAAACGCGACGACACTACCGCCAATTAGCGTTATCAGGAGACCTGTGTAGAAAGAAACTCTCCCCTGCAGTCGATCAAGGTACCGATGCTGTTCATCGACGATGGACGAATAAAGCGCCCACAGATCCCTTTCCTCACAGCTCATGCCTTTCATTGTGGTGGATCTTGAGCGCCTGTCAACACCGGAGTTCCGGGCGGAGTTCCGGGGACATCTCTGAAAGCGCGCGCCGTGTCAAGTCCTCATGCCTGGATGCACCTCCCAAGTCGCCATCTCGTCATCCTCCCTTCGAACCCGGTCTGTCGGAAGTATCTCTTCGCTGTCTGACCAGCATAAGGTTGTCCTGGAGATGTGTCGCAACCAATACCACGACCTCAACGGGTCACGTGCCCGCGGCGCTCACGCCTCCTTGCTTAACAAAACCGGTTCCTCGCTATTTGGTGTGGGTAATCAGCCACTTGGCATCGGAACTGGCCTGCTCTCGTGAATCAAGATCTTCTCCCTCTGAGGAAAGCAGGAAAAATCACAGTTTCTTGTGCGACAACCGCCAATTCCCCATTCTCGTGAAAAGCCCCGTTCTCTCGCCAAGACGCTAGGATCGCGAAGGGTTATTTGTCCTCATCATTCTAAGATGTGTTTTCCCTGCATTCCTGGCCTCCTCAGAGTTAGGCAGTTGCTGTTGGTCATAGCCAGGTTCAACTTCAAGACAGGAGACCAAGAAAGGCACTGGTTTTCTGTGTCTTCCATTTTCTCCGTCCTTCGCGTTCTTAGCGCTTTTGCGAGAGTCTTGTCGTTTCAGCCTTTCTCTTAAGTTACTCCCGCGAAATAGCGAGGAGCCAGAGATTCTGGTCGAAGAGCCGGGAATTCCGGAAACGCAGTACTCATTCCGCTTGCGACAAGAGCGGAATCACGAGTATGCCCTCCGATTCCTGTCGTATGTGCCCCGATTCCCCAATGGCGATAGCAGCGACTACGACGGCTGAGCGCTCTTGATGATGAAGCCGCCGGACTTCTCGTCTCGCTCCAGACGGAGGATGCCGTTCGCACCGGCCTCCTCGAGCAGCTGTCCGAATGAGCGGAAGCCGTAGTAGGATTCGCTGAAGCCGGGCTTGCGCCGCTTCAGGGTCTGCTTGATCATCGACCCCCAGATGTTCTCGCCCTCACCTCGCTCTTCCACCAACGCCTCGTAGGTCTCGACGACCAGGTCCCACGCCTCCTGCTTCTTGTCGTCGACCGGAGGTGCC
>JAGLXM010000192.1 GCA_023132915.1 Candidatus Bipolaricaulota bacterium
TGAAGGACGCTGGCGCGGCGCCACGCATTATCCTCTATGGGACCACCTATTCCAATATGGGTGGAGCGAAGGTGACCGGCGCGTACGGTGCCGAGGGCATCTACACGTTGTCGGACCACGATCCAACTACCAACGGTTGGCGCGCGTATGTCAGGGCGTGGAAGGACGCCTATGGGGAACAGTCCTACCCGGAGACCTACTCGAACAACTATTATCAAGCGATCTATTGGCTCAAGGAAGTTTTTGAAAAGGCGGGCACCAAAGACCCGGACGTGATCATCAAAACCATGCAGGAAACCTCGTTCCAGAATGTCTGTATCAGCCCGATGGGGCCGATGGGCCCGGACGGGGAAAACCTGGGAGCAGAGGCTGCCGTCATTCAATTCCTGCCCGGTGCTGCTTCGGATTTGGACCCCTCTTTCGGGCTCCATCCGGTGCTTGTGCGCACCTATTCAACGCCTGACTTGACCTCGCGCGCGGTCCTTGACGTCATTAAGGACTATCCCAAGCTCGAGCCTGGAGAAGACTATCCCGCTGGCTAGCAGGTCGAGTGCCTGTTAAGGGAAAGGAACATGGCTCCGTATAGGAAAGGGAAAAGCGTGTAAGGGAAAGCAGCCTATCTCCTCTTTTCGAGTGGGAGGTAGGCTGCTTCTTTTCTTGAGGTGGACAACTTCTTTTCTTATAGTAGAAGGTAGACAATGGAGACTATTCTTGAAGTAACGAATATCAGCAAGCACTTCGGCGGGCTCAAGGCGTTGAATGAGGTGTCCTTCAGCATACAGGAAGGAAAAATATCAAGTTTGATCGGTCCCAACGGTGCCGGTAAGACCACCCTGTTTAATATCATGGCCGGGGCCCTGCGTCCCGACTCAGGAACGGTCACGTTTCTGTCCGATGATATCACGGGGATGCGACCGTATGGGGTGTGCCGTAAGGGCATTGCGAGGACCTACCAGCTTAAAACGCTTTTCCCAAGTTTCACTGTTTTCGACAATGTACTAGGAGGAATGCTTAAGGAACCAGGCTGGGTAAAAGACAAGTTCGATGAGGTCTTCGAGATACTTGACTTCATCGGGCTAAAGGAGAAGGCAAACGTTGTGGTTTCCAGCTTGCCACCTCTAGAAGCAAAGTTTGTTGAGTTGGGTCGAGCGTTGGCGACCCATCCTAAGCTTCTGCTTTTGGATGAACTGTTGGGCGGGCTTGTTCCATCGGAGACCGCGCAGATCTGTGATGCCGTGCGGGCATTGCGAGACGGGGGCTCTACGATCCTTCAAGTCGGCCACGAAATGGGGCCGATCATGAAAACCTCGGATTGGGTAGTCGTCCTCAACAAAGGGACAAAGCTGGCGGAAGGCACCGTGGACGAGATTAGAAATAACGAAGCTGTACTGGCTGTCTATCTGGAAGCCGGTGGAGAGGATTATGAGTGATCCCGTCCTGGAAGTCTCCGAATTGTCTGTCGCCTATGGGGTCAATCTGGCCGTAAAGGGCGTGAGTGTTACTGTCTCCGAGAACGAGATTCTTGGAATCGTTGGGCCCAATGGAGCAGGGAAAACGACGTTGCTCGAGTCCATCGCTGGTCTACACCCTTTGCGCCAAGGATCGATTAGTTTCCGAGGCAATAGAATTGATCACTCCTCCGTTCATAAGCGACGAAAGTTAGGGATCGTGCTTATTCCGCAGGAGGAAAACATCTTCCCGGGGATGATGGTCAAGGAAAACCTTGAAATGGGGGGAGTACTGATGCCTGCCCGAGAGAGGGAGACTCAGATGGATTATGTCTATGAGCTTTTCCCTACGCTCAAGGAGCGGTCGAGGCAAATCGCCAACACGCTCTCCGGTGGCGAGCGCCGCATGCTTGCAGTAGGGGTGGGTATCGTAGCGAACGCTCAATTGTTCCTGATCGATGAGCCTTCGGTTGGATTGGCGCCGAAGCTGGTTACCAATTTACTTGAACGGCTCAGGCAGCTCAAAGAAGATACTAAACGCCCGATCGCACTTTGTGAACAAAATATTAAGGTATTGAATGTGGCCGACCGCATTTTAGGAATGGAGGCAGGGGAAAGCAAATTCTGTGAAAGCCTGGACGTGGTTGATAAGGGAAAGGTAAAAGAGCTGTATCTGGGTCTGCATGCCTAGGGCGTCTTGCCTCGTGTTGGCCAGAGGAGGGTGACTGCAACGTGATTTTAAACGGGTTCATCAACGGAATCATCATGGCGGGAATCGTTGCGCTGCCGGTATTGGGCATCGCCGTCATCTATGGAATGACAGGGACCATCAATTTCGCGATAGGCGGTATCGGGGTCTTCAGCGCCTTTACAACCTGGTATCTTCTCCCCTACAATACGGTGTTGGCGGTTGTAGTAGGCCTTGCCGTTGGATTTGCATTGGGGTATGCTATTCAAGCGTTGCTGCTTACTCCCTTAAGTGCAAGGCGCGGTGGAGATCTTAATTTATTTTTTCTCATCACTAATAATATTGGTTTGATATTTGTTGGATTGACCCGGGTGATCTTTCCCCGGCCTATTATTGGAATCCCGCTTTCCCGTCTAGGAACGATTAACATCCTTAGCGTGCAAACAAGCGGACTCAAATTCCTTGCGCTGTTTATCGCTATTAGCAGCCTGCTTCTTCTGCGTGCGGTGGAACGATACACCCGGGTTGGCAAGTCATGGCGAGCGACGTCGCAGAACCTGCGACTTGCCAAGATAGTGGGGATAAATACTAGTCGTGCGTTTAATGTGGCATCTGGGATAGGATGTATGCTCGCAGCTTTTGGCGCAATCATATGGGGTAGTTTATATAATTTAACTTTAACTACTGGTTTTGACCTAACTTTTTTGGGCTATATTATAGCTGTTGTAGGCGGCATCGGGAATATCTTAGGCGGCATGTTGGCCTCTTTGATCATCGGGTTGGTGTTGAGCTTTAGTGCTTACCTTGTAAGTGGAAGTTGGCAGAGTGTGATCCTGTATGGTATTGCAATGATAACGCTCATCGTAGCGCCAAGGGGCATCCTTGGTTCAGAGCGATCCGTCTAGCAGGGCGCGCAAACTACGATTTGGGAAGGGGTTAAACCATTATGAAAACCCGTCCGTATCAAGAAGTGCTTACGCTGATCGCGATCTTTATTTTGTCTTTCTTGTTCATCAGAGGCGGCGGCTATTATAAATGGTTTACAGGTTATGTGTTGCTATATCTCATACAAGGATATGTGGCATGGTTTCTTTTTTCGAAATGTGGGCAGCCATTCTACGGCTATGCTGTGACCATGGCCGTAGGGGCCTTCGCAAGCATTGTCTCGGCCGAGGTGTACGGATGGCCCCTGTGGGGAGGCATATTGTTGGGCGCCATCTTGAGCTCCCTTTTGGCTGCTACGCTATTTGTCGCCACAAGCCGCGCAAGGGGTTTTTATGTGGGCATGGTCTCTTTCCTTCTTGTTATCCTATTTCCCAGCCTTATTGAAGCGCTACGGGATATCACCGGCGGCCGTAGCGGGATGTCGTTTCGCGGGCTCACTGGGCTGATCGGATTCGATGGGCTATTGTGGCTTGTCCTTGGGGTGGCGGGTGTCGTTGCTGGCGCCTTTTTCTGGCTGTTACGTACAAAGGTTGGACGTATCTTAACCATTATTGCTGAAAATGATGATTTGGCAAAAGCGGTCGGTATTAATACTTTTAAATACAAATTACTGGCCTATGCTATTAGTGGCTTTGTTTCCGGAATAGGCGGTGGCCTCTATGTGAACTATATCGGCTCAATCTCATCTATTGACATCGGAATTATAACAACAATTTACATCACCTTCATTCCAATCGTTGGGGGAAGCAAGGTTGCTTTTGGGCCACTGATTGGGACTCTGTTCATTCGACTGGTTCCAGAAGCGCTTGCCGGCATTGAGCGGTATCTCTCCATCATTTTTGGCGCGGCGTTTGTCTTTGTGATGCTGGGATTGCCTGGCGGAATCGGCGACAACCTGATGATATACGTCAGAAGGATCATCGACCGGCTACGAATGCGAAGAACAGGAGAGACAAAATAGAAAAGGGATTATCAGGAGGTGAGTGCAGTGGTCGTTAAGCTGGATACCGAGGTGAAGATTAAGGATTTTGTACGAGGGTGTGCCTTGCTTGGCACAGGAGGCGGAGGGTTGCCGGAAGACGGACTGAAATCCCTCATGAGGGCCTTTCAAGAGGGACAAGAACTCGGCTGGGTTGATCCGAATACCATTGGCGATGAGACGTGGACGGTGTGTACGTACGGGATGGGGTCAATCGCGCCGCGCACACCGGAGATCCTGAAAACGATGGACGAGTGGGGCCTAAAGGAAGTCAAAAAGCCCAAGAAGCTTGTAGAAGCGGTAAAGGAGCTCGAAGAGTATAAAGGGATAAAGATAGGTGCTCTCGTGTGCTTGGAGATCGGAGGGGCGAATACGCCAGATCCGGTAGCAGCTGCAGCTGACCTCGGCATTCCCATTGTCGATGGAGACTACGGGGCTGGGAGGGCCATTCCGGAGATTCCCCAAAATACCCCTAACCTAAAAGGCTACCCGATGACGCCGATGAGCAGCGTGGATGAATGGGGCAACATTTGCATCATCAAGGAGACTGCGAACAACACGCTCGCCGAGAAGATCGGGAAGCTCGTCTCCACCGTCGCATTTAATCTGGTAGGGAATACCGCCTATTTGCTGAAGGGCAAGCAGATGAGAGAGTGTGTGGTTCCTGGAACGCTCACCTACGCCTACGAACTGGGCAAGACGATCCGAGAAGCCAGGGAGGCCGGCAGTGACCCCGTGGAAGCGGCGCGAAAGAAGCTCGATGGCTGGCTGCTCTTCACAGGGACGGTGACGAA
>JAGLXM010000193.1 GCA_023132915.1 Candidatus Bipolaricaulota bacterium
GAAACCGTCGTGGCATATCAGTGGGACTTCGGGGACGGGAATACGTCGACCGAACCGGCTCCGGCGCACATCTACCGGACTCAGGGTACGTTCACCGTGGCTCTGACGGTGCAGTTCGCCGACGGTAAGGTGGCTGATGTCGTCAAGGCTGATCTGGTCGAGGTCGCAGTGAGGCTTGGGAAACTGCCGCCATTGGGACCGATCGTATGGCTAGACAAAGGCAGCAACACTATCTACAAAGGTCCGCGCTCCGGCGGGGAGATCTCGACCGTGGTTAGGGGTTCGGCATACCACCACCTGGCGGACATCGACGTTGGAGGCGGCAAGGTCTACTGGACGACGGACGATAAGGTCGAGCGGGCGAATCTTGATGGGAGCGGCCGGCAGACGCTGCACGAGGGAAATAACTTGTTCCAAGGCATTGCCGTCGACCCAGTCGGAGGGAAGGTGTACTGGATTGTGTGGCCCGAGTATCTTGGTGGTCCCGCGCAGATCTGGAGAGCAAACCTCAACGGAAGCGGCGCAAGAGCCTGGGCGAGCAAGCCGGTAGCCACGGGGGAGTGGACCTACAACGACTACGTTCCTTGGCTTCTTGCCATCGACCCGGTGAATGACCGGCTCTACTGGTACGAGAAGTTCCTTGGCTCTGGGGGCTTTCCCGCGTCCAAGTCCCGACCGCTGACGGTGCACGACGAACGCTCCATTCACCGGACGAATCTCGACGCCTTCACTGACCACACCGCGTTCAAGCAGCGGCCCGCGATCGGGAGTATTGCGCTCGACGTCGGCCTACCGACCGGCGCCCGGAACGTGTATTGGACCGACCCGGCGGGGGACAGCATCTGGTTCGGGAATGCCGGTGAGACATATCAATCTTCGGGTCTCATGATGAGCGCCGACACGCCGATCGCGCTCGCCATCGATGCGAACGAAGGGAAGATCTACTGGTCCTCAAGCGACGGGATCCATCGAGCGAACCTGTGGGATGGATCCGAGGATGAATTGATCTACCCCGATGTCCACGCCGATGCCCTCGCACTGGATATGTAGGTGAAGGCGGGCTGCTTTAACAGCTCACCCTTTTTCCTCGACCTTGCCCGCCAGAGCAGATCAGATGCCTAATGGGTACCTGCCGGACCCGCCTGCGTCCTAGCGCCACCTTGTAGCGCGGTGGGGGCGTTCCCGGCACCCGCGCCAGGTATCCTTTCTCCACCAAGCTCTGCAACAGCGCTTCAATAGCTTCCTCAGAGATATCGAATTCCTGAACAAGCTCGGCGGCGCTGATATGTCCCCGTCGCATGACCTACTACATAAGGCCACGCAGGTTCTCGGGCAGGGTGAGCAGATCCACGGGAGTTATCCCCTCACGCTTTTCACGGGTCTCTATCTCATCTTGTAGACGCTCGAAAAGTCCCTTAGGCATGGGTCTTGCCTCCAACTGTCAGTAGGCCTCAGGCATCTCGATGGGCTCCGGTTGTGGCCGACACTGCCCGCACCAGAGCGCATTGGCCACCACGACCGCTTTTGGAACGCGGTTCTCCCCAACATAGATAGTTAGGATGAACGGCATCTCGGAGGCGTGATCCTCACATACGGCACGGCCGCAGAATCGGCTTGACTTAGCAAAAATTAGCCCCTATAATGGTGCAGGTTCTCCACTCCATGTCCTTGTGGAGGAGAAAACATGTATTTATTAAATAAACGGAATCTTCTCGTTATTTATACGGTTATGTTAATAATTTTAGTAATCTTCACATCTGGATGTACCAACAAACATGAAGATTTGGATCTTACAATGTATCAATACCGTGATACAAAAGATTTGGTGAAGTTCGTCTATGATGCCACTTTACTGCTGAGAAAAGACGGTCTGAAGAGTTTGGATTATTTTAGAGACAATCGCGACCTTTATAACACCACAGATTATTACCTCTACATCTACGATATGACCGGAAAGAACATCTATCATGCCGGCATGGAAGATCTGGAGGGCAAAAACCTGCATGATGTCACCGATAAGGACGGCAAGAAGATTATCCAACTGATTTTGAGCGCGTTAGATGATGGGAACAATCCCCATGCATGGGTGCATTATTCCTGGTGGGAACCGGGCAAGTTTTATCCTGTTCCAAAATCCTCCTGCCATTTTAAGGTTCGAACACCCGATGGTGAAGAGCTGTTTGTCGGTGGTGGATTGAACTATCCCCATGAAGAAAGGGAATTTATCAGGATAATTGTGGATAACGCTGTTCAGTTGATAAGGGAAAAAGGCTGGGAAGCGCTTGCGGATATATCAAATCCGGTTTTGCATTACAACTATCGGGATGTTCGCGTATTTGCATTTCACCCGGATGGCAAGATACTAATTTCACCTGTTATCGATGATAGTCTTTCGCAGATACAGCTTCTGGAA
>JAGLXM010000194.1 GCA_023132915.1 Candidatus Bipolaricaulota bacterium
AGACGCTGAGCGTATCTCTTCACTGACGAGTAGCTACCTGTGTAGCCATGATCCTCACGTAGCTTTCGCCAGATGACCGTCTTCTCTACCCCGCGGTCAAGGTACTCCTGCACCACCTCCTTGTACGGCTCCACCGTGCTCACGCACTGCTTGAGCTGCTTCACCGGTCCAAGGACTCCAGCTAGCTCGCTCACAGTAGGAAGCCCTCTACCCTTCTCCAGAAAGCCGTGTTTCTCCGCCAACTTGCGGTACTTACGAATCGTCTTCTTGGCGTGACCCGTGTCACGGTGGATCGCTTCCACTGATTCGCCTTTGCGTACCCTGTAAATGATCTCTTGTATGTCATTCATGTGTACCCGCTCCATCTACACCTCCATGTTTGCTCAACATGGAGGATATTTAAGTGATCTTGGGCGGGGATACCAGCCGACCATACCCCGGGGACACCAGGTGACCCTTACCCGGGGATACTAACCCGGCCAGTGACACAAATTCGACCTCATCAGTCTAACGCGTGTAAGGAGAGGTGGATTGGACAAACTCTGGAAGAGAACCGAGGTACTTCAGCCAAGCGGTTTGCTCAAAGCAATTCTCTCACCTGAAGCGCTCAGGGACGTACGCCGCGTCCTTAAGAGGGACACTGGAGTGGTAGTCACGGCTGATGACATTGTAGGATCACTTCGTAAGATGCTCAACGAGGGTACTGCGAGAGTGCTTCAAGACGTTGAGGTGACTCTTCCCCCGAAGGTTGACAAGAAGATCGCGAAGCGCACTAAAAAGGGTGGAGCCCGTGTTAGCTTGAAAGACTTGATCGCCACAGGACTTCTCCCCGTGGGCACAACCTTGTTCTCAGAATACAAAGGGACCCGCTACACGGCTGAAGCGCAAGCTGATGGTACTATCACGTTTGAGGGCAATAGCTATAAGACTCCATCAGCAGCAGGTGGTGCAGTGACAGCCAAGTACAACGTCAGCGCGCCGCCAGGTTGGGACTTCTGGCAGCTAAAAGGAGCTGAGGGAAATATCGAGCCTTTGGATGCTATTCGACAGCGTTACCTACAACATGAAACAACCGCAGTGGTAAGGAGGTGAATCACATGGCAAATAAAGAGATTCTTGACAAGCT
>JAGLXM010000195.1 GCA_023132915.1 Candidatus Bipolaricaulota bacterium
GGAGTAAAGGGGGTAGAGGATTAAAGGATTAAGGGTTGTGCTGGCGAGTGCTGCGGTAGTACTGCTACTGGCTGCCTCAGTGAGTGGCGAGCAGTACAGCAATGTTGCTTCCATCTTCGATCTTGGTATGGGAGCGCGTCCCCTTGCGATGGGAGGAGCTTTTGTCGGCCTTGCCGATGATGGGAACGCTCTCTATTACAACCCTGCGGGGCTGGCGTGGGGACAAGGTCTTTCCGTCCTTTCCTCATATGAAGCGCGGCCAGGCACAGCGAACTATGGAAATCTTTCCGCCTCGTTGCCACACTTTGGCTTTGGGGTCCACTATTTCGATTTTGGCGATGTCCCCGAAACCGACGAGTTCGGCAACGTGCTTGGTACCTTCAGTTATCGCAACTACGCCCTCATCGTCGCGGCAGGAATAAAGGCGGGTGATCTGCCTTTCCTTGCGCGGATGCCGCTGGCTGAAAACATCGGGTTTGGCCTGAAAGCAAAGCTTCTCAAGGTAAGCACGCTAGACCCAGGAAGCGGGGCCGGATTTGCCATCGATCTCCCGTTTCTCTTCCGTAGCGAATTTCCATCTCCCAGAATGCCCATTATCACAAGCTATGGCGTTGGCGTTGTCATTGAAAACCTGATTGGACTGCCGATCAAATATGAAAGTGGACATCAGGAGAACTGGCCGCGGAAGCTGATCCTTGGGACATCTTTGGAGTTCCTGGACCAAGTAATACTGGCAATGGATGTCACCAGCGAGAAGAGCATCCATTTGGGTGTAGAGTGGACCCCAATTCCTGCTGTCTCTTTCCGAACCGGGCTCAAGAATGAAGGTGTTTGGATATGGAGCCTGGGAATTGGTGCGCGATTCCGTAACTTCGCCTTTGATCTTGCTGTTGTCCCCCATCCCTATCTCAACAGCCAGATTCGCGGGTCACTTGCGGTAAGCTGGTAGGATGCGAAGGAGGCGAGTATCGGCCAAATAGAAGAATCATCCGTTTAAGACCAAGTTGTATCAAGAGATAGATCCTGTGAGAGCAGGAGGCCCTCTAAGGAGGTTAAGAATATGCGTAGGACAGCAGCAGTCGCGTTGGTACTACTTGCAGTGCTTGGTATCGCATGCTTCAG
>JAGLXM010000196.1 GCA_023132915.1 Candidatus Bipolaricaulota bacterium
GACGAACGGATTTCCTCTGTCGACCTTGATCTTCCTTTTGATCCCCCTATCCTGATTCAGGTGGGGAAGCGATCCTTTGCCGAGGCTGTGTGAGGAGGAAGTTTTCAGCAGTCAGCCCTCAGCACAATTAATTTCAGCCGTCAGCGGAGCGGTTTGCTTTTGCTGACAGCTGAGTGCTGATCGCTAACGGCTCTTTGTATGTCGCGGTCTTCTTGATGATCTGCCGTGGGCACTTCTCGATCGCCGCATGCGCGGGTAGACACTTCTCAGGGTCGAAGTGAGGGAGGTCCTTCTTCTCGTTCCACGTCACCTCTCCGTTTTGTGAGACCTTGACGCAGATCTTGCAGTGGATGCATCCGTCTGCACACCGCTTTCTCCCGGGGATATCCCGCGCTGCCTGGTAGTTACACCCTAGGTACTGCGGCATATTCGCCGAGACGAGCTCGGGTAGCCCCTGTGGACAGGCATCTACACACAGCCCACATCCGATGCACGTCTCCCAGTCGACGACGGCGACCCTCCTCTCCGGGTCGATTGAGATTGCTCCGGTCGGGCAGACTGCGACGCAGTCCCCGAGCCCGAGACAAGCATAAGGGCACTCCTTGAATCCGGAAGCGATCTGCGACGCCGCCTTGCAGGTCTCGATTCCGTGGTAGTCGGCGATCGGTTCCGACTGCCCGGTGCAGTGGACGACCGCCTTCTTGCCAATCTTTGCCTCGGCCTTAAGCCCCAGATACGTCTCCAGCTTCTTCATCCCTTCTTTGTCCTGGGCGAGGGTCGGACAGGGCGTCTTGACAAACACCTGCTTATCCTTTGCCACTGCCAGAGCGTATGCGAAACAGCCAGGATACCCGCAGGCGCCACAATCGGCCCCGGGTAGGAACTCCTTGATCCCTGCAGCTTCCTCTAGTGACTCATCCTCCTTGGGGAGAGACTTGCTCGTGAGGAAGATAGCGATCCCAGAGATGAAGCCAACGAATGACAGGAGAATAACCGCGCTCAGGGTCTGGATACCCATGTTATACCATCCCTCTGAATGCCAGGAAGGAGAGCCCCAGAAGCATCGCAGTGATGAACGCGATTGGGGTTCCTTGAAACGCCCTGGGTGTGTCCGCTAACTCTAGGCGCTCCCGGATCCCAGACATGATGATCAAAACTAGGGTAAATCCAGCCCCTGCTCCCAGGGCCGCCACGAGCGACTCCCAGAAACTGTAGTGCTGCTGGATGTTGATAAAACTGATTCCTAGTACAGCGCAGTTGGTTGTGATGAGTGGTAGATAGATCCCAAGGGCGTTATACAGGGTGAGGTTGGTGCGTTTGATCGTCATCTCGATGATTTGAACAAGGGAGGCGATCACCAGGATGAAGATTACTGTCTCCATGAACTCTGCTCCATAGGGGACTAGGAGAAGGTGGAAGATCGGCCAAGTTACGCCAGAGGCGACCAGCATTACTAAAAGCACTGCGATTCCCATGCTGGACGCGCTCGAAAGGTTTTTAGAGACCCCAAAGAACGGACACAGCCCCAAGAACTTGACGAGGACCATATTGTTCACCAATGCCATTGCAAAGAAGATCGCGATGAGCTCACTCACACTCGGTCACCCCTACCCATCTAAACAGTGCCAGTAGGACACCGATGACGAAGAACGCGCCCATCGGTAGCATGAAGATCGTTACTGGATTTTCGCCCAAACCAGGGATGGTGAACAGGTGGTGGCCGAATAGGTCAAGGGCGCCGGTACCGAAAAGCTGTCTGATCAACGAGATGAGGAAGATGGCGAGTCCGAACCCAACCCCGATTCCTAGGGCATCCGCGATGGAATCAGATACGCCGTTCTTGCTGGCGAATGCTTCGGCCCGTCCGAGGATGATACAGTTTACTACGATCAACGGGACATAAATCCCTAACGATTTGCTCAACGCGGGAACGAACCCCTGGAGCATCAGATCCACTACGGTCACTAGGGTGGCGATGATGACGATGAACACTGGTATCCTAACGCGATCCGGGATGTAGTTTCGGATCGATGAAATGATGATGTTTGAGGCGAGTAAGACAAAGAGGAACGCACCTGTCATCCCCACCGCGTTATCCAAGGATGTGCTGACCGCCAGGGTTGGACACAACCCCAGCATGAGGATGAATATAGGGTTCGATCGGATGATTCCCTTTGCGAAGTTCTTTTTGAAGGAGTACATTTAATTTCCCTCCACTTCTTTATTCAAATCGTCCATTTTCTTAAGGACAGCCCCCTTCACCGCATTAACCACGGCCGATGAACTGATGGTAGCGCCGGTGATGGCGTCGATTTCCCCGTCGTTACGTGCTAGTGCGACTTGCTCTGCACTTATTCCCTGGAACTGATCGAGGAAGAAAGGCTCCGTGATCTTCGCCCCTAACCCAGGGGTCTCCTGGTGGGAGATGATCTTGATCCCGCGTAGGGTCGCATCCGGCTCCAGCCCGATCAGGATATCGATCGTGCCGCCGTAGCCGGTCGCCGTCGCCATGAACGCGTGTCCGAGCGATTCTCCCCCGGTAAGAGGGGTATACAGGCCGCTTTCCTCATCAAGGGTAAAATCCTCCATCTCCGGGAACAGGGTGGCGAGCATCTCGGTGATCGCTTCCTTATTCGCGATCTTTATCTTATCTTTGGTAATCTCGTTGGTCAGGGTGAGTGCAACGACAGAGATGAACACGATAAGCGTTAAAAAAAGCACCGCGAGGAATTCGTTCTTCTTCTTGGTCATGGCGATGCCTCCTTCTTCACGCCCTTCACATACCCGTACGGCCTTGGTCTCACATAGCGATCGATCAGCGGTGTGAACGCATTCATCAGCAGGATCGAGTAGGCAACCCCTTCGGGCATGCTCCCAAGCTTCCGGATCAACACCACCAGGATTCCAGCGCCTACGGCGAAGATGATCTTCCCTCGGGTTGTGAGCGGACTGGTCACGTAGTCCGTGGCCATGAAGAAAGCACCCAGCATGAGCCCGCCGGCAAGGATGTGGAGGAGGGGATCCAGGCCCATGAGGAAGCTAAGCACGAACACGGTGCCGAGGTAGAACACAGGAATATGCCACTTGATAACGCCGAAAGCAAGGAGAATAGCTCCCCCAATCAGTATCAGCAGTGCAGATGTCTCTCCCGCACTGCCGGCTACATTACCGAGGAACAGAGCTTTGTACAACTCCCCTTTGCTCATAGTTGAGATGAACCCTTCCCCTAACGGGGTGGCAGTGGTAATCCCATCGGCTAGCCAGGAGTTGGTTGGGGCGATGAAGCGGTTCAGCGCACCGGCGAATGAGACGGTGACAAATATCCTTCCTGCTAGCGCAGGGTTGAAGATGTTGTGCCCCAGTCCACCAAATGTTTCTTTAGCGATGGCGATGCAGAATATGGAGCCAACTACCACGATCCACAGCGGCGTGCGTGGCGGCAGCACTAGCACAAACAGGATACCGGTAACGATCGCGCTCCCGTCCAAGTTGAACGGTCGCTTTCGCATCAATTTGGCGATGTACTCGGTGAGCACCGCGGTGATCACTGCGGTAGCAAGCATGAGCAAAACGTAAAGCCCGAAGAAATAGATCGCTCCCACAGTCGGTAACAGAAGCGCTATTACGACGAGGTACATGTCCCTGCTGATTGATGCCCGCCCTCTCAGATGTGGGGCTGGGGACAGGACGAGCGGGGTCGAATTGCCCATTACTTTTCTCCCTGCTTTTGTAGTTCAGTTTTTCCTATCTTGATGTAAGATACAATGGGGATATTGGCCGGGCAGTTATAGACGCAGGCTCCACACTCTACACAGTTTGTGATGTGGTAGTCACTCAGGCTCTCGTAGGCTCCCCTTTTTACGTAGTTCACGTACATCAGTGGCATGAGGTCCATCGGACAGCTCTCAATGCACCGACCACAGCGTATGCAGCTGTGCTCTACGCGGATATCACTCTGCTTCACGAGCACGCAGTTGGTCCCCTTAATGATCGGGGCATCGTAGGAAACTTGAGCGATCCCCATCATCGGGCCTCCGAAGATCATCTCGTCGGCCTCTGGTGGAATCCCCCCGCACAGCTCGATCAACTGGAGGGCCGCCGTACCGAAGCGGACGAGGAGGTTCTTCGGTTCACTCACCAACCCGGTTACCGTCACCACACGTTCCACTAACGGCTTACCGAGAGCCACTGCATCGTACACCGCGGCGAGGGTGGCAACGTTTTGAACGAGGGCCCCTACATCCATGGGAAGTCCCCCTTCGGGAACCTCGACGCCAAGGATGGCCTTGACCAATGTCTTCTCTGCGCCCATGGGGTACTTTGCAGGGACCGCCACGACTTCCACTTCTCCGGGGAGAGAACTCTCGGTTACGGCTTGACGCATCCGCGCGATCGCCTGAGGTTTGTTTTCCTCGATGGCGATGTATGCCCGCTTGACGGAGAGAACCTGCATCATGGTCTTCAAGCCCCTCAGGATGCGATCCGTTTCCTCCAGCATCAGCCGATCATCGGCAGTGATGTACGGTTCGCACTCCGCTCCGTTGACGATGATGCTTTTGATTGACTTCTCCGGAGGAGGCGAAAGCTTCACGTGGGTTGGGAAGGTCGCGCCTCCCATTCCCACGATTCCTGCATCCTTGACCCGGGTGAGGACCTCTTCCTTCGATAGTGCCTCCGGATCAGCTGGAGTAAGCTCGATCCATTCATCCTTCCCATCCGACTCGATGATCACACCGGATACTGGGTGCCCAGTTACCGGGCTCGCCACGGTGGCGAGCTGTTTCACTATGCCCGAGATTGTGGCGTGGATCGGCGCAGAGACGAACCCGCTGGCCTCAGCGATAACTTGTCCTACTTTAACTTTGTCTCCCTTCTTCACGACAGCCTTTGCCGGTGCGCCGATGTGCTGTTGCAATGGAAGGATGGCACTGTCCGGCAGCGGGGCAAACTCGATCCTTGTCGTGGCGGCTAGCTTTTGTGATGGAGGATGCACCCCAGCAGGGCTCTTCAATCCCAATAACTCGACTACGCGCGTGTTCATAAACCACCCTTCTCAAACAGCTGCAAACCGTCTGACCTATAAAGTCGTTTTGGTTCGTCGTAACCAACAATTAAGGCTTCTACTCCTTCAAGCGAGTTTACAAGGTCGATCCCTTCGATCGGTCCTAGTACGAACACGGCGGTGGCCAGCGCGTCTGCCTGCATACATGTGGGAGCGATCACACTGGCGCTGGACGAGGCGTGCGAGGAGTAACCTGTCTTCGGGTCCATGATGTGGCCAACGCTGGCCTGTTCATCGAAGTACCTCTCATAATTGCCCGAGGTGGCGAGGCCGCCATCTCTTAAAAGGAAGCGAGTGAGATAGTCCTTGGAATTCTCCGGGTTACGTAGCTCGATTACCCAGGTCTCGTTGTTTGGCTTGCCGCCCAATACTCCAATATCCCCACCCGCGTCTATCAGGGCATGCACTACCCCAGCATTGCGCAGAGCTTCTAGCCCTTGATCGACGGCATACCCCTTTGCTAGTCCTCCCAAGGTGACCTTAGTTCTGGGAGCTAGGACGATCGAGGGGGGTGGGCCTGATGCAAGGGTTACCCTGTCCGATCCAATAACGGTAAGTGTTTGCGATATCCTTTCCTGCTGTTCAGCCGGTTCCAGTTCCCAGAACTGTTTTTCCGCACCCTCCTCATAGTCCCACAGTTCAAGAAGCGGCTCTACAGTGATGTCAAACGCACCCTTGCTGATCTCGTAGTAGTGTTTGGCAGCATCGATGATCTCGATCAGTTCGGGGGAGGGATCATCCAACCGGCCTTGTTCATTCAGCATGTATGCTTCTGTGTTTTCATCATAGATCGAAGCGATCTCTTCAATCTTCGTCATACGGGCAAAAGCGGCTTCTATCGCGCGTTCTGCTCTTGTTTTCTCTCGATTGTAGACTGTGATAGTGACCCATGTATCCATCATCTCGCAACGATCCTGAAATGGGAGCATTGGGGGGGGGAAGAAGGCACGGTTGATAGTGAACAGTGCGACTAACGCGACGATAAGCGCCAATGGCAGCAACTTGTTCGCCCGCTGGCGCTTTCCGGTATCTTTGCTCGACGGCACCTATTTCCCCCTTGGAGGTGAACTTATAGCTAGCAACAAATTATAGCGATCGTTGAGATGTGCAACAACGCAGCCAAGTGCAGTCGTTAATCTGAGTATAGCTCCGCTGTAGATGGGATATCGTTGTGAGGTTGACAAGGGGAATACTTCCTCCAGGTGGTATATCCCACCAGCGTGAACAAATTTGCGAAAGTTGCGATAGTGCTCACTCTCACTTAGCCGTTCGATGGAGGTGATTAAACCCCATACGAGACGAGCTCCGCTCGTTTCTGGGGGCGCGTACTCTGCCATGATCAGTGTCCCTTTCGGGCGAAGAACCTGTCTTGCCTCGTGCAACATCCGCACGCGTTCACTTTCCGGGTGTTCATGAAGAGCCAGGAGCAGAAGGACGCAATCGAAGAATCCGTCGGTGAAAGGGAGATCAAGCACCGACCCGTGCACGTACGAACGGTGGGCGGACTGCGTCGAGCTGCAGTAGCGATCATCGCCTTAGAGAGGTCGAGGCCGACTGCGTTGATCCCCGCTCTATCGAGGAGTAGACATTGAGCGCCGGTTGCCGAGGCGATGTCGAGTACGTCTTGGCACTTGAGGCGTTGGCAGATCTTGGCTACCTGAGTGTGAACCGGCACAAGTAGAGGATCGATCAGCCGCGTGTATACGTGTATATTCGAGTAGTAAGCTGTCCATACGTACTTACTTTACCCATCTTCAAAGGCGATCTTCGGCGAATGCAAAAGAGAATACAAGAGATACTTCTTCCAAGTTGGGGCATAAAAGCTTTATGGCCGCGGAGCATTACTGAGAGAGGCGCTGCCCTAATATGCAAAATGGTCAGGAACTCAGGCATCAAAGTCAAACAGTGTAGTAACTAGCTTTTGGACGGCGGGAAGAGACTCTTAAGTAAGAATTGCTGCAAGTCGTCTAGCTTCTCCAGTGCCGAGGCAATGCGAATGCGGTGCTGGATTGGGAAGGGATCTGGGTGCTTACCGACAATCTTGGTCAGGTCAATTGTGGGGGCTGGATCGTTTTTTCGTTCCTCCTCTTTCAAGGATACGTAGTTCAACGCCTTCCTTGCTTTGAAGATCTCGGCGATTCCCTCCTCGGTAATATTGACCGCCTCGGCGAGCTCGCTCAAGCTCGGCAACTGTCCGGTTTTCTGCAACAGCCGCTCTTCGGCCGCTTCCATCTGCCGGTTTAAGTCCTGTAACCAGCGCGGAAACTCCAAGGGTTTGAGCCGGTCACGGATGTGCTGACGGATCTCCCCCTTGATTAGGTTTTTGGCATAGTTGTGAAAGCTCTTTCCGTGGGAGAGGTCGAAATTGTAAACGGCGTTTAATAGACCAAGGTAGCCAGCATGAAACAACTCTTCTTGGGGAAACCCGCTTTGTGGAAAAGATTCCTCAACTACCTCGTCCATCAAGTGTGTGGTCCGTCGGAGGATGTGCTCGCGAATCGCGTCCGTCTCGGTACTAGTGGTGGAGAGAAGGCTCAACAGCTCTTCCAGATCAAGCTTGGAGAACCTTTCCTCCGCCGTGCTCATTGAACTCTAGAACGCTAATTCGAAACCGAAGGAGACCTCGATGACCCCCCCGAAGTCGAATGCTGCCAAGGTGTATAAGGTAACCCCGGAGAATCTAACCTGCGCCTTGATCCACTCCCCGGAAAAGCCTGTCTTATCAAAGGCGGTCAGGCTGGTGAAGGCGACCGGCTCGATCTCAGCTTCGATTGCAAGAAGCTGGCGCTCGAAGAGGAAGGTCCCATCGAAGTCGGTCTCAGCGGTTACGAGTACACCGAACACCTCAAACGAGACGGCGAATCTCTGGCCGGAGAAGACGATCGGGAGCACCGAGGGCGTCTGGGGGGCAGTAAAGCTTGTCCAGGAAGTGAACTGAACCCCACAAATCTCTAGGTCCAAGATGAAGTCAAGCCCACTGATGGAAAAGCTGTTGTCAAAGGTCATTGCGGTGAGGAAGGAAAGACTTGGCTCCTCGAACTGGTAGCCAAACTCGAAGACTTCCTTAGCAAATCCGGTCCAATCAAGCCACGTACTGCTGCTTGAAAGCAGGCCACAATAGTCGACTTCTAGTCGGACGAACTCCTCCTCAAAGTAGAATCCAGGAACAATCGTCACCCTTGGTGTAAATTGCGGTGCGAATAGGGAATCTAAGTAGGAGAAGAGATCAAGGAGGTTGTGGGAGAAGGGAGCCTCCACCCCGCCAAGGACATTGACTAGATCGATTGCACCAAAGCCGGTGAGTGTAGTGATGGAAAACCCGCTCATCACCCCGCTGCTCAACTCGAGGACAGCACCCATGCTGTAGCTAGGGGACTGGGTACCGATACCGATGTCCGCCAAGATGAGGTCAAGCCCCGTCTCCACAGCAATGATCAGCGCATCGACGCTCAATTGGTTCCAACTGAAGTAGGGATCAAAGATGATCTCCTCGGCGATACTTACCGCTCCGAGATCGACCTCTACGTCAAACTCCTGCGACTGAAACCCGGTTAAAGCAAAGACGGTCTCAGATTCGAAGGTGAAGCAAGCTATGCTGAGCGATAATGTCAAATCAGCTTCAATGTCGTAGGATAAGGGAGGGATAGGAATAAACGTGATCTCAAGCCCCACACCACCCGAGAATCCCGTCTCCTCGGCCAGGGTGAGCCCTCCTGCTGCCAGCATTACGAGCAGGAAAGCAACCACTAAGCGGACGCACATCCGTGGCATCGTGACCTCCTTAATGTTGCAGCTAGGAGCCTAGTCGATCCGGACGCTTCCGAAGAGGAAATCAGGGAAAGGCGAACCGTGGCTTTGTCCGCTGGAAGGGGGACAGGTGTCGGTGGACTAACGTTCTCTTTAAGCCTTTTGATCCTTCAGCGCAGGTAACTGAGCCGATCCCGTGAGTCAGGAGGGTTTTGCGGTTGACATTCATTTCCCCTTGTGATAGCGTCGAGTTTAACGGTCGATATGAGGGGGAAAACAATGCGCAAGCAGATCCTTTTCGCCGTCGGTGCTGTTGTAGTAGTGATCGGCATCTTCATCGGTTGGTACCTGTTGACCCAACGGCACGTGGGGCGCCTGATAGCTCAGGGGGAGCGTAGTAACATCATGCTACTCGGTTTGGATAACGTTGAAGGAACGAGTCGGAGCGACACTATGATGGTGTTAAGCGTGGCTGAAGGGAGCGATGTTGCTCTTTTATCGCTGCCACGTGATCTGCGGGTGAGGTTAGAGGACGGCAAGTTTCATAAACTGAACGCTGCCTACTCGATCGGAAAGGCTGAACTCGTCTGCAGGACTGTCTCCGCTCTCCTTGGAATCGAGGTGCCGTTTTACATCACCGTTGACTACGCGGGCTTTGAGCAGTTGATCGATCAATTTGGAGGGGTGACCCTCACCGTGGAGGAGCGGATGGTCTACGACGATGAACGGGCCGATCCTCCTCTGCATATTGATATCCAACCGGGAACACAGACCTTTAACGGGAAGACCGCACTTGACTACATCCGCTATCGCGGTGACAACGGTGACATCGGGCGGATCGCGCGGCAGCAGAAGCTGATCCAAGCTATCCTGGAAAAGGGGTTCCAGCATCAAGACCTCGGTACGATTCGCGACTTGGTAAAGACGGTCCATCCCTATCTGCGCACCGACCTTTCCTTGATCGATTTGTACGATTTGGCCAAGCTCTTGCAAGGGTTGGGATCAAATCAGCTAAAGATGGCGACTGTTCCGGGCATCCCCGTAGTGATCGATGAAATTAGCTATCTGGAACCACAGGTTGTAGAAATGGAGCGGCTCGTCGCCCGGATGATTAAGGGGATTGACCTGCTCACCCCTGATGAGATCAGTGTGGTGGTGTTCAACGGAAACGGGGTTCGTCTAATGGCCAGTAACACCGCTGACTATTTGCGCAAGCGCAGCTTTCAAATCGCAGGAATAGCCAACGCAGAGTCCTTCGACTACGAAAAAACGTTCATCGTCGTCTTGACGGAAGAGGCGAAGGCATGGATTCTGTTCGCGGCCCTTCCAAGTGGGGCAACAATCGTCTTTCCGAGTGAGTTCGAGCCGCATTACGCCGTGCTCGAACCGCTGATCCCCGAGGGGACCGATCTGCTTCTGATTGCTGGTGCTGGGTTCGAGGTTGGGGATGGATGAAGAAACCCTTCTACATGCAGCGATCGAGCTGATTGCGGAGAAGAAGGGGCAAAGAACCGTCGTCATTGATTTGCGCGAGGTTTCCATCCCCACTGGTTACTTCGTGATCACAGCGGCGGACAACCCGGTACACGTCAAGGCGATCGTTTCTAACCTGATGGAGAAGTTCCCACAGAAGGCACTCCACCGAGAGGGGATCTCTGAACGACGCTGGGTCGTTCTCGACTACGGGGAGATCGTGATCCACGTTTTCTTAAGTGAGACACGCGACTTTTACGATATCGAATCCCTGTGGGCCGATCGGATTGTCGAGATGGAAGCGCCTACATCTTGACTCTCGTGGCCCTCTAGCCTTCCTTAGAGAGCCTAAGCGCGTTCTGGAGAAGTTTTTAAGGAAAACATCAAGGTGCAGTAAAGAACCCCGCAGCTTGCTAAAGGGGCATTGGAAGAGGCAACGGCGCACACAAGGTGTGACGCTACAAAAACGAGGTAGCGTCGGGCTTCATGTCCGACGTCCCGGCGTTCGTCCCCGCCGGCGAGGAGCGTGCCCTTGTGAGAACCCATGTAGTCAGTACGAACAACAACCAAATTCGCCTGCGGCGAATCTCAGTTTTCCTCCCAGAAGCAAGCTTAAGGGTACAAAGCGGAGGCTCTTTATGAAAGGATCTCTAAAACAACAACAAAACCCAGTGCTGTTTCTCGCAAGCTTGGTAGTTGTTGGATTGACGTGAGTATGATCCGCAGGCCCTACACCCTTAAGCTTTGGTTAAGGAAGGTCAACCCGTCACTGCTTTTAATTTTCTCTGTCGCGGAAAACTCCACTACACGCCCTTTTTCAAAGGTCACTGTACGGGAGGGATCATGGTAAGTCCAAACGGAGGTGATCTTGACGGTCGGCCGAGGTTCCCCAGGGATTAGAATACGTGTAGTAGTTATTTGATCTGGTTCCCCCCATGCCTGACGAACTTGCTCCTCTGTCATGTTAAGGAGTATGCGTCCTTCTTCTATCACGTGTTCTACTGTTTTTCTGGCCGAGTCTATCAGGAGCATCCCTCCATAGACCACTACAGCACAGAAAAAGGCTGCTAACAATATCCGGCTCAGTACATCTCCCATTGTATGTCCTCCTTTCTAAAACGTTAACATCCGCCTCAAATCGCGTGCTTGCAGCTTTCCTTCACTAGAGTTAGTTTCCGGTATGCCCGCTTGACCACTCTAACAGCTACTGGGGGATCAACGCAACAGGGGTAGCATGAGGGGGCTTTTCTCAATTATTGCGCCCTTTGCCGTACTCTAGACTGGTTCGACTCTTCCGGAAAGAGATAGACTGTATTGCACAGGTTAGGTAACTCCTGGCATCGTCTAGCTACGTGAGTAGGGAGCCTCTTTTATGGGGATGTCCAAATCATTACTGGATGTGGTATGCTTGAGTACAAGGAGGTGTCGAATGAAAAAAATGGCTCGAGTTTTATCTGCGCTGGTGCTAGCCCTGATGCTGGCAAGTGTGTTGAGCGTCGGACACTCTTATGCTTCGGAGACCGACCGCTTCTATGCCATCGTTTATGACTGTTCGGGAGAACGGGACACTGTTATTGTGGTGTCAAACGTCAGTGATACACACACGTCTTACGCGATTGAGGTGTATGACGCCTGGGGGGAGCTGCTCGCAGCGGAGATTTATAGCCCTGAACCACATGAGTCCGATGTCTACTCCTTGACTTCGATGATCTATGAAGCCGTTTCGGAAGTTGATTGGAGCATGGCATGGGGACTCTGTATCGTCCGCCCTGTGATTTATGCCACTTCTGGGGATCTACTTGCTGTGTCAGTGGAAACGTTCTTGGATGGTGAACTGGTGGGCGTTTATCAGATAGCCCCTTCTCATTACTAAGAAAGGACACCAAAACATCTCGCTCGAGCTCTCCGGACGATGTTCAACGTGCGTTTGAAAGTTGCCGGAAGTGGGGAACCCGTTTTGCCATTTAATGGCTCCTCGCTGTTGTGAGTGGGTAAAGAGGGTAAGCGAAGAAAGAACCGTCGTAGACAAGCTGCGCCGCTCGTAGAACAGGGATCGTTTTGAGATGTCATTTCGTAGCGTCGGGCTTCATGCCCGACGAACGGAACGTCGCACACGAGGTGCGACGCTACGGGGGGAATCCGTCGCAGTCGGTCTGCGGCGCCACAGAACAAGAAAAGCGGGTCGCGAGGAGCTTGCCGGCCAACTCAATTCCATTTCATGGCAGGGGAACATCCGCTAAAGGTTACCCGCACGAAACAGCGAGGAACCCATTTAATAGGCTATAAGGAGGGGAGGGAGACGGCTCTCGTATCGTCTCCCTCCCCAGGCCAAGGAGGTGTAGGTTGAGCTTTTGTGTAACCACAGTATGCTATCGAGTGAAAGGGAGAAAGGCCGTGAGTCGGTTCTTCTGTGGAAGCTGATCCCCGGCGAGACGGCCAATGGGGCCAAATAGCTTAGAGACAATTGCATCATAATACTAAGGGACGAAAGTCCTTCTTCAGAATCCCTCCCATTCCTCTTACCTCACTTGTGGGAAAAGTTCGGACTGCCGAAAAACACCTTTGAGTCCCATGTTGCTACATAACCGGTACGACCACGATGATGGAAAGGATAGGATTGGTCTTATTGGTTGGATACGGGTCTGGCGTGGTCGGCCGTTACACCTGAAAGGACTCGAACCCCAGGCAGGGACCACACGTGTTGCTTCAATCCGAACGCTTTGCCGGGCAGATCGAACGGTAGGGGCAGTAGGTGCAGGCAAGGTAGGTAGGATCAGCCGGGAATCGGCCCGCGCGGATCCCGGTTGCGGCAGACTCGATGTCCGAAAGCGCTTTTTGAATCGTCTTTTCGCTCGGCTCGTAGCGTCCGATGATGACCTGCGGCGTTAGGAAGCGTAGCTCGAGGCGCACCGGGATGTTCCCAAACAGACGCTCGTAGGCGAGTGCGTAGATCGCTAGCTGGCGGCTCTCTTTAGTCCGTTTGATAGCCTGTTTTTCATCGGTCACCGTGGAGGTCTTGTAGTCGATGATCACTCCGTCACCGTCGATCATATCGATGCGGTCGAAGATACCAACGATCCTTATGCCACCCTCGTTGAAGGAGAAGTGTCGCTCGACATAGGTGGGAATTACCCCATCTTCACTCGCGTGAGCGTGGAAGTACTCCAGCGCCTTTAATCCCTCTTGGAAGCGCAGCTCCTCGTGGTGCCGCGTGAGGAACCCTTCAGTATGCCAGGTCTTGCGGAAGATCTCCTTTAAATCCGTAACTTCAGTCTTTCTCCCTCCGATGCGATTCATGTTGTAGAGCTTGATCGCTTGGTGGATGGCGTACCCGTAGATCACGGCATGGTGCTGCCGGATGGGGACCTTGAGGATATGGATGTATCGGTACTTCATCGGACAGGTGAGATAGTCATCGATCTTCTGGTGGCTCAGTTCGAGAACGGCCTTTCCCCGTGGCAGGAGAACCAGTTCTTCCTCGATCGGCGTGGCAGGTGAAGGCTTTGCCTTCCCGTGGCGGGTGATCGTTGCCAGTGGTGACCCTTTGAGGACCTTGATCTGAGCGGGCGGAAGATCGAGCGCCTCCGAAACGAACAGGCTCGGCTTGCGCGGTCGCTTGCCCCCGTAGTCCTGAGCGCTCGTGAGATACAGGTCTTCCTTGGCGCGGGTCATCCCCACATAGAACAAGCGGCGCTCCTCTTGCTTGTGAAAGTCGGAGGTGGTAAGGAGATCCTTTACTAGCTCATCGGGCAGCGGAATCGGATCACGGCGGTGTACCGAGGGGAACCGCCCTGCGACCAGGCCAACGAGGAAGACGATGGGAAATTCCAATCCCTTTGCCTGGTGAATAGTTAGAACATTCACCGCATCCTCGTCCCAGTCAGCCTCCCCCATTGGGGGGTTATCCCCGGCCTCGATTAACGCATCGAGGTAGTCGATGAACCAAGGGACGCGGTCGTATCTGCAAACCTGCGAGAAGCGCTCGATGATCGAAAACAACTTGGCCAGATTCTGTGCCCGCAGCGCATCAACGGCCTTATCGGAGTTAGAGAGCTTCTCAATGGTTCCGGTTCGACTGGTCAGATACTCATAGAGAACCTCTCCTGTCCGCTCCTTCGTCGAAAGTGGAAGCATGGCAGTGACATCATCGAGGAGCTTCGTCATTGCTGTTCTCCCTTCCGCTGACAGGGAGAGGAAGTCGGGACTCTTTTCAGCGATACGGAACACCTCGAATAGGCTCTTGTTACGGCGCTTGGCGAAGCTTGTGGCCAGCGCAAGGTCCTGTGCATTGACCTGATATTGCGGTGAGCTTGCCAGGTAGTGGAAGGAGAGGTTATCACGCGGGTCGGTAAGAACACGGAGAAATGAAATGGCGGCCTTTATCTCCTCGCGGTCGTAGAGGCCACGGCTTCCGGAGAAATGCCATGGAAGGTGAAGTAGGTTCAGGGAGTGTAAGAATGAGTCTGCTTGGGCATTGCTGCGAACGAGGATGGCAAAGTCGCGGTATGCTCGTCCTTCTTCTTTGACCCGCCTTGTGATCTCCTCGGCCACGAAGTCACACTCCTCGCCCAGGGTCTCGAAGTGGTGTTGACGGATCGGTGTCCCTTCCCCGTTCACCGCGTGCAGCCGCTTTATGACCCCTGCACGCTCTTCCAACCGGTCGGGGTTATTGGACTGGATCAACCTGTAGGAGGTATCAAGTATTTCTTGTGTGGAGCGGTAGTTCTCCACAAGGACGATACGCTTGGCATCCGGGTACTCTTTCTCAAAGTTGAGGATGTTGCTGATTGCCGCGCCGCGAAACTTGTAGATCGATTGGTCGTCGTCACCACACACCGTGAGGTTTCGGTGCCCGGCGAGAAGTTTTAAGAGCTCGAACTGGGCGTAATTGGTGTCCTGAAACTCGTCGACTAAGATGTAATGAAACTGTTCTTGGTAGCGCTTAAGGACGAGTGGGTGCTCGCGCAGGAGCTTGAGCGCCAGGGTGATCAGGTCGCCGAAGTCGACAAACCCGTGCTCGGCCAACTGCTGTTGGTAGACCTCGTAAGTCTTACAGAGCTCAACTTGCTCTGTCAGTTCCTCCTTGAGAAGGCGTTCCTCCTCTGTGTCACCTGGTTCTTCGGCCAGTCGCGCAGCGAGGCCTTCAGTGTAGGTGAGGTACTCCTGTGGGGTGATGTCCTCATCCTTGGCCCGGCTAAGAAGAGTGAGGATTGCACGCAGGTGCTTAACCGGATTTCCCAGCGGCCGGAAGCGGTCAAGCGGTAATTCGAAGAGGTGTTCCTTTAGGAAGATCACCTGCTCGGCCTCGGTGAGGATGCGGTAATCGGGTGCGAGTCCGAGGAGGACGGCGTTCTCACGCAAGAGGCGATCGCAGAACGAGTGGAAGGTCCCGATTCGGGCCTCGATGTAGCCGTAAGGGACGAGGAGGTCGACCCGCTCCTCCATCTCCGCGGCGGCACGCTCGGTGAAGGTGAGGGCGAGGATCTGCGCAGGTTTTGCCTTTTTCTGCGCGATCAACCAGGCAATCCGGCGAGTGATCACGGTCGTTTTTCCGGTTCCCACCCCGGCGATCACCAACAGTGGCCCTTCCCCAAAGGTGACGGCGGCCCGCTGCTGTTCGTTCAGGTCGGAAAGTAGGTTCTCGCTCATTCCGGGTAGAGTATAAGAGCGCTGTTTCCAAGGGACAATGTGGTTTCTGTGCTGGAGAGCTCCGGGGCGAATCAGGGCAACGCGTACAGGCCCCTCTTTTTCAGTGAATTACGTGTTATGTCCTGGAAGCTCCCTCAGCCTGTCGGCAACACGCTTGGCCTCGAGATCGATGGTGAAATTGTCCCGTCCAAAAATCGTTGTCAAGCCTCGTTTCTCATCGCCTGTGACAAAACGTTCTTCTTGTGGATGCCAAGAATGAAGATCAGGCTTCACGCTGCTACTAAGTGTCAAGTGTAGGCCTGCTACTACATCTCAAGGGCCAAGAGCAATTCGGTGGGGTCAAGTGCCTTGATGGATGATTTGCGGAAGTCCTTCGTGTTGCGCGTGATAATCGCCTCAGCTCCGGTCAAGCGTCCGGCCTGCTCAAGAACAGCATCCTCGAAATCCTCAATCTTGCTCTGAAGAGCTTTCTCAATCACAGACCGGTTGACCGGAGCAATCTCGAACAGGTCAAGCAGTCCACGGAGGGCTTGGCGTCCTTCGTCGCGGGAAAGCGATTGCGTAAGAAGATAGTCAACAGTTGTCACAGTTGTCGCACAGAGGGAGGCCTCGATCCTGGACTGCTCAACCAAGGCGAAAACTCTGGATGCAGATTCAACGAAGGATCTACGAGCTAACAGGACGTCCAAGACGACGTTGGTATCGACGATTACCCTCAAAGGTACTTCTCCCGAAGGTGCTTCTTGTAGGCCGATTCAGAGACACGGTGACCTTTCAGCACGCCGACGAGTGAGGCCGTGATGGGCGGGAGCTTCTTCTCATCTCGTCTCGGCGAGCCCAGTGAATCGACGAACTCGCTGACCATCTGAGAGACCGACTTGCCGCGGCGGGAGGCCTCCGCCTTGGCCCGTCGTACCAGATCTTCATCCATCCGCAGCGTCAGTTTCGTATTCATGACGTATATAGTAGCATCATTTGTACGTCTTGTCAACCTCGCCCGCGCCGAATCGTTCTTCTTGTGGGTGACAAGAATGAAGATCAGGCTTCACGCTGCTATTAAGTGTTAAGTGTAGGCCTAACCCCAGTCCACCTCGCTTGTCGAGATCTGAGCATCTACATCCTAAATGATGAGAGGAGCAGAGTTGATCACCACCGACTTTACATATATGGTGCAGTATACAATATTGGACCGTTCTAGGAGGTTTGCTATGCGTTGGAGAAGATGTGCAATGGTGATTTTGGCCTTGGCGTGCTGTTTGCTCCCGGCATTCGGTTTCGATCCTCCGACTGTACCGGCCAATCCCCTCCTCGTCTCCCTATCAGCCGACTTCGAGCAGGCAGTCTACGAAGTCGCTGAAGGAGTCTACGTTGCCGTGGGGTATGCTCGATCCAATCCGGTCTTGATCGAAGGAGTCGATGGGCTGATCGTGATCGACCCGGCGGAGAGCGTAGTGGCGGCGGCGAACGTAAGAGATGCGTACAACGAGCACCTCGACAACATTTTTGACAGGAAACCGGTGAAGGCCATCATCTACACGCACTACCACGACTGCCATATCCACGGGGCGACCGTCTTTGCCGGTGATGACTCCCCAGAGATTATCGCGCACGAGACGCTGGCTGAGAACCTGTTCAGCCCGCCCGGGGCCGTGTACAGCCTCATCTTCCCGATCAAGGCCACGCGGGCCGTCCGATACTTGGGTTTGATGCAACAAGGCAATCCGGGTTACTTCGTGAATGGCGGGATCTTCCCCTTCTCGATCGGGGGGCCCTCGGGATATCTGCCGCCTACGATCACGGTTCAGGATGAGTTGGAGATCACCATCGCCGGCGTGGACCTCGTTCTGACCCACGCGCCCGGCGAGACTTCCGACATCATCTACGTCTGGTTGCCGAAGACGAAGGTCCTGGTTGAGATCGGGGACTTCTACAAGTCGTTTCCGGCGATCATAACCTTACGGGGTGCATCGTTCCGCAATCCACTTGACTACCTGGAGAGCATCGACAAGATGCGGAATCTTAACGCCGAGTACTTGGTGCTGATTCACGGCGGTCAACCCATCG
>JAGLXM010000197.1 GCA_023132915.1 Candidatus Bipolaricaulota bacterium
ACAGCAAGACACTGGCTGACGGCACGGAAGCACACAGCTTCCACACGTTGCTAACCGATCTCAGCACCATCGTGCGGAACACCTGTCGCCGCAAGGGAAGAGAGGCAGACGAGCCGAGTTTCACGATGACAACGACTCCCAATGCCAAACAGAAGCGAGCACTTGACTTGATTGATACCATCGTAGTGTAGACAGAAAGTTGCACCACGATCCTTGAGTAACTTCAGATCCCAAAAGAGTTTCCGCTGTTTTGACTTCAGGAACTTCAGTATAATCAAATCGCTGGCTCAGCAAGGAACTCGTAGGGCTCATCCAATTCCTCCTCCGTCGCTTGACTGAACGTGCGGACATACTCGGCAACCAGAGCCGGCGTCAACTCATCTTCCGGGACTATCAGATCCCAGACTCCGTCCTCGGCCTTGCGAGCGATGAAGCTGAGATGCTCCAGCTGATTCAGCCATTGTCTATAGAGCGACCGTTCATCCTTAATCAGTGTCGGTTCTTCTAGTTCCTGCTCTACCCAGGCTCGGGTGGAGATTGTGATATGCACCTTTAGCTCCCGATCTACAAGGTCATCCCAGGTGACAGGACGCCGGTACTCCCGACACCATTCCCAATCGATCAGGCTATGAAGGGAGATCAAGTGAGGCTCCTTCTCTCAATCATCTTTGATCACCGATTTGCTTTCCCACCCCAGGCCACCCTCGTTCTCCGGCCTCTTCGTCTTCTTGTGGAGGATGATCAACGCTGTTGTCGTATGAATGCTTGCCGCGATGACCGCAAGCGTGCCCATCACGATAAATTCCCATCCCCACTTCCATCCCGTTGAACCCGGCGAGCATATTCACCGCGTTCGCCGCCACCATTTACACCGGCAGGCACCAAGAACAAGGGATAGAAGATCCAGAAATGTATCCTGCCCATAAATGGGATCGCAATCCACCCATCTCCGCCACTTCGGGCTTCCCTAGCTTGTGCATGTCCCTTCCTACGATCCCCGTCCGGTGCAGTCGAGGAATGAGGAGAAGCGCCCCCATGCCCGCTGTCAACAAGGATGCCACGAATACCGCCAGGATCATACATCC
>JAGLXM010000198.1 GCA_023132915.1 Candidatus Bipolaricaulota bacterium
AGAGCTTTCTCCACAACCCTGAAACCATGCAGCCATTCGCCACCATCTCTTGCGTGTGCCGCAAAGGCGAGGTCACGTGTGAGAAGGTCTTCTTTTATCCGGTTCCTCACACTCCAGGCAAGGTAAGGGGTGATAAAAGGTCCTCCTTCTGACCTGCGTACTGCAGGCGGTATGCTCTTGTGAGAAAAAACACAAGAAGCATCAGAAGGAGGAACCAATGCGAAAAGATGATATCACGCGGCTGGTCGCCATACAAGGCTTTTCTGTACAGCGTATCGAGTTTGGCAGAGAGGCGATACAGGTAGAGACAAGGGAGAAGGAAGAGAAGTTCTACCACAAGAAAAAGCACCGGGCTAAGATTATGCGCAAGGTGCCTAAGAAGGTAACGTACTTGATCCCGAGAGTTGATATCTACCTGGAACGCGATGAAGCGGTGTACCGCTGTTCTGGGTGTGGGCGGGAATACAGCGCCTATGACCACTCCGAGCCGTACATCGCGAGGGACCTGCCGTACGGCAAGTGGAAATCTGCCTGGATCCATTTTGACAAGGTGTATGTAGACTGCGAGAGTTGCGGGGTCAGGGTAGAGAGTCTGGGATGGATCGATAGTCGAGTGAGGTATACGAAACGTCTGGCTGAGGAGGTTGCGCGGGAGTGCCGACTGTTCCAGAGCATCAAGACGGTAGCCGAGCGATTCCATTTGCACTGGAAGACGGTAAAGGAGATCGATAAGGAAGCACTTGGCCGAGAGTTGAACCCACCAGATTTCAGTGGAGTGCGGAAACTGGCAGTAGATGAGATATCGATCAAGAAGCGGCATAAGTACGCGACGGTAGTCGCCGATGCAGAACGCTACCGGGTGTTATGGGTAACTAAAGATCGTAAGGAAGCATCGTTGCTGGAGTTCTACGACCAACTGGGTCCAGAGGGGTGCCAAAGGATCGAAGCGGTAGCGATGGATATGTGGAAGCCCTACGAGAAGGCAACGAAGGCACGCTGTCCCAATGCGGCGATTGTCTATGACCGGTTTCATGTTGAGCAGGGATTCAAGCGAGTAATCGATGCGGTTCGTCGCGAGGAGTACGCGAAGGTAACAGGGCAAGAGAGGGCCGCAATCAAGGGACTGATGTATCTGCTCTACACTCACCCCGGAAACCTAAGATGCAAGGATCGACGGCGACTAGATGAAGCATTCAAGCTGAACAGACGTCTGTTCACCGTCTACATGCTCCAGGAGGAGCTCAGTCATCTGTGGAGCTACACCTATGAAGGGGCGGCAATCAAGTGGTTTCAGCGCTGGTACAGTTGGGCTATTCGTACCCGGATCAAGGCGGTAAAGAACTTTGCCAGAAGCCTCAAGGTTCATTTGGATGGGATCTTGGCTCACTGCAAACACAAGATCTCCACGTCATTCTTGGAGGGGATGAACAACAAGATCAAGGTCATCAAGCGCATTGCTTTTGGTTACCGAGACTTTGAGTATTTCTTC
>JAGLXM010000199.1 GCA_023132915.1 Candidatus Bipolaricaulota bacterium
CTGATTACAAGAATCACCAACGGGGTGAAGGATATGAGAGCAGGTTTTGTGACTCGGATCAAGCTGGGTCGTTGCAAGGAGAAGTTGACTGGGCGCGGCGGTTTTGTGCTTTTTTCGGAGTTGTGGGAGCATCTTAAATTATCTCAACGTTTGGACCGTTCGCTGCCTCAGCCTGGCTCCGGACGCGGTTTCAAGCCTTCGGAGGTGATACAGAATATCGTTAGTTTGTTCTTAAGCGGTGGAGAACATTTGAGGGATATAGCTCACCTTTCGTCCGATTCTCTGCTTTATACGTTGAACGGCTCCCACAAGGCGCCGGCCTCCAACACGCTGACGAGTTGGCTCAACCACTGTGAGCGCTGGGTTGAGCATGATAATGGAGGCAGTCGTGAGAATGTGGCTTTGCATGGGGTTAGGCGGGTGAATCGTGAGTTATTGGGAGAATTGGCTCGCTTATAGAAGAAGACGAGTCTCATACTCGATGTAGATGCAACGCTCATAAAGACGAAGAAACGGACGGCGACTTGCACGTATAAGGGGTTCCGAGGCTACCAGCCGCAACTTGCGTATCTGCCTGAGTTGGGAGCATTCTTGGGTTCCGAATTGCGGCCAGGCAATATGCCGTGTTCTAAAGATGCGCTGAGTTATTTGGAGGAGTGCAAGGCGAGCATGCCCGTTGGCACGCATATCAGGCTGCTCCGCGGCGATGCTGCTTACTACCAACGAGATGTCCTCAAATGGCTCAAGGAGAATCGCATACACTTCACGATTCGTGCCATAAAAGACCCGGAATTAAAGCGAACGATTCAGGCGATAGACGAATCTGAATGGGCGCCATATTTCGATTCAGACGGGATCGAGCAGTCGGACACTCGCGTTGCCTCGACCGCTCACTCGATGGACGGCATCGGTTACTTTCGGCTTGTCGTTATTCGTCGTCGGCGTGACGCAGGTGATCAGTGGGACCTATTTGACGGCAAATACAAGTATCATCCGATTGCGACAAATCTCAAGGATTCGACCGAGAATGTAGTTCATTTATACAATCAACGAGGCCGGATGGAGGATGGCATCGGTCAACTGAAGGGAGATTTTGGCTAGCCTGAGTTTCCGCTTTATCTGATTTTCCCATCCACCTATTTGTCCTAATCCGGCTCGTAGAGGGGTTTTGCGTTTCTTGTTTAGTGTATTGCCCCTTTATTGTATGATTATATCAGGCATATCTCTCGGGCGATCAAAAAGTATGTCTTGACATATTCGATTCATGTATTACCCTGGGAGGTGTGTTGTTATGTAGAGAACTGTTTTAAGGAGGAGGTCATGGCCAGCATCATCAAGAAGATCAAGCAGGGCAGACCATACTACTACGCGGTCCAGTGCAAGCGTGTAGATGGCAAACCAAGGATCGTCTGGCAGAAGTATCTCGGGACGGTCGAAGGCATCGTTTCACGGGCCTACGCCGCTCGCCCCCCAAAGCCGAAAGAAGTCGTGATCTTCGAGGCCGGAGGCGTAGCGGCGCTTTTGGGCATCGCCCAACGTCTGGATTTGCTGTCGCTTATCAACGAGTGCGCTCCGAAGCGCGATCAGGGTCCTACAGTAGGCCATTATAT
>JAGLXM010000002.1 GCA_023132915.1 Candidatus Bipolaricaulota bacterium
GCCTTCACCGCCTTCTCCATATCGGAAAGTGTGGCGTGCCGCTTGACCTGAAAGTCGTTCCCCGCTTTTTCGAGGAAAGCCTTCGGGTCAAAGTCAGATAAGGCATGAATCAGTCGATGGATCGGCCGGATCGTCATTCCCGGTAGATCGATGTTGAACAGGGTCATCATGCGAACGTCAAACGACTCCGGAGCGGCTTTTGTCCATCCCCTTTTTTCACATTCCCGCATGAAGTTGACTGCGGTCTCGTAGCGGTGGTGACCATCGGCGATATAGAGGTCCTTCTCCGAAAGAGCGGTTTGCACCCGCGCGATGACCTCAGGGTCGGTGACCGGCCAAACAAGATGGCGGTTTCCGAAGTCATCGGTTGCCTCGATCGTCGGTGACATGCCGCTTATCGCCGCAACGAGCGCCTCATCGGCTCTACAGGAGGGATCGGAGTAGAGCATGAAGATGTGGCCGAAGTTCCCCTCCGTCGCCCGCATCAGGCGCAGGCGGTCCTCCTTGGGCCCTTTTAACGTCCGTTCGTGAGCGTGTACCCGCTCCGGCTCAAGCTTCCCCAGGGCGATGACACCCTTTCGCGTCAGGTGCTCACCACCGAAGGAGTACTCCTGATGGTAGACGTATAAAGCGGGCTCTAAATCACGCTTTAAAACTCCTTTATTCAACCAATCAGTCAGAAGGTTCCCCGCACGGGTATACACGTTCTCGCCATTATCCTGCACTACTGACCTTCCTTTAACGATACGTACGATGTTGTAGGGATTTCGATCGTAGTAAACCGCCTGCTCCGCTTCACCGATGCGATCGTAGGGCTGGGTGACAACGGTGCTTATGTTGCTGATCTTATCAGGGTTGTAGCGAATACCTCGAAACGGAATGATCTGCGCCACCTTCTCCTCCTAAAGGGATTTCGCAAACTCGATAACGGTCTGCGCCGCCTCCTTCCCTACACGGCCTTGTGCCTCTAACGTGGCGGCCCCGATGTGCGGGGTAAGGGAGAGGCTCTCCTGTGTAAAGAGAGCTTGACCGGTATCTGGCGGTTCGATAGCGAAGACATCAAGCGCCGCTGCAGCAACCTTCCCACTCGCCAAGGCAGCGGCGAGGGCCGCCTCGTCGATAATTCCGCCACGTGCGCAGTTGATGATGCGAACGCCATCCTTCATCATCGTGATCTCTTTTGCACCAATTACTGCACCCAGCTTGGGATCGTACGGAATGTGAAGTGAGACAAAGTCACTCTCCTTCAGCAGTTCTTCGAAAGGTACCATCGTTACCAGGTCGGGGAGAGGGCTCTTTGCGACAAATTTGTCGTATGCGATCACGTGCATTCCCAAGGCCGCGGCCTTACGCGCCAGATACTGGCCGATTCGACCGATCCCGATAATTCCCAGAGCCTTACCGTCGATCTCTACACCCTTCAACTGTTTCTTCTCCCACTTGCCCTCTTTTAGAGAGGCAGTCCCACGACCGATGTGGCGAGCGGTAGACAGCAGATGCCCAAGGGCGAGCTCGGCGACGGAGTTTGAGCTGGCAGCAGGGGTATTCCGTACCGCGATCCCTTTCCCTCGCGCGTACTCCACGTCGATGTTATCCAGTCCAACCCCGGCACGGACGATAAGCTTCAACTTAGTTCCGGCATCGATGATCTCTTGCCGGACCTTGGTAGCGCTACGAACAACGATGGCGTCATAGTCCGCGATCGTCTCCTTCAAGGCCTCGGGAGTGAGATCGGTACTCACCTCCACTATGAGGCCTGCCTCTCGCATCGTTGCGACCGCCGCATCTGCCAGCGGATCTGACACAAGTACCTTAAACCCCATCTTCGCCTCCTTACAGGTTAAGAACCGTCTCGATCACCCGCAGCAGCCCCTCGATTTCGTCGAGTTGGGTGTCCCCCATATGGGCGATGCGGAAGGTCTTCTCTTTGATTGAGCCGTAGCCGTTTGAGATCCGCAGGTTGTAGTCCTTGGCAAGGGTGCTGATCAGATCTGCAACCGCGATCCCACGTGTATTCTTAACACAGGTAAGGGTCTTTGACCAGTAACCCTCCTCAGAATAAATGTCGAAGTATTTCACCGCCCAGGACTGAACAATTTTTGCCATGGCCTCGTGGCGAGCGAAGCGCTCATCCAACCCCTCATCGAGCATATCGTCAAGCTGAGCGTTTAGCGCAAATAGGTGCGGGATTGCCGGCGTTGACGGGGTTTGGTTCTTCAGATGGGATTTATGCATCTTCGTTAGGTTAAAGTAGTAACTACGCGGCGGGACAGCTTGGGCACGGGAAAGGGCACGCTCACTCACAGAAGCGACCGCTAGGCCTGCCGGGAGTGCGAACGCTTTCTGCACGCCAGCAAGAACAAAATCGATGTTCCAAGCGTCGGTTTCGATCTTGACACCGGCCATAGCACTCACCGCGTCAACGAGGAGGAAGACGTCCGGATAGCGGTTCACTACCTCTGCAATTTCGCGAAGGGGATTCATTAAGCCGGTAGATGTCTCGTTAAACACTAAAGTTACCGCATCGTATTTTCCGCTTTGCAACTGCTCGTCAACCATCTGCGGCTTTAATGCGACCTCCCAGTCGATCTCAAATGCATCGCAGGGAACACCGTTTGCGACCGTGATCTCGTGCCAGCGCTTGGAGAAAGCGCCGTTCACCAAGTTCAGACAGCGCTTGACAACAAGGTTTGTCACCGCCGCTTCCATCGCCCCTGTCGAGGAAGAGGTGAACAGGAAAACAGGGTTCTTTGTGTACATGAGCTTCTGTAACTTCGGTTGAATCTCAGTGTAGAGCTTGGAGAACTCGGGAGAGCGGTGATGGACCTGCGGGGTAGACAGTTCCTTTAAGATCTCGGGCCGGACCTCGGTCGGGCCCGGGGTAAACAGTCGCTTGTGCATGGTTACCTCCGCGATAGATATTAGTAAGGCTGTAAGCCAAATGGTAACACGATTATTTCCCTTCTGCAATGGAAGGAAGAGCACGGGAAAGGCCAAGCTCTCGTGCCTGGGTGACCGCCTCTAAGTACTCGCGTTTAGTAAGCGGCCGGGCAAGTTCAGGGTAGGAATCGGCCCGATAACATGGACGGTACTGTCCCATGACGTTCAGATAGGTTCCCGGCCCGACAATGGCGGCGATCAGCTCAAAGACGCGTTTTGACGAGGCGATACCGTCCGGTAGAACAAGGTGGCGGATCAACAGGCCGCGGCGAGCGATCCCTCCTTCGATCACTAAATCACCCACTTGGTGGTGCATCTCCCGGAGCACTGCTTCGATGTTGTGCACGTACCCTGGAGCGTCGGAGTAGTGAAGAGCAGCGCTTTCCTCACCGTACTTGACGTCTGGCATATAAATATCGACGATCCCTTCCAACAACTGCAACACCTCGACGCTCTCGTAGCCACCGCAGTTCCAGACAATGGGAATTTCCAAACCAGCCCCCCTTGCCAACCCGAGTGCAGCGACGATCATCGGGGCCTGGTGCGTCGGGGTGACAAGGTTGATATTGTGGCAGCCGCACTTGGCCAGATCGAGGAAGATCGCTGCCAGCTCCTCCCTCTCCATCTTGCGCCCTTCCTTAAACTGGCTGATCGTGTAGTTTTGACAGAAGACACAAGCCAGGTTACAGCCGGAGAAGAAGACCGTTCCTGAGCCATGGGTCCCGACGAGAGGCGCCTCCTCTCCAAAGTGGGGCCCGTAACTTGCCACCTTGGCATGAGCACCGATCCCACAG
>JAGLXM010000020.1 GCA_023132915.1 Candidatus Bipolaricaulota bacterium
GAAGCGAAAATTAAATCACTCCGAGCGTTCTCGGCGGTGAAAGCTTCTGTTGGGCCTCCGGCCTTGCTCCGCAACGCGTAAGAAGAAGAGGGTTGTGCAACAGCTTGCCTATGAATCGATTTTTAGGAGCAGGTCATCGGAGAGCAGGGCTACGCAGAAGGACTAAACGAAATTCTAGCCACGCTTCGACATCATCCAACACCTGACCATGTTCTGGTTCGTTGAATACTTCGTGGTAGAGACCATCGTAGATCTCGATTGTCTTGTCGACCGAGCTGACTGCACTGTATAACATCCGGGCACCATCCGGATTGACCAACCTGTCTGCGCTGCCTTGCACAATCAGAACCGGCAGCGTTATCTTGGACGCCTCAGCGGTAATACGTTGCATCGCTTTCAGTATTTCATGTGTCAACCGCGCAGTGGTTTTTCTTGTATGCACCAGGGGGTCACTGACATATGCGTGCACCACTGCTGGATCTCGTGACACTCCCTCAGCTTCCAGCTGAAGCAATCTGACTTTTGGTAGCAAGGTTGAAAGGAGTTTGACCATGCTGATGGTAATTGGCGAGGTGTTGCTAGGCACCTTGACACTCGGCCCGGATAGGATTGCACCCGTCAGTCCAGCCTGGTGATCGAGCAGGAATAGAGCACTGACCAGCGCACCCATGCTGTGTCCTAACAAGAACGATGGTTTGCCCGGCTGCCACTTGCGCACCATATCAACGTAAACGCTGAGAGTATCTATGTAATCGTTGAAGCCCTTTACGTACACCCGCGTGCCATCCGACTTGCCGTGCCCAAGGTGATCGATACCATAGACGGCATAACCAAGAGGGATAAAGTGATTGACAACATTCATATACCTCACATTTCCCACCCTTGAGTGCTACTTTTCAGCATTTTCCTGACCTGCGGAAGCAACCTTGGCATGGGCGGTTGCCTGTAGTAGTTTACCGCGTGCGCCGTTACTCCTTTCCTGTAATCCTCCTCTTCAATCTGCCTTCATCACGCCTGAGCTTCGCCAACTCGATCGCAAGCTCAACCCATTTCGTGGTGAGCCCTCGGAATCTCCGGTAGTTCTCGATCTCCTGCTTGACTTCAGGGACATCCTCAGGCCGGACGTACTTGGTGTGACCTTTGCCGGCATAACTGTAGCTTAGCTGGTGGTAGATGCCCCCACGAGGCGAGCCTCCACGTGATCGCTTCTGCTGCGACAGGGAACCGGGATGCATGTGTCCAAGTTTCAGCAGCGCCTTCTTGATCTTGGCAATTTCCGTTTCGATTGTGACTTGACCTTTGTTCATCATTGTATCATACTAGAAATCGAACAAAGTGTCAACAACTGTTGTTCAGAGGAGATGTGATCGATGAGTGATATCATGACAATGCTGAAGGGCATGAACATCAGTCAGGTAGGGCACCTGCCAGTTGTAGCGGAGTTCTGCAGAAGGATTGGGCTTGCGGACACGGTCAACAATGCTGTTCCGACGGAGATGGCTGTTGATGTGGGGACCGTGGTTCAGTTCATGGTGTTGGACACCCTTTCGGGAAGGAGTCCTCTGTATCGGTTAGAGAGGTTCGCGCGATCAGTGGACACGGGGCTGCTTCTTGGTAAGAAGATCCCCGCGGAGGCGTTCAACGACACTACGGTGGGACGGGCAATGGACGCCATCTACGACGTGGGGACAGAACAGCTCTTCTCCCAGATTGCATTCCGTGCGGCAAGGGCTTTCCCGTTGGATATGGATATGCACCATGTACACTTTGACACCACCTCGGTGAGTGTGTGGGGGGATTACCTCCTGTACACTAATGAGGAGGGCCAACTTTGGGTGACAGAGGGGAACAGCAAGGATCACCGTCCTGATCTGAAGCAGTTCCTGGTAAAGATGCTGTGCATCCATCACAACATCCCGATCGTGGGGGGGTGCGAGAGCGGGAACGCATCGGACAAG
>JAGLXM010000200.1 GCA_023132915.1 Candidatus Bipolaricaulota bacterium
CCACTGCTTAAGCTTTCCTGGAAGGTTAGTGTCTTGCCGCCCTCGGTGGGGGTGGGGACGATTCCCATAGGGGCAACCCCACCGCTTATCGTCTGGTTGACGTTCTTAAACGAGCCGTCGGTGCGCAGTTCCAGTTTATAGCTATGGGCACCGGTCCAGGTGGCCCCAGCGTTTACTGTGATGTGCCACGTGTTAGTTCCCCATACGAAGATCCCTGGAATGCCGCCCATCGGCGGCCCACCGGGAATGCCGCCCCAGGGAGGCGGGTAAGGGACAACAGATGCTACTGGGAGTGACCGTGTTGCAGCTTGACTCGCCCCCTTATCATCGGTGACCGCCAATTGAACGAGGTAGGTCATGCCGGCCGTATACGTGTGCGAGACATAGGGCCCCCAGGCGCTGTTCCCGTCGCCGAAGTTCCAGACGTAGGAGACGATCGATCCGTCGGGGTCGTAGGATAAAGAGGCGTTGAAGAAGACCGTCTGTCCGACCGACGGGTTTGAGGGCGAGATCGTGAAGTTCGCCACCGGCGGCTGATTCGCCGCTAGCGGGGTAAGTGGAACGTGCAGGTTCGTGGTCCCTCCTGCTGTAAGGGTCACCTGTTTTGTCGTTGTCCGGTAACCGGGGCGAGATAGGGTCACTGCATGTGTCCCTGCAGGTAGCGAAAACTGTGCCGGCGTCGTCCCAGAGGGGACACCGTCAATGGCGATACTTGCCCCTTGCGGAGAGGAGCTTACCAACAGGGTTCCGCTGACCGGTGCTGTTGAGACGACAGTGAAGCCCAAGGTATCTTCAGCCCAGTTTCCAGGTGGAAGCTGGGACTGCATCGTTTGCCTGACCTCATTTCGGAAAGAAGAGGGATTGTAGCTTAGGATTTTAAAAGTAGTTCCGAAACTGGTCGGGAAGTTAGGAAGCCGACTCGTTGCGGCAAAGGCGTACAGAGTCTCACTCCCGGTCGGCTCGCTCACCCATAGGACATAGCCCGCTTTAGGCAGGGAATGCGTCCCGGCGGGGATCCGGTTGTTCGGTTCGCGGAAGTTGGGGAAGATGAGGCTCACCTTTCCACTTGCATCCGCATCGCAGATGTAGACGTACGCTTCGCGGTTTGTGGTGTAGTTTAAAACGATCGGCTCACCCACCTGATAGGATCCCTTGGGTAAGGAGAGTTGGATCGAGAGCGGAGTTATCGCCTGTCCGAAAGTGATCTGACGGGTAGTCGAGTCAGTCGCTCCAGCGTTGTCGGTGACGCTAAGGCGTGCCGTATATGTTCCAACAGAAGCGTATGTATGTTGCACTATTGTCCCTGTGCCGCTCGAACCGTCGCCGAAGCTCCAGTTGTAGGAGACGATCGTGCCATCGGGGTCGTGCGAGGTCGATCCGTCGAACCTCACAGGGGATCCCACAAGAGGGGAAGGTGGGGTGTATGTGAATGAGGCAACAGGAGCCTGGTTGGGCGGTGAGGGCAAAGAGAGAATCAGGCGTCCCTTTCCGTAAACATAGGCGCTTCCCATCGCCACGGTCTGTGAGAGGAGCCTGGCTCGTAGGGCAGACCTCTGTGAGCGAGGGCTCTTGCGCAAGCAGTAGAGCAGCCGCTCCAGAGGCGTGCGGGGCTGACCCTGATGTTCCGGCGAAACTCGTGTAGGGACTCGTCCCCGTGGAGACGTTATCCGGGGCACACAGGTCGGGCTTTGCTCGCCCATCGTTTGTTGGACCTTGCGAGCTGTACGACTCCTGCGGCCCTGTGGTGTAGTGCCTATAGTCGATTGCTCCCACAGTTACTACCTGGGCCACGTTCGCCGGGGCGAGGATCGAGCTTGAAGCGATCGTGGGTGAGAGATTCTGGTACAGATTGTAGATCTCGATCTTTTTTGAACCGGATCCCTTGATTCTTACGGTATAGGTCCCGCTCGACGTAGCTGTAGTGATGATCGACTCGGTCGGTTCCTCGGTTCCAGTTTGGTGTTTGGTCGAGGAGGCAACCAGAGTGCTTAAGGGGTCATAAAGGTAGAGGTCGTAGTCGCTCGATGCACGCGGCCAGTCATTCCAGGTCATGTACAGGATCATCTGCGAGCCACTCGAGGCATGAAAAGTGAGAGATTGATCGTTGAAGCTGTCGAAATTGTTGTCGGTAAATGTCCCTTCCCAGTGGCTTTCCGCTTCGTTTCCGGCGGCGTTCACCCACATGGCGCCCCCGGCGATCGCCCGCTTTGCGATATCGGCGATCGTTCCGGTTCCATCGTAGAAATTGGTGTTGTACCAGCCAAGGGCATGGTTGATGACATCGATGCCATTGTTCAGGCAGTAGGTGACGGCGAGGTCGAGATCGACCTCGTCTGCGATCTTGATCAGATAGAGCTCAGCATCTGGGGCGATCTCGTGCAAGATTTCTGCAACAGCGGTCCCATGGGTGTGTCCGGTGGTGAGTCCGGTCACGGTCAGGTCGTGTTGATGCACGGAGTAGGGTACGTCGCCGCGTGCCTGCGCTTGGGAAAGCCCGGCAAAACCGAGGTCGATGATCGCCACCTTCACCCCGCTTCCGGTGATTCCAGCACTGTGGAAGGCGTCCGCCCCGATCGCTGCCACTCCTTGACCCGTTATATCCAATCTGTACGGGATGTAAGGTGGGCGGATAAAGGTGATCCCACCCAATTGGGTGGCGATGACCTCAAGCAGGGAGAGGGGGACACTTACCTTGATCAAGCTGGTGGAAGCCTTGATCGCGGTTCTGCTCACTCCAAGGGCAGATAGGGCGGAAACGCTGGCTGGACTGGCCCGTCCTCCCAAGGGCTCAAGGACCACGGTTACCGCAGAGGTAGAGGAGGAGAATGGGATGCCGAAAAGGCCGGCCAACCCACTGAGCGCTGCTCGCGCCGTTGATGGGAGTTTGGCCATAAAATCAGTAGCTAACGCCCCGGCCGACGCCTGCGCCGCACCAAGGAGGACCTCAAGAGAGCCGTCGATCTTCGGGTTATGGTCCGAACGGGCGATCTTGGTCGTGCGGAAGGAGGCGATCGTCGCTTCGGGACTCGCTATCTTGATCTCTTTGCGTGAGCTTTTCCCTACGGCTTCCAAGAACGCCACTGCGGTGTCGGGATCATCAGGCCAAGAGAGGACAGCGAGGAACCAGTCCGGGGCAAACGGAATCCATATACCGGCAAGAGTGCCTCTCACATAGGCAGCCGAGACCTCTTCTTCCAGGAAGCGTTTCTCATAGGTGCTCAGATTCGCAAGGTAGCGCAGGAGGTTTGGCCCCCACTCCTTGTGGACCATTACCAGGTTCAGCTTGCCGGATCTGCTGCTTACTTGCAGCACGATCTGTTGGGCTATGCTGGCTTTGGGATAGGGATGGAGCTTGACCCTGACCCCTGTTTCGTCTTGAAATCTGCTTAAAACCTCGTTCCACTCCGCACGTGTTGTTTGATCAATCCCCACGTTGAGCGTCGATTGGGCGGAAACACCAAGCGAGAGCAGGCCGAGGAGGAATGCCACCAGGGCGATACGTTTCATGGTTCCTCCCCCTTGTTTAAGGGCTTAGCGGCTGAGGTTGGTAGGGAGGCCTGACGTAGCCGATTAAGCTCGATCGCGCCAAGTCTACCAGGCGATGGATAGGGAGGAGGAGCTTGGCAAGTTGGGCGGTCTCGCTTCCGGGAATGATGTAGGGTTGAAACTCCTCGGGGATCGCTCCGCCGGGGAGTTTCTCCGCCACCACCTCTACCCGTAGCCCCACTCGGGTGAGGCCAAGAGAGGAGGCAAAGGAGAACCAGTCCGCAGCCACGGTTAGACCGTAGAGGTCAGAGTCGATAGCGGCTTCGGCGGGGGGTTCCGGGCCTTTCTCGGCGTCCTTCTCGAATAATCTGAGCCCTGTCACTTCTCCATCTGCTCCGATCACCCCTAATTTTTGCAGGGTACCTAGTAAGGAGAAGATGGTTTCTCCCTGCGGGAGGTCTCGGTGCGGGAAGATGATCAACGTGTAGCCCCCATCACCAGGGCGCACTGTGTAGTTAAAGTCGTCCCCATCCACGCGCAGGAGGAGGAAACCATCGTCGACGTAGAGCAAGGAATCTGCTTCAAGAAGGACCGCTTCTGGTTCCTGCGTGAGTTCGCTTCCTTTGTAGGAGGTTACCTCCTCGCCACTGCGGACGATGATGGTGAACCCGTTTTCTTTGGCGGTTTGAATCAGTGAGGCAAGCGGGGTCTTAATCCCTCCGATTGAGATTAAGTGGTAGGAAGTTTGAACTAGCTTTGCCTCGTCACAAAACACGTTTGCTCCCCCAAGGAAAGTACCTACCAGGAGAGCAACAAGGACACCTGTTACCTTAAATCGATTCATCATTGGATGCCTCCCTTAGCATTTGTGGATCGTCTAAATATACACCAGATGTTGGTTAAAAGTTTCTCCAAAAGATTAAGGTGCGGGGCGATTTAGCTTCAGTTTTTCTCCTGCGGGTTGAGGTAGCTTGAGAAAACCTCAGAAAGATCGCATGCACAGGCCTCTTCAAGATGCGTGAGGAGATCAAAAGCGCAAGCGACCTGGAAGGCTAAATCGTGGTAGTATGCGGAGAGGGCAGCAAAGAAGGCGGTATCACCGATGGTCCTTCGTACCTCATCGAGGAAGAGTGCACCACCATAGTAGACAAATGCGTTGTAGGTGGCTGAGTCGGGGAATCGATAGAGTGGACTTGTAACGGAGATCTCTGGATGACAGGCGTAGGCAGATCGGTATGAAGCTTGCCAGTCTGCGATTGTCATGCGGGTGACCTTAACCCCACAGGTTTCTTCAAGGAATAGGAGGGAGGCGAAGGTGGCAAAAGCTTCATCGAGCCACGGTTCCTCGATCACGTCGTTTCCCACCACAGCGTAGAACCACTGATGCGCGGTCTCGTGTGAGACAATGATGTTGAAGAAGCGATCATAGGGGTTGTCGCTGTATCCTTCAGCGATAAGGATTAACCCAGGGTACTCAACCCCTGCGGCCCGCTCAAGTGGGACCTCAACCAGGTCGAGCTCGTTGTAGGCGAAGGGCCCGAAGAGCTGCTCATAGAGGGTAATCGCTGCCTTGGCGTGGGTCATCGCGATCTGCCCTGCCTGGGCGTGTTCTGGGAAGAAGCTTGTCCTTAATGCAACTGCACCGACATGCTCGATGCACTGCGTGTACCCTTTGCCCAAGGTGATGATAAAGTCACGCATCCCTTCCCCCGCAAACCGATAAGAGCACTGTTCCTCATTTAATTCTTGATCCGTGAGCCTTCCTGAGGTGAGGATGGTAAGGCCGGGTTCGGTGGTTACGCTCACCGAGTATGTGGCAATTGTGCTAAAGACGGGATCGCCGATTTCATATACTGGATCGATGTTCCATCCCTCCTCGTCGTAGACAGCGAGGATGGGATAGAACGAGGCCAGGGTCATCGTCCGTGCGGAGGCGGCGTAAATCCCGTAGCCGACGTGCGACGATGTTCCCCCGGGGGAGCCCCATACCGCGGGGCGACCGTTAAACCGCAGCTCAAGAGATATGGTTCCCCTATCTTCCAGGGGAGAAGGAAGGGCGACCATCAGAATGGTCTCACCCATAGAAGTCGAAGTCTCGACCACATCACCCTCTACGAGAACCTCCTCCACGCTGAGAAGACCGTCCCCGTAGAGCGCGGAAGCGTTTGGGTAGAGCCGAAAGAAGACTTCATCGAGCTTTTCTCCCGTCGTGTTGACAAATTCGATCCTTTCTACCCCGCTGAATGTCCCTCCTGCGAAGTCGACGTCAAGGACGATCTCATAGTGGGGTATCTCCTCTGGATTGGGAAGGGGAAGGCCGTTCGAAAGGGCGGTAAGAGAGAAAAAGAAAAGGATTCCAAGCGTGATATCTCGTTGGCGTATTTTCATCTTTTATGTCCCCAACGCGGTTAGTATAGCCGATCGCGGCTTAAAGAAAAAAGCGGGTGAAGATAAGAGCGAATATCAACCCCGACATGCTAGGCAGAATCTGAATTAAGGCGTGTGCTTGCGCGAAGACGGTTTTAAGAGCTCACCCGCATTCTGTAGTGCCATCTTGGAGGTGAGCGGGCCGATCAGTTCATGAATAACCGTTGCCCCGATGATCACGCTCAGCAGAATGTCGCTGATTGAAGCAAGTGCAGGGTTCTGCTTCATGACAAGGGCGAGACCGATGACGATTCCCCCCTGGGGGATCAGCCCCCATCCGGTGTAGCGCTTTACCGACCGCGAGGAGTGAGCTAGAGAGGCACCGGCATAAGCCCCCCCGAGCTTTCCAAATGAACGGAAGGTGACGAATAGGAGGACCAATGGCAGAAACTTCAGCAGTATCTGAAAATCAAGGAGCATCCCGCTGATAGTGAAGAAGAGGACGAACACAAGTGGCTCCGCGTAGTTTTCGATCAAACGGAAGATTCTATCTCGTTCGCGACCAAAGTTTACCACGGTGATTCCTACGATCATGGTGGCAAGAAGCCGGTCTAGATCAAGTAGAGTGGCAATCCCGTAGCATAGAGTAAGGATGGCTAAGATTAGGACGATGAGCAGTCCCTCAGACTCCCCGTGGAGGTGGCGCGAGACAAAGTGAAAAGCAAGACCAAATAGCATTCCCAGCAGGATTGCCCCGCCGATACCAAGGAAAGGAGAGAGAAAAGATAAGGTATGAAGTGCTGTATGGCTGGTGAAGATCGTTGCCAGGGCCACAGCGAGACTGAAGTTGATAATCCCAAGCGCGTCGTCAATGGCAGCGACGGCCATAATGCTAAACGCGACAGGTCCCTTTGCCTTGTACTGGTGAATGACGGCGAGGGTTGCCGAGGGATCGGTCGGTGAGGCGAGCGCCCCCAGCAGGAGGGCAAACGGAAGATAGGTGGCGATAAAAGTTGCCCCTTCGAGGTGGATGAGAAATGGCAGGGTGACCAACGCCCCTATGGTGACAGCCAACGCGGCCAGTTCGGCCTCCCCCAGGGCGATGAAGGCGATCCCTTTTCCTAGTTCCCGCAACGGCGCCACGGCCAGGGTGCCTCCTACCGCGAATGTCAGGATAGCGAGCGCCACGTTAGTAACGGGCTCCGTGGCCTCTACAAACTCTAACGGCATGAAGTGGAAAATGCCTGGATTGAGAAGAACACCGGCAAGGATGTATCCAGTTACGCGAGGTAATCCGAGTTTCTCGACGAGCTCGCCGAAGGTGAAACCAGCGGTGATCAGAATTCCAATAATTAGTAGCGTATTCATCTTCTTTTAGTTAAACGGGCCTTTAAGGAGTGCGTAATCTTCAGTCCGCTTTAGATCTTGCCGAAGTGTAAGGCCTTTTAATCGCTCCATCAACATTACCAGGAAGAGATCTACACCTGGCTCTCTCCTCCTCATAATTAAGAGCTCGTCGCACAGATGGTAGCGCTCCTTTCTAGTGGGAGGGTGAATTCGACCTTCTCCCTTATCAATGGTGGCTAGGCGAACGATTGCGGATTCCGCACAACTTCTTGATCGTGGATATGTGAGAAAGGGTTTCCTCCTTGCCGGCGCGCACCGCGTCTTGTAGGTGCTCGAAAGCGAACATCGTTATCCAGCCTACATCCGGTTGCAGCAGGAGGAGGCGTCCGTCAAGCCGTTTGCGTGCTTGTTCGAGCTGAAGAGTGGTCAGTCGCTGGGAGGTGATTCGTTGCGCCTGGAAGAGGGCATCAAAGCTGGTGTCAACGCGACGCGTCAGTGGTGAACTGGTGTCAACAGCGATCACGACTTGAGCTCCCATATCGATCGTCACATCAACTGGGATCTTATCGATGATTCCACCGTCGATCAGGTATCGCCCCTCGTGAGCAACGGGGTAGAAGATGCCTGGGACTGCGGCACTTGCGGTCACTGCATGATAAAGTTTGCCCTCGGTCAACGCGACCCGTTCTCCGCTCTCTAGATCAGTCGCCACAGCGGCAAACGGAATCTTAATCTCGGAGAAGCTCTTCTTGGCAGTCAACAAAGAAAAGAGTTCATACATGCGGGCCAGTTTCTCTGGGGCGGTCTTCTCCTCGCGCCAGCTTGATCCACGAACGTATTCTACCATCCCGCGTCCGATTGCGCGCTGCACCTCGCGCATGGTGCTCTCTGAGATCTGTAATAGCTCGTTTAAGTTAAGGCAAGAGAGAAGCTGATTTAGCTTATCAAGGTTTGTCCCGATCGCCTTTGCTGCCCCTATCGTCGCTCCCATACTGGTTCCGGCGATTACATCGACAGGGATGTCGTTCTCTTCCAGGGCGATGAGTACACCGAGGTGGGCAAAGCCGCGCGCTCCGCCTCCGCCGAGTGCTAGACCGATCCTTCGTCGCTTGCGCAAAGAAAAACCCCCCTTTGCCCGATCTTAGTCAGGCAAAAGGGGGGAAACAAGTCACTAGACTTAGTACATCGGCGGCTGAGGAGGCATCGCCGGCATCTCCTCCTTCTCCTTGATCTCAGCGACCAGGGCGCCGGTGGTGAGGAGCATTCCGGCGATCGAGACCGCGTTTTGCAATGCAGAACGGGTCACCTTGGTTGGATCGACGATTCCGGCCTCGAACATGTCTCGGTAATCCTCAACTAGGACGTCGAACCCGACTCCCGGCTTCTCTGCCTTGACACGCTCAACCACAATTGCTCCCTCGAAGCCGGCGTTATCTGCCAGTTGACGTAAGGGGGCTTCCAGGGCCCGATGGAGGATCTTTCCTCCCACTGCCTCGTCGTCTTTGAGCTTAAGGGCCTCTATTACCTTGGCCGCGCTCACCAGGGCAACGCCACCACCAGGGAGAATCCCCTCGTCGACGGCCGCCTTTGTCGCCTCGAGTGCATCCTCCATGCGGTGCTTCTTCTCGGATAGCTCGGTCTCAGTGGGGGCGCCAACCTTGATCACGGCGACCCCGCCGGCGAGCTTTGCCTTGCGCTCCTCTAGCTTTTCCCTATCGTAGTCGGAATCGGTCGTCTCGACCTGAGCCTCGATCTGCTCGATCCGTCCCTTTATGGCGTCCGCTGAGCCTTTGCCACCGATAATGGTGGTGTCGTTGCTGTCGATCTTCACGTTCTCGGCTTGCCCAAGCATGTCGAGCGTTGTGTCCTTGATCTGCATCCCCGCGTCCTCGGCGATCACCGTGCCGCCGGTAAGGATGGCGAGATCCTCAAGCATTGCCTTGCGACGATCGCCGAACCCCGGGGCCTTCACAGCGCAGCTCGTTAGCGTGCCTTTAAGCTTGTTTAAGACGAGCGTTGTCAGTGCCTCCCCAGTGACGTCCTTGGCGATGACCAGGAACGGTTTACCCGACTGGGCTACCTTTTCCAACAGCGGGACGATGTCGATCGCGCTCTTCAACTCTTGATCGGTAATTAGAATGTGGGGGTTCTCGAGGAGGACCTCCATCTTTTTAGGATCGGTCACGAAGTAGGGGGAGATGTACTCACGGTCGAACTGCATTCCCTCGACGACCTCGTAGTAGGTTTCGATCGTGTCCGAGTCCTCCACGGTGATCACGCCGCCTTCACCCACTGCCTCCATGGCATCGGCGATGATCTTCCCGATGGACTCGTCGTTGGCACAGATGGTCGCCACCTGTGCCGTCTCCTCCTTAGTCTTAAGAGCGCGGCTCTGCTTCTTCAACGACTCAACGACCTTAGCCGTTCCCTTCTCCAGCCCGCGCTTCATTTCCATTGGGTTTGCACCGGCGGCAAGGTTCTTGAAGCCTTCCTCGATCATGGTGTGAGCGAGAATCGTTGCCGTGGTCGTGCCGTCGCCAGCGATGTCGTTTGTCTTAGAGGCGACCTCCTTGACGAGCTGGGCCCCCATGTTCTCGAATTCGTCCTTGTACTCTTGCTCCTGCGCAATCGTTACTCCATCGTTGGTGATGTCGGGACTGCCAAACTTCTTGTCGATGATCACGTTGCGACCGCGCGGTCCAAGCGTGATCCGTACTGCATCGGTGAGTTTGTCAATTCCCCCCATCATCTTACGGCGAGCTTCCTCGCCGAATATCACTTCTTTTGCCATTCTTAAAGCCCCCTTTATCCTTAACTATTCAATAACCGCTAGTACGTCGCTGCTTTTGACCAAGAGGAGTTTCTCTTCCTTAAACTCAATCTCCGTTCCGGCGAAGCTCGAGACGATGATCTCGTCCCCCTCTTTGACCTCGATCTTTTCGTCGTTCCCTATGGCCAAGACCGTACCCCGTATGACCTTGTCGCTCTTGGCGCTTTCAGGGAGGACGATTCCCCCGGAGGTCTTGCGCTCTTCCTCTTCGATTTTCTTTGCCAGAATTCTTTTCCCCAACGGTTTGATCTTCATCTGCTTTCCTCCTCCTTAGAGTTATTGTTAGCACTCTCACCTGTGGCTTGCTAAAGGTATTTTACCCTGGGCTCATGCTTGCGTCAAGGGAAGATCGCTTCTTGTCAAATGCTGATTGGATCGCTATATTCTTCACATCATGCCCGGGGCAAGGACGCACCTGAAGATCGAGATGACACTGTTGGCGGCCTCCACGATAGGGGTCGCCATTCTTAAGCGTGGGGGGATGATTCACTGGCGCGATGGAGCGGTATTTCTGTTTGCCTATCTGTTCTCCAGTCTCTTTTTAAGCCCTGATCTTGACCTTCTGCAAAGCCGCGCTTCCCGACGCTGGGGGATCGGGCGGATCCTCTGGTTTCCTTATGCGAAGATCTTCCCCCATCGCCGCCTCTCGCACCACCTCCTTTTCGGACCACTGACGCGAATCCTCTACCTGGGGGCAATTGTCCTTGTCATCTCGTGGGGGATTGGGCTTATCATCGGGCAGCCCCTGCACCTCTTCGCACCGGTGGAGCCGATTATTGTGCCGGTTTTGTGTGGTCTATATCTTCCCAATCAGATTCACATCATAGTCGATCGGCTCTGGTCATTTTTTTAAAAACAGCGTAAGCGGTTGTGAGAGGCACTTGTTGCCCCTATAATCGATGCGATGAAAGAATGGGTTCTCTACCTCATCTCGGCGGTTACCCTCATCGGGCTGGTCGTCCTCTACCAGGTGGCTGGTCCTTACTATGAGGTGGGGATCGCTTCTTGGTATGGGCCGGGATTCCACGGAAACCATACGGCGAGCGGTGAGGTCTACGACATGTATGGGGTTAGCGCCGCTCACAAGACCCTCCCTTTGGGGACGATCGTCAGGGTGGTCGAGCTTTCGACAGGGAGGAGTATCGTGGTGCGCATCAATGACCGTGGCCCATTCATCGAAGGACGGATCATCGACCTTTCCAAAGGCGCAGCGGAAAAGCTCGGCATTGTCGCGAAGGGGATTACAAAAGTGGGGTTGCGTATCCTGCGCTGGCCTTAAAGGCCATTGACGGTTATGGACCTAGCAGCACAGACCGCGAACCTT
>JAGLXM010000201.1 GCA_023132915.1 Candidatus Bipolaricaulota bacterium
GAGACAAAGACTTGTATGCTCAGATCCTTGGGATTACGTATCCGTGGTTTGTTGGTGAGGTTGAGTTACAGCTTCAGGAGGGCGAAGTGATTATTCACCTGGAGCTTGATCCTGATTACACGCTCACTTGTCCTCTCTGTGGCAAAGCTACTCCTGGTTACGACACGCGGCGACGTCGCTGGCGTCATCTGGATACCTGCCAGTATCGCACGGTGTTGGTTGCCGATGTACCGCGAGTAGAGTGCGAAGAGCATGGCGTACACCAGATTACTGTGCCCTGGTCAGAGCGTGGCGCTCGCTTTACGGCCCTGTTTGAAGCACTAGCAATCAACTGGATGAAGGAAGCTAGTCTGTCGGCTGTGTGCCGGTTGTTGGGGATTAGCTGGGACGCGGCTGCCGGTATCCAAGAGCGAGCCGTGCGCCGTGGTCTTGAGCGTCGGGAGGCCGTTTCTCCCAAGCGGATCGGTGTAGATGAGACATCGTTTCAAAAGGGACACGAATACGTAACAGTCGTTTCAAACCAAGAGAATGGCAAGGTGATCCATGTAGCTGATGATCGCAAGCAGGGAAGTCTGGACGGCTTCTACAGGGGCCTAAGCGAGGCACAGCGTGGCGAGATCGAATCGGTGAGCATGGATATGTGGGCTCCTTACATTGCCTCGACGCGAGAATACGTGCCCGGGGCTGAGGAGAAGATCGCCTTTGACAAGTTTCATGTGGCCAAGCACCTAGGCGAGGCAGTGGACAAAGTGCGACGGCGTGAGCACAAGATGTTGGTTGAGCAAGGCTGTGATGACTTGAAGGGAACACGATATCTCTGGCTACGCAACCCAGAGAACCTCAGTCCTCAACGCTGGGCTGACCTGAAGGCTCTTCGACGGCGTACGCTGAAGACAGCCGAGGCATGGGCGGTCAAGGAGATGGCAATGTCACTCTGGGGGTACAAGACACGCACCTGGGCTCGCAAGGCGTGGAAACAGTGTCTTCACTGGGCAAAGCTAACAGATTTGGGGCCGGTGATCTCTGTGGCGCAAACGCTAGAGCGACATCTGGAAGGCATCTTGA
>JAGLXM010000202.1 GCA_023132915.1 Candidatus Bipolaricaulota bacterium
GGGAGCGAGCGGTGCGGATGGTGCTAGAGCACGAGCGTGAGCACAACTCTCAGTGGTCGGCGATCGTGTCGATCGCGAGCAAGATTGGCTGCACCCCGGAGACGCTACGAAAGTGGGTGCGTCGGACCGAGATCGATACGGGTCGGCGTGGAGGACTGACGAGCGATGATCGGGCTCGAATGAAGGAACTTGAGCGGGAGAACCGCGAGCTGCGGCGGGTGAACGAGATTCTTCGCAAAGCATCGGCTTTTTTCGCCCAAGCGGAGCTCGACCGGCGACCGAAGAGATGACGTCATTCGTCGATGAACATCGAGAGGCCTACGGGGTCGAGCCGATCTGCGCGGTGCTGCCGATCGCCCCGTCGACCTACCATGAGCAGAAGGCACGCCAGGCTGATCCCTCGCGATTGCCCGAGCGTGCCCGTCGCGACGCCGTCCTGTGTGAAGAGATCGAGCGAGTCTGGCGTGGGAACCGCGGGGTCTACGGAGCCCGCAAGGTCTGGCGTCAACTGCAACGAGAGGGCATCGAGGTAGCTCGCTGCACGGTAGAACGGTTGATGCGTCGGTTAGGGCTTGCTGGAGCCGTTCGGGGACGGAAGCCTCGGACGACGATCCCCGATGAGGTGGCAGCGCGTCCGGCGGACCTGGTGCAGCGTGACTTCACGGCCACTCGGCCGAACCAGCTGTGGGTGGCGGATCTGACCTACGTAGCAACCTGGACGGGCTTCGTGTACGTTGCGTTCATCATCGACGTGTTCTCGCGGATGATCGTAGGCTGGCGTGTGTCGCGATCACTGCGCAGCGATCTTGCTCTCGATGCACTGGAGCAGGCTCTCTACGCTCGTCCCGACAGCGAGCGTCTCGTGCACCACAGCGATCGGGGTGTTCAGTATCTGTCCATACGTTACACGGAACGCTTGGCTGAATCGGGCATCGAGCCGTCGGTGGGAAGTGTTGGAGACTCGTACGACAACGCGCTTGCGGAAACGATCATCGGCTTGTACAAAACGGAGGTGATTCATCAGTTGGGACCTTGGCGCAACGTTGACCACGTCGAGTTCGAGACCCTCGACTGGGTGGATTGGTTCAACAACCGGCGGCTGCTTGAGCCGATCGGGAACATTCCACCCGCCGAGTTTGAGGTGGTATACTACCAGAGGCAGGAGGTTCCGGTCATGGTGGCCGGACTCACGTAACATAGCCTCCGGAAAAGCCGGGGCGGTTCA
>JAGLXM010000203.1 GCA_023132915.1 Candidatus Bipolaricaulota bacterium
TTCCGGATGCACGCCAATCAGCGCACTCCCTTGGATGAAACGCAGGCGGGGGAGATCGTAGCGATTGTAGGTTCTTGCGAGATCTCGACTGGAGATACGCTCTGCGATAAGTCTTCCCCGATCCTCCTGGAGAAAATAAAATTTCCGGAACCGGTCGTCTTTATTGCTATCGAACCGCGTACCGAGGCCGAGCAGGGGGTCCTCTCCGAGGGGTTGGCGAAGCTTGCTCAAGAGGATCCGACCTTCCGTGTGGATGTCAATAAGGCGACGAATCAAACGATTATCTCAGGGATGGGGGAGCTGCATTTGGAGGTCCTAGTGCGCCGGCTTCGCGAGGAGTACGGCATCTCTGCTCTTGTGGGGCAGCCCCAGGTTGCCTATCGCGAGACGCTCAGCGAGCCGATTGACGTGGAGGGAAAATTTGTCAAGCAGACCGGAGGACGAGGGCAATACGGCCATGTTATCGTCCGCTTCGAGCCCCTCCCGCGCGGAAGCGGTTTTCAATTTACAGATACAGTCAAGAGAGACGAGATCCCGCGGGAGTATAGAGCGGCGATTGAGAAGGGGCTGAAGGAGACGTTGACAAACGGTCCCCTCGCCGGTTATCCTTTAGTGGATATTGGGGCTACCTTGATTGGGGGATCTTTTCACCCAGTCGATTCGTCCAAGCTAGCCTTCCGGGCGGCTGCAGTTACCGCGCTTCATAAGGCATATAGGAGGGGAAGTTTTGACCTTCTTGAGCCGATTATGGAGGGGGAGGTAATCACTCCGGGCGAGTACCTGGGGGAAGTTATGGAGGACTTGGCGCGCAGGCGTGGGGAGATCCGAGAACTTCAGTCGCGGGAGACGGTACAGATCGTCTTCGTGGCCATCCCACTCGCGGAGACGTTCGGCTATGCTACGCGACTGCGTTCTTTGACTCAAGGTCGAGCTACCTACACACTGCGTGTGGCGCGCTACGACGTGGTCCCAGAAGGGTTTAGGAAGGAGATTATCAGGAGTCGAGGTTACTCTAGCTATGGCGAGAGAGAAGATTAGAATCAAGCTGCGGGGCTACGACCATGAACTGGTCGACAGCTCGATCAAAAAGATCGTGGACTCGGCGACAGAGACCCGCGCCAAGATTTCAGGTCCCATCCCTCTTCCGACGAAGAGGCGAATCTATACGGTCCTGCGCTCCCCGCACATCGACAAGAAGTCGATGGAACACTTCGAGCGGCGTATTCACACCCGGCTGCTTGATATCAAGGAGCCGACCTCGGAGACGATCAATGCGTTGATGGACATCGAGCTCCCCACCGGTATCGACATCGAGATCAAGCTGTAGCAACGGAGGTTCTAGGCAGATGGCTCTAGGAATCTTGGCGCGAAAGATCGGGATGACACAGTTGTTCGTCGATGATCGTGCCGTCGGGGCGACGGTGATGGAAACGCAGCCGTGTACAGTGGTGCAAGTAAAGACCTTGGAAACGGACGGGTATAACGCCCTCCAGCTCGGCTATCAAGAGGTGGCGGAACGGAAGGTGACGCATCCTCTACAAGGGCACTACAAGAAGGCGGGTGTCCCGTCGCACCGGCACCTGTTCGAGGTCAGAGTGGACGACCCCTCCGCCTACAAGGTGGGAGATAAGATCGGGGTGGAGATCTTCTCTGAAGGGGCGAAGATCGATGTCACCGGGATCTCGCGTGGGCTGGGGTTCCAGGGGGTGGTGAAGCGGTGGAACTTCGCCGGTGGACCGAAGTCACACGGCTCGCACTTCCATCGTCGCCCCGGCGCAGTGGGAAGCTGTGTTGAGCCCGGACGCGTGGTAAAAGGGAAGAAGCTTCCTGGACATACTGGTAATCACCGCGTTACGATTAAGAAAGTGAGAGTCTTGCGGGTCGATCCAGAGAGGAATCTGCTGGTGCTCAAAGGATCGACCCCTGGTCCGCGCGGTTCTGTCTTACAGTTGAGGAAAAGTGATGGTTGAAGCGAAGCTGCACACTTTTGATGGAACGAGCGAGCCCCAGGTTGTTGAACTGGATGAGGGTATCTTTGGTGCCAAGGTCAACCCCGACCTTTTGCATCGGGCTGTCCGCATGCAGCTTCTGAATCGGCGTCAGGGGACGAGTTCGACCAAGACGCGCGGGGAGGTGCGCGGCGGCGGTCGCAAGCCCTGGCGACAGAAGGGGACCGGGCGGGCTCGCGCTGGCTCGCGTCGCTCTCCCCTTTGGGTTGGTGGTGGTGTTACTTTTGGCCCAAAACCGCGCTCCTATCACGTGAAGCTGACGAAGAAGATGCGCCAGGGGGCTCTGACTTCGGCTCTCTCCGATCGCGCTCACGAAGGGAAGGTCATCCTCCTCGATCGGATGGGATTTGAGGAGCCGAAAACCAAGTCCGCCGTTTCCTTGTTGAATCGTTTGGAGATGAGTTCTACCACTCTGGTGGTGGTTAGCGCCGGCGAGTATAATCGTCCCGTCAAGAAATCTTTCTCCAATCTTCCCCGGATCAAGTGTTTGGCCTGTGTTGGGGTGAATGTGTACGACGTTCTGCGTCATGAGAAGCTTGTATTTACTTTGGGAGCGCTGGAAGAGCTGAAGGAGAGATTCTAGACATGGCGAAACTGGTTCATGCCGAGGATATTATCATTGCCCCGATTCTAACCGAGGAGACGTGGGCGAAAATGGAAGAGAACAAGTACGCATTCCGGGTCGCCCTCGGCGCGAACAAGATAGAAGTCAAGAAAGCGATCGAGGAGCTGTTCAAGGTAAAGGTGGAGAAGGTTTGGACAGCGAATATGAAGGGCAAGCCTCGCCGAGAACGACTGAACCAGTTACACGGGCGCACATCGCGGTGGCGAAAGGCCATCGTGCGGCTGGCCGCTGGTGACCGAATCGATGTGATGGGGGGATAGGTATGTCTTTGAAGAGATTTAAGCCGACATCGCCGGGGCGTCGCCACGCCGATCTTCCCGATTATAGTGAACTCACGCCAGTGGCACCGGAGAAGAGTCTCCTCCAACCGATCCACAAGAAAGGGGGACGGAACTTCCAGGGGAAGACCACGGTGCGGTGGCGCGGTGGAGGGCACAAGCGTCGCTATCGGACCATCGATTTCTCTCGCGCCAAGGATGGAATCCCAGCGCGAGTCGTCTCACGTGAGTACGATCCGAACCGATCGGCGTGGATCACTCTTCTCCATTATGTGGATGGGGAGAAGCGTTACATCCCCACGCCAGTCTCCTTAGAGATCGACGTGCAGGTAGAGTCCGGAGAGACTGCAGAGGTCCGCGTTGGTAACGCCATGCCCCTGCGCCGCATTCCGCTTGGAGCGGTGATCCATAACCTGGAGCTTAGTCCTGGAAGTGGGGGGAAAGTTGCGCGCTCGGCCGGGACGTCGGCAAAGCTGATCGGCAAGGAGGGCGATCGGGCACATGTCCGCATGCCTTCTGGTGAAGTGCGGATCTTCAGTGTGGAGTGTCGGGCCACGATCGGGGAGGTCTCTAACCCCGACCACAAGAACGTGAAAAACGGGAAGGCGGGGCGCGTTCGCCACCTGGGGCGCAAGCCTAAGGTACGCGGTGTAGCGATGAACCCTGTCGACCACCCGCATGGTGGCGGAGAGGGGCGCGCCCGTGTCGGGCGGCCGCAGGTTTCGCCGACTGGAAAGTTGGCCAAGGGCGGCCGCACGCGGAAGAAGAGAAAGCGGTCAAGCGTCCTCATTGTGCGCCGGGCTGGCAAGGGGAGACGATAAGGAGTCACGGTATGCCGAGATCGATGAAGAAAGGACCGTACGTGCAGGAGAGCCTTCTAAAGAAGGTGCATAAGGCCAAGCGGGGAGAACTGGAGGAGATTAAAACGTGGGCGCGGGCCTCTATGGTCACCCCGGAGATGGTGGGGCTGACGATCAGGGTTCACAACGGGAAGGTGCACGTGCCGGTTTACATTGTTGAGAATATGGTCGGGCACAAACTGGGGGAGTTCGCGCCGACGCGGACCTTCCGTGCCCACGGTGGGATGAAGAAGAAACGGGCCGCGGGCCTGACCTAGGAAGAGATGATGGAAGCGCGCGCAGTAACGAAATTTATTCGTGTGTCTCCTCGCAAGGCGCGGTTGGTGATCGACTGTATTCGCGGCAAGGAGATCAACGAAGCACTACAGATTGTCTCGTTATCCAATAGAAAGGCGGCGCGACCAATCCGCAAAACGTTAGAGTCAGCGATCGCCAATGCAGAGAATAACTATGACGTCGATGTCGATCGACTGGTTGTACTGCGCGCTACTGTCGACATGGGCCGTAGCTTGCGGCGTTTGCGGCCTCGAGCGATGGGGCGGGCTGACATCATCCGCCGGCCGACGAGTAACATCACGATCGTCGTAGGCGAGAAGAGGGATGAATAATGGGGCAGAAGGTGCATCCGATCGGATTTCGGGTAGGGGTAACTCGCAAATGGATCTCCAACTGGTATAACCCCAAACTTGCTCCGGAGTATATCGCCGAAGATAAGCGAATTCGTGACCTCATCGGCCAGCGGTATCGCCGAGCCGCAGTGGCCGAGGTGAACATCGAGCGGTCCAAAGAGGATCGTGTATCGATAGTTGTTCGCTCGGCACGGCCGGGGATCATCATTGGCCGGGGAGGGAGCGAGATCGAGGGATTGCAGACGGCACTGGAACGTCTCACCGGGAGGAAGGTAAAAGTGTCGATCAAGGAGGTCGAGCGACCTGACTTGGAGGCGACGCTTGTTTCACAAGATGTGGCGATGCAGATTGAGAGCCGCATTGTGCCAGCCCGCGCCATGAAAGAGGTGATCCGGCGTGTGATGGGTGCGGGGGCTGAAGGGGTGAAAATCAAGGTGAGTGGCCGACTTGGCGGGGCGGAGATCGCCCGGTCGATCACGATGATGCAGGGCCGGGTTCCACTGCAGACGATCCGCGCGGACATCGATTACGGTTTTACTGAGGCAAGGACGAAGTATGGGAATATCGGGGTCAAGGCATGGGTCTTCCGCGGTGAGCACACCCCACTGGCGCAGCGGGATGAGGTGAGATAGAATGGCTCTTCTTTTTCCCAAAAGGACAAAGCACAGGAAATTCCATCGCGGGCGAATGAAGGGAAAGGCGACGCGGGGGAACGATATCGCGTTTGGTGAGTACGGAATCCAGGCCCTTGCCCCTGCTTGGATCACCGATCGACAGATCGAGGCCTGTCGGACGACAATCGCCCGTCAGACACACCGCGATTCTAAGATCTGGATTCGGATCTTCCCCGACAAGTCGATCACGAAGCATCCTGCGGAAGCGCGCATGGGGAAAGGGAAGGGCCCGGTGGATCACTGGGTGGCAGTCATAAAGCCAGGGCGGGTCCTGTTTGAGATCGCAGGGATCGGTGAGGCGGAGGCCAAAAGGGTGCACGAACTCGTCAGCCACAAACTCCCCATTTCCACTCGGCTTAAACGCAAGACCGTGCTGGGAGGAGAGGTATGAAGGCCGAGAATCTGCGCGAGTTGACCGCAGAGGAACTGACACAGAAGGGGAGCGAACTTAAGAGGAAACTGTTCAATCTGCGTTTCCAGAAGGTGAGCGGCGAGTTGGATAATACAGCCGAACTGGCAAAGACCCGCAAGGATATTGCCCGGGTGATGACGGTTGCCCGCGAGAAGATGCGGGAGGCGAGAGGATGAAGAAAGTGAAGATCGGGCGGGTGGTGAGCGATCGCATGGAGAAGACCATTGTTGTAAAGGTTGAGGAACGTCGCCTCCATTCCCGCTACCCCAAGTATATCCGGAAACATTTTAAGTTTTACGCACATGATCCTGTTGGGGCGGCGGGACTAGGGGATTTAGTGAAGATTGAGGAATCCCGCCCTTATAGCCGGATCAAGCGCTGGAGACTGGTTGAAATCATTGAGAAAGCGGAGGCCTAGGCGTGATTCAAATGCAGACGATGCTTAGGGTGGCGGATAACTCTGGGGCGAAACAGGTCCGCTGCATCAACGTCCTGGGGCCGTCGCACCGGCGACGTGGCGAGATCGGGGATATCGTAGTTGGTTCGGTGCGCAAGCACCTTCCCACGAGTGACATTGAGAAGGGGCAGATCGTGAAAGGGGTCATCGTCCGTACGCGTAGTGCGTACCGCCGGAAAGATGGAACCTACATCCGATTCGATGATAACGCAATCGTTCTTATCAACAACCAGGGTGAACCGATCGGGACACGTGTGTTCGGACCGGTGGCACGCGAACTGCGGGATAAGAGGATGTTGCGGATTATCTCCCTCGCTCCTGAGGTCCTGTAAAGGAGTGGATGATGAGAAAGGTGCGCAAGGGAGACCGAGTGAAGGTGATTGCCGGAAACGACCGCGGGAAAATTGGGAAGGTGCTCGTCGTCTACCCTGAGCGAAATCGTATCATCGTGGAGAATGTGCACATGATCACAAAGCACCAGCGGGCGACGCAGAGCCTACGTGAGCCGGGGATCATAAAGCGTGAGGGGACGATTCACGTTTCCAATGTGCTGCCGGTCTGTCCTGAGTGTGGAATTCCGACGCGGGTCGGATTCACGATGGTGGACGGCGAAAAGATGCGTCGCTGCAAACAGTGTGGGGAGATATTTAGATAGAGATGTTACTAGCTGAAAAGTTTAAAACAGAGGTTGTTCCACGGTTGATGAAGGAGCTTCGCCTTAAGAACGTGATGCAAGTCCCGCGTGTGGAGAAGGTCATTATTAATATGGGGATCTCAGATACGGACAATCCAAAAGTGCTCGAGGGTGCGGTGAAGAACCTGGCGAAGATCACTGGGCAGAAGCCGATCGTGACAAAGGCGAGGTACTCAATTTCCGACTTCCACCTTACGGCCGGGGAACCGATTGGATGCAAGGTGACGTTGCGCCGTGCCCGGGCGTATGAATTCTTAAACAAATTGTTCAACGCAGTCCTTCCTGGGATCCGTGACTTCCGCGGCCTGTCGAGCTCCTCGTTCGACGGCCGGGGTAACTACTCACTTGGGTTAAGCGAGCAGTTGGCCTTTCCGGAAATTTCATACAACGAGATCACTGCAACCCAGGGAATGGATATCACGATTGTTACTACCGCGAGGAGCGATCAAGAGGGATACGCCCTGTTAAAGGGGCTTGGACTTCCTTTCAAGGATTAGGGGGAGAGTGAATGGCAAAGAAGGCGCTGATCATAAAGAGCAACAAGGAACCAAAGTATTCAGTCAGGGCATACAATCGGTGCAGCCTGTGTGGGCGCCCACACGGGTACATCCGTGATTTTGGAATCTGTCGACTTTGCTTTCGCAAGCTCGCGCACAAGGGGGAGATCCCCGGCGTGAAGAAGTCAAGCTGGTAAGGAAGGACGATGATGATAGCGCACCCCATTGCCGATATGCTAACGCGCATACGAAACGCGAGCGCGAAATTTCACCCTGAGGTCTTGATGCCACACTCGAATATGAAAGAGGCGGTCGCGCGTATCCTAGAAGCGGAAGGCTACATCATGGGCTACGAGGTGCTTCCTCGCGAGCCCCAGCCTGTGCTTCGTATTGAACTTAAGTATGAGGGAGAACGGAGTCAGGCGAAACGGGCGATCACCGACATTAGGCTTGTGAGCAAGTCCTCTCGCCGTGTCTATGTTGGCAAGGAGGAGATCCCACGGCCCTTGGGTGGCATGGGGATCTGTATCCTCTCTACTTCCCAAGGTGTTCTCTTGGGGAGTGAGGCTCAGGAGCGAGGGATCGGGGGCGAGGTTCTCTGTGAGGTGTTGTAAGGTGGTAAGCGATGTCTAAGGTCGGGAAGGTCCCAGTGAAAATTCCGGATGATGTCAAGGTCGTGGTCGGACCGGTGACGATTGCGGTGGAAGGAAAATACGGTCGCCTCGTGCAGACCTATCGCCCGGATGTGGTAGAGATCACCGTTGCTGATGGGATCGCCTCAGTGGAACGTCGGCATGAGGGGAAGCAGTACCGCGCCTTTCACGGCCTTTACCGCAGCCTTCTCGCCAACATGGTGTACGGCGTCTCGCAGCGCTGGGAGAAAGCGCTGTTGATAAAGGGGCTCGGATATCGGGCGAGACTTCAGGGGAGGACTCTCATTCTTGATCTTGGCTATTCAAAGCCGGTAGAGTACGAGCTCCCCGAGCACGTGGAAGCCGAACTTCCAAATCCCGGAGAGATCATCCTCCGTGGGGCAAACAAGCAGCAGGTTGGGCAGGTTGCTGCCGAGATTCGGGCGTTGCGCAAGCCTGAGCCGTATAAAGGGAAAGGTATCAGGTACAAGGATGAACAGGTGTTACACAAGGCCGGTAAGCTTGGAGGCCAGGGCGCTGGCTTGGGAGAGTGAATGAGATGGCGATGATTAACAGGAAGGCACAGCGCATCAAGCGCCACCGTCGGCTTCGCAAGAAAGTCCACGGGACGGGGGAGCGTCCTCGTCTGTGTGTCACCAAGAGCCTCTGCCACGTCTACGCCCAGCTAATCGACGACGAGGCGGGCGAGACTCTCGCGTCGGCGTCTACGGTTGATAAAGAGTTGCAAGGGATGGTGCACGGATGCAACATCCCCGCCGCAAAGAAGGTAGGAGAGCTTTTGGCTAAGCGGGCGCTTAAAAGCGGCATTGAAACGGTTGTCTTCGATCGGGGTGGCTACCCTTACCACGGTGTGGTTGCTGCTCTGGCTGAGGAAGCTCGTAAGGGAGGGTTAAGGTTTTGATCACCACCGACGAGTTTGAAAATGAGATCATAGAGATCAGACGGGTGAGCAAGGTTACCAAGGGTGGTCGAAATCTGAAGTTCAGAGTGCTGATAGTCGTCGGGGATCGTAAAGGTCGAGTCGGAGTTGGTTTGGGAAATACGACCGAGATCCCGCGCGCTATCCACCAGGCGATCCGCGACGCCAAAAAGAACCTGATCGAAGTTCAACTGGACGGAGGGACGGTTCCCCATGAAGTGATTGGGAAGTTCAAGGCGGGGAGGGTCCTGTTGAAGCCAGCTCACGCTGGTACAGGAGTCATCGCCGGGGTGACGGTGGGGGCAATCTGTCGGCTGACCGGGGTAAAGGATATTCTGACTAAATCCTTGGGAACGACGAACCCTCTCACCCTGTCGCGAGCGGCGATAAACGGTTTGGCACAACTACGTAGCCGTAGCGAAGTTAAGACGCTTCGAGGGCATGAGGACGAAGTGGGCGAGGAGGTCAAGGATGAAACTTGAGGATCTTCGCCCTACTAAAGGGAGTGTTCACAAGCGGAAGCGCGTTGGGCGTGGCTATGGATCTGGACGCGGCGGACACGAGAGCGGTCGCGGAACCAAGGGACAAAACTCCCGCAGCGGTGGTGGGGTTCGGCTTGGTTACGAAGGTGGACAGACCCCAATATGGATGCGTTTTCCTAAACGGGGTTTTCATAACTATACACGTGTTAAGTACGCCTGTGTGAACCTGGATGCTATCGAGAGCCGTTTTCCGGCACAGGCTGAGGTGACGCTTCAACGCTTGCGTGAAATGAACCTTGTCAAAGGAAGTGAAGCGCGGTTGAAGGTCCTAGGCAGGGGGGAGCTGAGTAAGCCTCTCACGGTGCGGGCACACCGCTTTACACATGCAGCCAGACGGAAGATCGAGCAGGCGGGTGGAAAGGTTGAGGTGGCCTGAGCATGTGGGAGAAATTCTCGCACCTGTTCAAGGTTCCGGAGCTTCGCAAGAGAATATTATTTACCCTCGGCGCGATCATTGTTTTCCGCGCGGGAACCCATATCGCTGTTCCTGGTGTCGATGCGGAAGCGCTTAAGAACTTCTTTGCCACGCAGGGTGGTGGAATCTTCGATTTTATGAACATGTTCACCGGTGGGGCGTTACAGCGGTTCTCGCTGTTTGCCCTCGGGGTCACGCCGTACATTAACGCCTCGATTATCTTCAGCTTGCTCACCGCTGTCATTCCCAAATTGAAGGAGCTGCAGCAGCAAGGCCGCGAGGGGCGGCGGAAGATCACCACCTATACCCGTTGGGCGACCCTGGGCTTGGCGCTCGTGCAAGGCGCGACGATGAGTATGTTGATTGTCAACTGGGGCTTGGCAAGCGGTGGACTTTGGTTCTACCTTACCTCGGTTCTCACTTTGACCACGGGGACGATCTTCCTGATGTGGCTCGGAGAGAGGATGACTGAGAACGGAATCGGGAATGGAATTAGCATGATCATCATGATCGGGATCCTCTCCCGTTTCCCTGCGCAGCTACAATCGACCTACATCGAGATTTCCGCGGGCACGGTGAGCCCGTTCTGGGGGCTGGCGTTCTTTGCTATTCTGGTGATAGTCGTTGCTGGGGTGACCATGATTCAACAGGGACAGCGGAAGATCGCGATCCAGTACGCCAAGCGAACCTCCGGCCGCCGTGTCTACGGCGGGCATACATCACACTTGCCAATCCGTGTGAATCAGGGTGGGGTCATCCCAATCATCTTCGCCTCGGCTCTTCTCACCATGCCGATGACCCTAACCCAGTGGGCTCCAGGGCTAGCGTGGTTGACACCTTACGTCCAAAATGGGAGCCTTCCCTATATTCTTGCCTACGTGATTCTTATTATCTTCTTCACCTACTTCTACAGCTCGATCGTCTTTGATCCGCAGGATGTGGCAAAGAACGTGCGCGAGTCGGGGGGGTTCATACCCGGTGTGCGACCGGGGAAATCGACGGCCGACTACATCTCGGGGGTGCTGAATCGGCTGCTATTGATCGGTGCGCTCTTCCTGGCTGCGGTCGCCGTGTTGCCGTACATCTTCTCGGCGTTAAGCGGGATTCGAGGGATGTTCCTCATCGGGGGGACGTCACTCCTGATTGTAGTCGGGGTTGGGATCGATACCCTGATGCAGATCGAAGCTCACCTTGTCATGCGTCACTATGAAAGCTTGACCAAGGCTGGGGGCCTTCTTGGACGGAGGAGATAATGGCTCGTGAGAGGATCGCCCTCCTCGGCCCTCCTGGCGCAGGAAAAGGAACTCAGGCGAAGCTGATCTCTGACAAAACCGGTCTTTGTCATCTGTCGACCGGTGACATACTTCGCGATGAGGTGGCACACGGGACAGAAATTGGTCGGGCGGCAAAGTTACATATGGATCGTGGTGATCTCGTCCCAGACAAGCTTATCATCGACATGATTCATGAGCGGATTGCGAAAACGGACGGGTTCATCCTCGACGGGTTCCCACGTACGGTCGCCCAGGCCGAGGCGCTTTTAAAGATCACCTCGCTCGATCTGATGATTAACATCACCCTGTCGCGGGCGGAAGTGATAAAGCGGCTTTCGTCACGCCGCGTGTGTCGCGAGTGCGGAAAGATCTATAACCTTCTCTTCAATCCGCCGAAGATCAAAACCCGCTGTGACCTCTGTGGAGGAGAACTCTTCCAGCGGGACGACGATCGACCTGAGGTGGTCGATAACCGATATGACGTGTACATGCAGGCGACAGCCCCCCTGGTTGATTTCTACCGTGAGCGAGGGCTGCTGCGTGAGGTTGATGGTGCTCAGCCGACTGCTGTGGTACTCAACAGAATCATGGACCTCCTCTCTGGATGATCTCTCTTAAGACCCCCTCCGAGATTGCTATCATGCGTGAGAATGGGAGAATACTTGCTTTGACCTTACGCGCGATCTGTGAGGAGGTAACCCTGGGAAAGAGCACCGCCTCCCTTGATCACTTAGCCGAGGCGCTGATCCGCAAAGCGGGGGCGAAACCGGCGTTTAAGGGTTACCAGGGGTATCCAGCGACGATCTGTGCCTCGATCAACGACGAAGTGGTGCATGGGATCCCATCGGAGCGGCTGCTTAAAGCCGGGGATATTCTCTCCATCGACATCGGTCTCTTTCGCGAAGGTCTGTATATGGATATGGCAACGACAGTTCCTATTGGTGACATTGATGAGGCAGCGGATCACCTCCTGCGGGTAACCGAGGAGAGCTTGTGGCAGGGTATCAAACGGGTTACAATTGGGAATCGTCTATCAGACATCTCGCATGCGATCGGCTCCTATGTGAAGAGTAAGGGGCTGCACGTGGTGAGAGAGTATGTAGGGCATGGTATAGGGAGAAAGCTACACGAGGATCCCCAAATTCCGAATTACGGTCTGCCAGGACAGGGCCCACGGCTACAACCGGGGATGGTCTTCGCAATCGAGCCGATGGTGAAGACCGATCCTGAACCGACTCGGGTCCTCGATGACAACTGGACTGTAGTGACGGCAACTGGTGGCCTAGCAGCGCATTTTGAACATACCGTTGCCCTGACGGAGAGGGGAATAGATATCCTGACGATAGGAGGTGAATGAAGACGTAGTGGTTAAGTCGGAAAAACGCGATCAAAAAAAGACGGATGTGATCCGACAGCGAGGTGAGGTTATTGAGAGCCTGCCGAGCTCAATGTTTCGCGTGAGGCTGACCAATGGACATGTCGTTCTGTGTCATATTTCAGGTCGAATCCGCAAAAATTATATTCGTATCCTGACAGGAGACCGCGTGGTTGTAGAGTTCTCGCCATACGACCTGACCAAGGGACGGATCGTATACCGGGAGAGTTAACCGCTACGTTAATTTACGATGAAGGTGCGAAGTTCGGTAAAGAAAATGTGTGCTAAGTGCAAGGTGATTCGACGTAACGGTCGAGTGATGATTATCTGCAAGAATCCCAAGCACAAGCAGCGACAGGGCTAAGGGGAGAAAGACATGGCACGGATAGCCGGGGTCAACCTGCCGAATGACAAGAGGATCGAGATTGGTCTTACCTACATCTTTGGGGTTGGCCGTTCGCGCGCTGCTGAAATCATCGGGCGAACAGGGATCTCGCCGGGCGTTAGGGTAAGGGATCTGACCGAGAAGGAGATCGCAGCTCTGCGGCGGGAGGTAGAGCAATATGTGGTGGAGGGAGACCTGCGCCGTCGAATCTATGCTGGCATTCAGCGGCTGAAGGATATCAATGCCTATCGCGGGATCCGACATAAGCGAAGGCTTCCAGTTCGCGGGCAGCATACACGGTCGAACGCGCGAACCTGGAAAGGGCCACGACCGGCCAAGGCAGGAAAGAAGAGGTAGGGATGGCGAAGAACATCAAGCTTGAGCGGGCACGTGTCCATATTCACGCTACCTTCAACAACACGATCATCACTGTGACTGACCCGAACGGGGACCCGATTACCTGGAAGAGTCCAGGGGTGGTTGGGTACAAGGGATCGCGAAAGGGGACTCCTTATGCCGCCCAGATTGCGGCCGAGTCGCTGATACGTGAAATGAAAGAATACGGGATTCGATCCGTATATGTGACAGTAAAGGGGACTGGATCGGGGAGACAGTCTGTAGTACAGACCATTAAGGGATCGGGTATCCGGGTTGAAGAGGTCAAGAACGTCACCCCGGTCTCTCACAGCAGCAGTAAGGTGAAACGATAATGGGGCGAGATACAGACCCTAAGTGCAAAAAGTGCCGTAGGGAAGGGGAGAAGCTCTTCCTGAAAGGGAGTCGGTGCTATACGAGGAGCTGTCCGATGTCGGGCCGCAGTTCTCCGCCGGGGGAGAGGCCGAAGAGGCGTCGCCCACGGAGGAGTCAATACCTTCTCCACCTGCGCGAGAAACAGAAGACGAAGCGGATTTACGGCGTGAGAGAGCAGCAGTTTCGCAACTACGTGGAGCAAGCGAAGCGGCGGAAAGGGGTCACCGGTGAGGCACTTCTCTCTCTCCTCGAGCGGCGGCTTGATAACACCCTCTATCGCGCTGGATTTGCCTCCTCGCGCGCACAGGCGCGTCAACTGATTGTGCACGGTCACTTCCAACTAAACGACAGGGCAGTCAACATCCCTTCCGTGTTGGTGCGGGAGGGGGATACCGTGTTGGTTAAGGAAGGACGACGCGACCGGGTGAAGGGAATCGTAGAGGAAAACAAAGACCGCGAGATTCCGCGTTGGCTGGAGAAGAACCTGGAAGCGCTGAAGTGCCAGGTAATTGCCCCTCCTAACGTGGAAGAGATCGGGCATAGTATCGCCGTGAACCTGATCGTTGAATTCTACTCCCGCTAGGAGGTAGGTATGGATGAACTGGTCTTCCCGCAGGGGATCAAGACTGAAGAGTTGACCCCCACCTATGGCAAGATCGTCATCGAACCGCTCGAACGCGGGTTTGCCACTACCCTTGGCAACAGCCTGCGCCGGGTTCTCCTAGCCTCGATACCGGGTGCCGCGGTGGTGAGGGTGAACTTCGCTGGTAAGCACCATGAGTACGACACGATCGAGGGGGTCAAAGAGGACGTCCTTGAGATTATCCTTAATATCAAGGACCTTGCGTTGCGCCTTCATGGGGATGAGCTGAAGCGACTCATCCTCGAGAGTAAGGGGCCGTGTGAGGTGACCGCCACCGACATATCGCTTCCTTCTGGAGTAGAAGTGATCAATCCCGACTTGCACATCGCTACCCTGAACAAGAAGGGTTTCCTGGAGATAGAGATGGAAGTGGAAGCGGGATTCGGCTACCGCCCAGCAGAGGAGAATAAGCTCGAGGATTCACCCTTGGCGGTTATTCCAATCGACTCAGATTTCTCTCCGGTGAGGCAGGTGAACTTCGTGATCGAAGGGACCCGCGTCAGGGGAAAGACGGAGTATGAGCGGTTGATTCTTGAGTTGACCACTAACGGGGGAATCAAGCCTGAGGAGGCTCTCTCCGAGTCAGTGCGGATCCTGCAGCGGCATTTTGACCTGTTCAGCGACTTTGCCCAGCACCCGTTCGGGCTTGCTGCGGAAGAGGGGGAAGAGGAGGAAAGCGCTTTAGCGGTTTCGTTGAGTGAGTTGCAGATCGATCAGCGTGCTTGCAACCTCCTTCTGGAGGCGGAGATCACTACGTTGGGAGAGCTCCTTACCCGGCCACATGAGGAACTGCTTGACATTCATGGGTTTGGCGCAAAGACCTTGAGCAAGGTGGAGGATCGGTTGAGGGAACTCGGTTACGCGCTCAAGGGTGAGCAGGAGGTTCAAGATGAGGCATCGGCGGGACATCGATAAGCTCGGCATGACGAAGAGCCACCGAGAAAGCGTCCTGGCAAACGTTACAAAAGGGTTGATCCTGCACAGCAAGGTAGACACAACGCTCGCACGCGCTAAGGCCTGTCAACGGTACGCCGAAAGGGTCATTTCGCTGGCAAGACGGGGAGATCAGCATGCACGGCGGATTGTCTTCTCTCGACTGCAAGACAAGGAAGCGGTCACCAAGTTATTCAGCGAGATCGGACCGAGGTATAAGGAACGCCCCGGTGGATACACGCGGGTAGTAAAGCTCGGCCCGCGCCGAGGAGACGGTGCTGAACAGGCACGATTGATGCTTGTTTGAGCGCTCACCGGAGGATTTTACCTTGAAAGGTGAGTTTTCCCATTTAGAGGAGGGTTCCTTCCTCGTAGTGGGTGTGTAAGCACTTTAGCATATCCGTGGTCATTGAGGCCAAATCGTAAGATGGTTTCCACCCCCATTCCTCTCGGGCTGGGCGATCGTCGAGGGACTTTGGCCACGAATCGGCGATCTGTTGTCGGAAGTCAGGGCGGTAATCACAGATAAACTCCGGGAGGTGTTTTTTAATTTCGGCAGCTAGTTCCCCAGCGGCGAAACTCATCCCTGCGACGTTGAAGTTACAGTGGTGCTTGAGGCAATAAAGGTCGCTCTCCATTAGGGCGATGGTCGCCTTGATGCAATCGGGCATATACATCATCGGTAAAACTGTGTCTTCTCGCACAAAGCAAGTGTATCGCTTATGCTTGATCGCTTCGTAGAAGATTTCTACTGCGTAGTCAGTGGTTCCTCCTCCAGGTGGGGTCTCACTGGAGATGATACCGGGGTAGCGTAGACCGCGTACGTCCAAGCCGAAACGGTGACAGTAATAGTCTCCGAGGAGTTCACCCGCCACCTTGCTCACCCCATAGATCGTCATCGGGTGGAGGACTGTCTCTTGCGGAGTGCAATCCCGTGGTGTCTCCGGGCCGAAAACGGCGATTGAGCTGGGCAAAAAAACCCGTGTTATCTTGTACTCCCTTGCTACTTCGAGAACATTGTACAGGCCACCCATGTTCACGTTCCAGGCAAGCTGTGGTTTTTCTTCTCCTACGGCAGAGAGGATCGCTGCCATGTGGTAGATCGTGTTGATCTTGTGGCGCGTTACAACCTGTTCGATTTGCTCCCTGTCGGTCACATCGATCCGAGTGAAGGGACCGGAGTCACACAACGCAAGGCTGGGATCTTTTCGGTGCCCAGCGGCGACGATGTTGTTGTTCCCATACCGCTTTCGTAATGCCATTGTCAGTTCAGAGCCAATCTGGCCGACAGCTCCTGTTACCAGAATCCTTGGTGTCTTTCGTGCCAACTAGTACCCCCTTTCTCCATTGTCAGAAGATTGTACAGGAGGGTCTAATGGCGGACAAAGGAACGCCATGGGAGGACGGGTTGGAATAGGAAGGCGCTTTGTCATAATATGGATTATCTCCATTTATCGGGGCTATTGCTTGTCGCTGCGTGCTGGCCAGCCAGGAGAAATTGTTATCATAGATGAAAGAGGTGATTCGTGTGAACCCTAAAAGGCATCCGACGAAGTATCTAGGTGAGGAGTATCAGCGCTTGGTGCGTGAGAGCTTAACCTGGGAACCAAAGGAACTTCAGAGTAGCAGTGGTCCCAGCTGTACCATCGATGGTAGAGAGGTGGTGATGCTTGCCGCCAACAATTATCTCAATCTGTCAACTCACCCCAAGGTTGTTAATGCCATGATGGAGGCGACTAAGGAGTATGGAGCTGGCGCTGGAAGCGATCGGTCCATTGCCGGGGATATGGCTCTCCACGAAGAATTGGACCGTCGTCTTGCTCGCTTCAAAGTTGCACCAGCTTCCTTGACTTACCAGACTGGGTTTATGGCCAATGAAGGTCTAATTCCGCAACTGGCTGGCCGTGGTGATCTCTTTGTCTCCGATGAACTAAACCATGGTTCCATTATCGATGGGATTCGAATCTCCCATGCGGATCGGAAGATCTACAAGCACAAAGACATGGAGGATCTAACGCGGGTGATGGACGAGGCGGAGAGGCATGATCCTCCCTACAATCATATCTGGATCATCACCGACGGTGTGTTCTCTATGGATGGAGACCTCGCTCCGCTCTCCGAGATTGCGAAGATCGCTTCCGAGCACGGGGCCGGGGTGTATGTGGACGATGCTCACGGAGAGGGCATTCTTGGAGAAAAAGGGCGCGGAATAGTCAGTCATTTTGGGTTGGATCACAACCAGGTGCATGTAGAGATGGGGACCTTCTCCAAGGCCTTCGGAGTGGTCGGTGGGCATATTACAGGGAGTGAGGATCTGCGGAATTTTGCGCTAAATAAATCCAGAAGCTGGCTTCTGAGTGGTGCTGTCCCCCCTGGAGTGGCTGCAGCCTGCATCGCAGCGATCGATGTACTCGACACCGAACCTCAATGGTTGGAGAAGCTGTGGGAGAACCGCAACTACTTCATCAAGGCGGTCCAGGCCCTCGGATTCGACACCGGCAATAGTGAGACGCCGATCGTCCCGATTATGTGTGGAGAGAGTAAGGTAGCAAAGGAACTGACCGATTTCGTTTGGGAGAAAGGGATCTATGTCCTGCCAATTGTCTTTCCCATGGTGGCGCGTGGTAAGGCAAGGATTCGAGTGCAGTTATCGGCAAAGCACACTAAAGATCAGTTAGAAAAGGCTATTGAGGCATTCAAGGAAGGCGGAGAGAAGCTTCGTTTGATTTAGTCAGATAAAGGAGGATAAAAAAATTGAAAGAGGCGATTAGAACTGATAACGCCCCTCTGGCGGTAGGACCGTACTCCCAGGGGATCTGTGCTGGGAACTTCGTATTCACCTCTGGACAACTACCAGCCAAGCCCACCGGTGAGTTGACAAGCGGAGACATTGCCGCGGCTACGCACCAGTCCCTAGAAAACGTTCGGGCGGTACTTAAGGCAGCGAGTGTACAGATGAATGACGTTATTAAGGTCACCATCTTCCTCACTGACATGGCCGACTTCGCGATAGTGAACGCAGTCTATGAGGAGTTCTTTCCAGGTGTCCCCCCGGCCCGTTCCTGTGTACAAGTAGCGGCCCTTCCCAAGGGGGCACCGATCGAGATCGAGGCGGTCGCCCATCTCTCTCAGCACGGATAACGAGCCCCGATGAAGTTCTTCGACACACACTGCGATACCGTAAAGAAGGTGATGGACCACTCGCTCGACTTTCAGACCGGCGAGGGGAAAGGGCACGTCAGCCTTCCTGGGATGATCGCTGCCAACTCGTGCGCACAGGTCTTTGCCTGTTTCGTATTGAGCGAGCGCTACCCAGGAAAGGAACGCGAGACAGCGGAGGGGATGATCCGCACGATCGGCGAGATGGCCGCAAGAAGCGAGGGAAAGATGGAGGTCGTTCGCACTGCCTCCGACCTTTGTGCAGCCTGCGAGGGTGGGCCAATCGCGGCACTGATCGGCCTGGAAGGGGCCGATCCGTTGGAAGGAGATGCAGAGGCTCTTCATCACTTCTATCGGTTGGGGGTGAGGAACTTAATCCCTGCCTGGCAGGACAACCCATTCTCAGGGACAGCGTTTGGTGAGAATACGCCACTCACTGCAAAGGGGAGGAAGGTGATCGAGCTTGCCGAGGAGTTAGGGGTGATGGTAGATGTCTCCCACCTCTCGGATACGGCGTTCGACGACGTCTGCGAAGTCACGAAACGACCGTTCATTGCCAGCCACTCCAACTGCCGTGCCCTCTGTCCAAGCCTGCGTAACCTCACCGACGGGATGATCCGTGCTCTCGCTGAGCGGGGAGGTGTGATGGGAATCAACCTCTATTCCGGTTTCCTCGATCCTGAATTTGCCCGCGAAGAGAGCGCTTATCGTAGGGTGCAATCCGAGGCGAACGACACGCCCGGGGTAAGGGAGAAGATATTCAAGGGGAAGATCGCTTCGTTGCCGCGACCGTCGATCGACTGGGTGACGCGGCACGTTCTCCACGCGATCGATATCGGCGGAGAGGACTGCGTTGGCCTGGGTGGCGACCTCGACGGGATCTCAAGCATGCCGGTGGGGATCGAGGGAATTGCAGACTATCCAAAGATTGCTCAACTCCTCCTACGAGCTGGCTTGAAAGAGGTGCAGGTGGAAAAAGTCTGCTACCGCAACTTCAAACGCGTCTTTTGTGAAGTTTTACCGCCCTAAAAGCCTATTTTAGTCTATTCTCCTGCCACAGGGTGTACAGACGATCGAGCGCTTCGCGATAGCGGGTGTCCAGGATGTTCGGGTCTGTCGATTCCGGTTCGTTTTTCATCGTCACATACGGGACGCGAGTTCCGTTCACCTCGACTGTCCCCTGCGGATTTGGGGCAAGGTCGAACCAATCGTCTTGCCCATAGGTTCGCTCCATCTCCTCAGGGGGGACGCTGTGGGTGAGAATTCTAGACTTTTGCTCTTCGTCGTAGCGGGCGAGGTTTCGGCGCCGGGACTCCGCGAATGAGACCGAGACATAGAGGATAGCTGTGCGGGAAAGGAGCTTGAGGGAGAGGTATTTAAGGGACTCCACATAACCGTGCTTCCCTCCGCGGGAGAACTCAATGAAGAGAGTCTTGTGGGAAAGGGCATCTACCTTTGCGAGCAACTCTTCAATGCGGTGGTTGATCTTTCCGATCAGAAAGGGCCATATTCCACTGTCGATGACGGAGTAGTTACCGTTTGCTGGCCGTGAGTAGAGTCGCCCTCGGCCGAGGCGTTCCCACAGGTTATCCTCTTCGAACTTCTCCCACAGAATAAGGAAGTCATCAACGACACGGAACGGAGCAATGTGATACCGCTGTGCTCGCCGCTCAAGCGGGCACTTTTTCATGAAGTCTATGAACTCGCTCTTCCCGCTTGCGGGCCGGCCGAGGAGCAAGAGGGTGTCAAATGTCTCCTTAAGGGAAGCCTGTGCAGGTACATAGTCAAGCCCGAGGATCCCTTCGACCTCGGAGAGGAACACCGATGGAGGTCGATTGGCGTCTAGGGTCATCACGTTGTTCCCCTGAGCAATATGCCAACCTTGCAGGTGTGTGAGCATCCGCTCTAAGGTTGAGTCGCCTACATCAAACTGGAGCGTTCCCCGCGCTCGCTGGCGCTTGAGTGAGAGTTCGATCGGAATCTCCAGGTGCAGGTAGAGGTCTGGAGCGGGAAGGGAGCCTTGGATCTTCGGGTAGGCTGAGATGAACGAGCGATCCTGAAGCGCCCTGGCATAAGCAAGATGGACCCCCAGGTGTGATTCCTCCAGGCAGAGCTTCCTCTGGCTCAGGACTTCCTCAATCTGCTCCCGGCGCTGAGGTAATGCAGTGAGTATCGCCTTTGTGAGTCGCTCACGCTCGGAGAACAGGTTAATCTCCTCCCGCATTGCTACTTCCTTGACAAGCTCGGGAAGGATCTTCACCCTCTCGGGGTAGAAACGGGAAAGAAGGGCCAGTGTCTCACTCTTGCCTGAAGCGGGCAGCCCCTCGATGACAACGTAGCGCATAACCCCTCCTATTACCTTTGTATTGTATCAGGTGTAGCGTTTGGTTTCCGCGAGGGAAGGCTTCACTTGGCCCTTACCTTAATCGGTTCATCCTCGTGGGGGTAACTGGAAGCGCAAATCTTCGACTTTTGCGCGATCTTCTGTATAATTTGCCGGTTTTAAGAAAGGAGTTTGTGGAATTGAAAAAGCTTATTATTGTTGAGTCGCCCACCAAGGCGCGGACAATTGGGCAGTACCTGGGGAAGGAGTATCAGGTTCTCTCCTCACAGGGGCATGTCCGCGACCTTCCAAAGAACGACCTAGGGGTGGACGTCGAGAACGGGTTCACCCCGAGGTTGGAGACAAAGCGCAGTAAGCGATTAGGAGAGCTGCGCGAGGCAGCGAGTCGGGCGGAGAAGGTCTATCTTGCCACTGACCACGACCGGGAAGGGGAGGCAATCGCCTACGACCTGTACACGATCTTAAAGCGGGTGATCAAGGATGATGAGGCCTTTTCACGGCCGGTGTTCAACGAGATCACGAAATCGGTCATCCTGAAGGCACTGGAAAATCCTTCCCAGATTGATCTCAACAAGGTGGAGGCGCAGCGGACACGCCGGATCCTTGACCGACTCGTTGGCTATCAGGTGAGCCCACTCCTCTCTAAAGTCCTTGCTGGTAACCGGTTCGAGGGGCTCTCTGCAGGGCGTGTGCAGTCAGTTGCGTTGCGTTTCCTGTGTGACCGCGAAGCAGAGATCGCTCACTTTGTCCCCACGGAGTACTGGGAGATCGACGTGTACCTGCGGGATGAGGAACCGTTCATCGCCTCCCTCACAAAAAAGGATGATAAAAAGATCGTAATCCACAGCCGGTCAGAGGCAGAAGCGGTACTAGAGGATCTGCGTAAGAGCAAGATCGTGGTTGGTTCACTCACCGAGAAAGAGCGGCTCCGCCAGCCGCCGCCGCCGTTTATCACTAGTTCCTTGCAGCAGACCGCCTCGTCCCTACTTGGCTTCACGCCAAAACGGACGATGAGGATCGCGCAGGAACTGTACGAGGGAGTCCGCCTACCAGAGGGAAACGTGGGGTTGATCACTTACATGCGAACCGATTCGGTGCGGGTTTCAGAGGAGGCTGTGGAGGCAGTGAGACGGGCGATTATCAAGCGGCACAGTGAGCGCTACCTTGCACCAAAGGTCCGCTACTATAAAAACAAGAAGCGCTCCCAGGATGCGCACGAGGCAATTCGACCCACCGCCCCAGGGCGCTCTTTGGGGACGGTTGTCGCGCACCTTACCCCCGACCAACGCAAGTTGTATACACTGATTTATAACCGTTTTCTTGCTACCCAGATGACTCCCGCGGTCTATCGCCAGCGCAAGGTGCTCCTTAAAGCCCCCCCTTATACCTTGGAGGCAACCGGGAGCACATTAGAGTTCGACGGGTTCCTTACCCTCTTTCCCGAGCAGAGATCAAAAGAAGAGAAGATCCCTGCTGGATTAAAGGAGGGAGAAGCTCTCATCCTGGAGGATATAAAGACCAAGCAAAAGTTCACCGAACCACCGCGCCGCTACAGTGAGGCCGGGCTGATTAACCTCTTGGAGAAGGAGGGGATCGGTCGGCCGAGCACTTATGCCTCTATCGTCTCTGTTATTCAGGAGCGTCGCTACGCCGACAAAGAAAAGGGGAGTCTACGCTCAACCCTTCTTGGGCAGGTAGTGGTCGATTTCTTAAAGCAGCACTTCTCAGAGACGGTGGAGGCGCACTTTACCGCGCATATGGAAGAGGATTTGGATCAAATCGAGGAGGGAAAACTGACGCGCCTCGACGCGCTCAACGAGTTCTACGGCCCATTCTCCGAGCGGTTGAGCACACTTAATGCTTTAATTGACAATGGAAAAGAGCGGCCGTTTCGCGTTATGACCGACGTTTTATGCGGCAAGTGTGGAGCACCGATGGAACTGCGCTACTGGAAGGGTTCTCACTTCCTCGGGTGTTCTAACTACCCTGACTGTCGGAATACCTTAAGCCTCCCACCAGATCTTCCCTACCACTATGAGGAGGGGACCTTAATTATCCGCGAGGCGTTGGAAGAGGCGGCGAGTAAAACAAGAGCAAAGATTACTTGTCCCAAGTGCGGTTCACCGATGGAGTTAAAGACCGGTCGCTATGGCCGCTACTATCGCTGCACCAACCCTGCGTGCGGGGAAACCGCTTCCGTCTCTACCGGTGTCCCCTGCCCGCTTTGCAAGGGGGGCGTTTTGGTCGAGAAGTACTCCCAAAAGCGGCGACGAACCTTCTACAGCTGCAGTGACTACCCGAAGTGCAGATTTGCGGTGAGTGAGCGTCCGGTCAAAGTCTGCCCCGCCTGTGGGAGCGGGGTTCTCATAGAGAGAGGTAACAAGCTTCTCTGTAGTAACAAGAACTGCTCACACAGCGAGGAGATAGAGTAGCGTTCAGCTCTTAGCTATCAGCTCTCAGCAAAAAAAGCCGGTTTCACTAAATACTGAAAGCCGATCACTGACGGCTGATCGCTTGGGTTGCTTACTATGCCTTCTCGGAAAGGAGCTTAAACCACTCAAGCTTCCGTTTGAGCTCGGAGTTTTGCAACTTGGCCAGTGCCTCTTTCTGAATCTGGCGCACGCGCTCGCGGCTGATTCCGAACTCAATCCCCACCTCATCGAGGGTGCGCGGCTGATAGTCCTTTAGGCCGTAGCGGAGCTCGATGATCCGCTTCTCACGATCGCTGAGCCGCTCGTCAAGTGCGCGCTCCAGTTCCTGCACGAGGAGGTGCTCGAATGTCTCCCGCTCGGGGGAGTCGACAGTGTGGTCCTCGATAAAGTCCCCCAGAACGGAACCATCGTCTTCATATCCGATTGGCGTGTCGAGGGAAGTCATGCTCTGGGCTGTTTTTTTCGCCCTGATGATGCTCTCCACCGTAGTGTCGAGTTCATTGGCGAGGTTCTCCGGAGTAGGGGGTTCTCCGTGCTCCTTGAGGTGATTGCGCTCCACTTGATAGATCTTGCGGATCAGCTCGTTGATATGTGTCGGGACGCGGATCGTCCGCGACCGGTTGGTAATCGCTCGCAGAATCGCCTGACGGATCCACCAGGTAGCGTAGGTAGAGAACTTGTATCCCCTCTTGTAGTCGAACTTCTCGATCGCCTTCATCAGACCCAGGTTCCCCTCCTGGATCAGATCGAGGAAGGGGAGTCCACACCCGCGGTACCTCTTGGCGATCGACACTACAAGACGGAGGTTCGCCTCGGCGAGATCCTCCTTCGCTTGTTTATCGCCTGCCTCGACCCGCTTGGAGAGCTGCACTTCGTCCTCCCGCGTGAGGAGGGGGACGCGGCTGATCTCACCAAAGTAGGCACGAATCGGGTTATCCGAACGGGCTGACCTCTCCAGCTTGCTTCGCTCTTTGTCGGGAGAGGTGCTTAAATTCTTCTTTAGATTGATCGTTGCCTTAGTCTCCTTCATCTCTCCTCCGCAGTTCACCTGCTAAAGATAAGCGACAGTATCGAGGGATGTTATCCAGACAAAACCGGACGACCCGAGGGTCCCCCGATTCACAGCCTCTTCTGTTGCCAATGCCGTTTTTATGGCCGCTTTCCCTCTGTCACTACTACCCTTTTCCACAGTTTCCAAAATCAAGTATAGCACAAATCGGAGAAGATGTGAAGGCTTTGGATCGCTGTTTAAGTTCCTGTAAAAGCGGTTCCCCGAGAAGTTGCTTAGATCCTTGGATAGTAGGCGAGCAGGGCGAGGACACCCAACCCGACGAGGATCCATAGGTAGTCCTCGTCCACCCGCGGAAGCGCTGGCCGAGCTTTCCCAAAGGCGATTGTGGTACCGAGCGAGACTTCAGGATCGAGGGTCCAGCTTGCCGGCAAGAGGTCAAGTGAACGGACCTGGGCGCAAAAGGCAAACGAGTCAACAATCCACAGCTTTGCTCCGGCAACCACGTTCATAAACGGCGAGAGCAACCAAGCATCTCCAATCAGCCGCCACTGTAGGGAAAGCCCACCTCCGGCGTACAGACTCAGCGGGCCTAGCCACGCCTTAACAATGAGGGCGGCATCCGCCTGGTAGAGGTTGGGAAAGTAAGCCGGGTAGGTTCCGAGAGTCAGGAGAAAAGAGAGGTTGGATTCAGCCAGGATCTCGGTCGTGAGAAACGAGAACGACTCGCTCCAGGCTATCGGGAGAACAGGCGGAACCCCTACTCCAAATCCGATTGTGTTTGTCCCGTAGGCCGGCAGAAATGGCAAGAGAAGCCCCACGAGGCTCAAACCCATTATAAGTATGGTCGGCCGTCTCGTCATGACCGTCTCCTTGTATTGTTGTGCTCTTCCTTAGGGTCAGGCTATCGCATGTCTTGCCGTCGGAGGAGGGCGAACGACCCCCTTTAAGGGGAGCCTTGTCCCCCTTTCATAAAAAAAAGGCTCTGCGGGATGCCGCAGCTTGCTTGGGGGAGGAAAGCGGAGATTCGCCGCAGGCGAAATACGCCATTAGCTGGTACAGAGTTAAGGAGCTCTGCCAGCGATGTTTGGTTGCGACGTCGGGCAAAGACAACAATTGCTCTGGAACATAACCGGGGAAGTGCCCCGCCCAACCTCCGTTTCTGTAACGTCGCCGCTTGCCTGCCTGTGGCGTCCATGGGGCAGACAGGTCTGCAACGTTGCCCTTTCAGCCCTTGATCTTCGTAGCGTCGCACTTCATGTGCGACGTTCTTCCATTGGTTTACCAAGTTGACTTTGTTTACCACGAGTGACATAATGGCAAAGGAGGTGGAGAGACGTGTCTACAGACTCTGTTGCGGCGAAGGTGCCACCTGCGTTGAAGAAGGAACTGAAAAACATCGCACGTCTGGAAAGGCGAAGCGTGAGTGCTGTTGTTACAATGGCACTTGAGAACTACATTAAACAGTACAACGCTCTTCATCCTCAGTTCAAAGCGGATATTCTCGAAGCGCTAGAGGGGATCAAGAAGGGTCGCGTTGAGCCTTACGCTTACGGATGAATAGGTCCTAGGCCGTGGCTTTTACGCCAGTTGCGCACCCTAAGTTCAACCGGATCAAAAAGAAACTACCTGTTTCCTTGCGCCTTGAGATAGACAGAGAGGTGGGACAGATATGCCGAGATCCTGCTATTGGAGAAGCAAAGGTGGGAGACCTACGAGGGGTGCGTGTTCACAAGTTTTCACACCTTGGTCAGTTGTATTTGGTGGCGTATACCGTAGATGAGGAGAACAATGACATTTATCTGCTCGCCATCGGTGGCCACGAGAATTTCTACGGAGATCTAAAGAACTATCTTAAGGTATAGCCCTCAGCTCCCAGCGATCAGCCTTTGTAGCGTCGCACTTCATGTGCGACGTTCTCTTGCCGCGGATAGCTCTTGCCTTTCTGTGATCCTCACGGTAGGATGATGTGTTTATGGCGATTAATTGTTAGGAGGAATTGGAGTGATGAGCAAAAAGAGTGTGAATAACCTACACTTTGTGCGGGGCGCTTTGCTGGTTCTGGTTTCGATTCTGCTACTCTTGGGTATTTTGTCAGTGGCTGGGTGTACCGGTCTACTTTGGGGCACTCCCGAGGCTGCCTTTACCTGGAGCCCCAGTGTTACTTATCCGCACCAACTCGTAGAGTTTGATGCCTCAGCGTCGCACAGTGAGAAGGATGAGAT
>JAGLXM010000204.1 GCA_023132915.1 Candidatus Bipolaricaulota bacterium
CTTCTGTGAAACTCGCGCCGGAGGCGATGAACCATCCGTCGCCGGTGTGGATCGCTCGCCTGGGGAAGGATAGCTACAGTTGTGATCAACTGTACGATTTGGAGCCAACATACGTGGAACCTGCGATCTTCAAGACGATCTCTTAGTGTGAGGTGAATCTGATGGCACGGGTTTGTGAAATTTGTGGGAAGCGACCGGTGGCGGGAAATACGATCAGCCACTCGCACCGACACACGCGTAGAGTAAGAGTTCCCAACATTCAAAGGGTGCATGCCTACGTCGACGGGAAGCAGGTATGGATCAATGTCTGCACCCGCTGCATCAAGTCTGGCCGGGTTAAGAAGGTCGTCTGAGGTAGAAAGTGAGGGCCTCTTTTATGGTAATTGTGGTTCCTGTGCGGTAGTTACGGATGTAGGGATAAATGGCGAGGAGGAGCGATGCAGCTTGAAGTTGGCACAACCCTCTCTGGGGAGGTTGTCAAAGTCTCCCCCGATGGGGTCCTTATCTCCCTCCCTGAGGGGCAAATAGGCCTAGTACCCGTCTCTGATTCTTTTCCTTTAGAGACGATGCGTGCCCAATTTTACTCAGGCGCACATGTGATGGTTAAGATCGTCGCGCAGGGAAAGGATGATCGATTCACCCTGTCGATCGTCTCGTCACAAGAGGAGAAACCGTCGGACGCATTTGACCGCGAATTTCATCGTTTGAACCACGTTCTCACTAATCGGCCCTCGAAGATCACCCTGGCGGGGACGCAGCGCGATCGGCTGGTGGAGGAGTGCATCGAAGATTGGATTGGGCAGGTTGAGGTAGGGCTCTCTCGCATACGCAAGCATCGTGGCAAGCGTCTGAGCGAGGAATTCTATGACGGAGGGATGGATGGAGGTCTTCATGCCCAAAGGGATGCTCATCATTGATAAGGAACGGTGTAAGGGATGCGGGCTGTGCATCGCGGCATGTCCTCACCAGGTGCTTGCTTTCTCCGGTGAGTTGAACCGAAGCGGCTACAACGTTGTTCATATGGAGCGGCCGGAGGCCTGTATCGGGTGCGGCTTTTGTGCCCTGACCTGTCCAGACGTGGCAATTGAGGTCTATCGGGAGAGGGTTCCCGCCTAAGGAGGGGTGATGGGAGAGCGGATGTTATTGCGAGGGAACGAGGTGATTGCAGAGGCGGCGATCCGCGCCGGTTGTCAGTGCTACTTTGCCTATCCGATCACACCCCAGGCGGAGCTTCTGGAACACATGGCGAAGAACATGCCACGGCTCGGTCGAACGTTTATTCAAGCAGAGAGCGAAATTGCCGCTATCAACATGGTCTACGGGGCGGCCTCTGTCGGCGTGCGAACAATGACCTCTTCTTCTTCACCTGGAATCAGCCTGAAGCAGGAGGGTATCTCCTACCTCGCTGGTTCAAACCTTCCAGCGGTGATCGTCAACATTGTCCGCGGTGGCCCGGGACTGGGGGACATCGCCCCTGCTCAGAGCGACTACTTTCAAGCGACCAAGGGAGGCGGACATGGTGACTATCATATGATTGTCCTTGCTCCATCGACTGCCCCTGAGGCCGGTGAGCTGACCATGCTCGCCTTCGACTTAGCTGATCAGTATCGCACCCCGGTGATGATCCTTGCTGACGGAATGCTCGGGCAGATGATGGAGCCGGTGGAGCTCCCCGAGCCGATCGATGTCGCCTCTCTCTCCGCAAAGGAGTGGGCGACGACAGGAGCAAAAGGACGTGATCCGAACGTCATCCTGAGCTTCGACCTTGACCCCGAGGTGCTAAAGCGGATGAACCTGGCCCTACAAAAGCGCTACCGTCAGATCGAGGCAAAAGAAGTCCGCTACGAGGAGGCCGTAACCGAGGATGCGGATATCCTCATCGCTGCCTATGGGACGGTCGCCCGTATCGCCAAGAGCGTTGTGCGGATGGCGAGAGCCGAGGGGATTAAACTCGGTCTGTTTCGCCCGATTACCCTTTGGCCTTTTCCCTATCAACCGCTTAAGGAACTGGCAGGCCGAGTGAAGACAGTGCTCACTGTGGAGATGAGTGCGGGACAGATGTGGGAGGACGTGCGATTGGCAGTTGCAGAGCGGGCGAATACGCCGTTCTATGGGGAGATGGGGGGCGTTGTACCGACCCCACGGCGAATCTTAAGCGAGGTGAGGAAACATGCCAGTTAGTACGGAGAAGATGGTGAAAGTCTTCGGGAGGCCGGCGAGCCTTACCGAGGCACGGTTCACCTACTGCCCTGGGTGCCATCATGGAATTCTAACCCGGATTATTGCTCAGACGATCGATGAACTGGGGATCGTCGAACGGACCGTTGGGATCGCCCCGGTCGGTTGTGCCGTCTTCGCTTATCTCTGGTACCGCTGCGACGCGATTCAGGCCTCGCACGGCCGTGCCAGTGCAGTGGCGACGGGGGTGAAAAGGGCCAACCCGAACCTGATCGTTTTCGCCTACCAAGGGGACGGTGACTTCGCGAGCAT
>JAGLXM010000205.1 GCA_023132915.1 Candidatus Bipolaricaulota bacterium
TCCGGAAAAGCCGGGGCGGTTCAGTCCATCGAACACGTTTTGGCTAGGGCATGACATGATGTGGACAGTAGATGTTCTTCTCAGAGGTGCCTCCAAGAAGGATATTCAACACGGTCTACGCTGTTGTCTAAGCCACCTACGCGCTGTCGGACTGGGGGATTCGGTCCAGTACAACTCAATACGCCAATACCTTGATGAAGTAACGTCGAAGTCCGAGGGGGATCTAGATAGAGACACGCGGCTGAGTTTTGCACAACGTACATACAATGTACTACTCGAAGTCGGCAAGAAAGCTAAGGAATACCAAACCGGGATACACTCTGTGTAAGTCTACTGCAAAGAGGACCGCAGTTGTTGGGGTTCATTAATGAATCTAAGGATGGAAGCTTCTTTCGGACGCTTTTACAAGGAAGGCTCCCACTCTGGTCTGGGAAGACGCGCATCGCACTATCTAAACCTGTAAGGTCGTTAAGGCTAACAGGAGTGGAGTTGTCACAAAGTGATGGGCGGCGTACGATGTAGCGGCGTTGTAGACCGATAGTTTTGGGGTAAGAAGCGAGGTGCTACACGAGATGAGGTTCAAGCCGATCGACGCGTGCTTGTCGAGCGTCGCAATTCCCCATTATGGGGTAAGCAGCATTGGGCAGTCAGCCGAATCGTTCGCAAGGAGAAAAGATAAGGCCGAGGATGCTAAAAATAAGACCAGGCCCCAAAGTTCCTGCTTTCCAAGGACGCGCATCTCAATACGTGAACCTGTAAGGATGTCAAGGTTAACACGGGTGGAGTTGTGATACTCCACCCGTTGTCGTACGATGTTGTAGCGGCGTGAAGTAGGCTTGACTTTGCGTTGGAACCAGATGATTTCTAGCAAATCCACACGGACTGGGGCAGCGCCATGGAAAAGCGTGGAAGGAACAGCAAGTGAACCCTCTTGCAGAGATTGAACTGGGAAGATCGTGGGACACAAACCACAACCCGAGCGAGAGATGAGGTACGTGTCCCCGGAACCCCATAGAACTTTCTTCTTGGGATCTGGGGAACCCGCGGGTACAGACCGGAACTCGGGGGGAGATAAGGCTTGTGTCGCCGGAACTACTGCTGGAGAACGGGTGAGGTTCCAGTTCCAGTGGTCTGACTGCAGGAATAGCCAGTTGAGATGAAGGAAACTGTGCAATTCACCCGAGTGGACTTCAAGCGCTTCAAGGCGTTCGAGTCTTTCCGATTGAACCTTCGCCAGTTCAACATTCTGGTCGGTCCGAACAACGCAGGCAAGTCAACCGTCCTCGCGGCATTCCGGATTTTAGCCGCCGCCATGAGGAAGGCTAATCGGAGGAAACCACAGGTTCTCTCGGGCATGCCGGGGCACCTGCGTGGATACGTGCTGGATCTGAGCGCCGGGCCAGTTGTGCAAGAGAATATCTTCTACAACTACGAGGACTCAGAACCAGCATCTGTCACATTCCATCTGGCGAACCGGAATCGGCTTGTTCTCTGGTTCCCCGCGCAGGGCATCTGCCACTTGTACGCGGACGATCAGTCCAGGCAGATTCTGTCTCCATCATCCTTCCGGACGCGCTTCAATTGCCCAATCGGCTTCGTGCCGATCCTTGGGCCCGTGGAGCAGCACGAACGACTCTTTGGGAGAGAGGCAGCTCGTCAGGCCCTTTACCACAACACGGCCGCAAGGAACTTCCGGAACATCTGGTACCACTACCCCGAGAGATTCGATTCCTTCCGTTCATTGGTGCAGCAAACCTGGCCAGGCATGGATGTCGAGCGGCCTGAGATCGATATGTCCTACGAGAAGACCCTTCTTCGCATGTTCTGTCCAGAGGAACGCATACCTCGGGAGCTCTTCTGGGCGGGCTTCGGGTTCCAGGTGTGGTGCCAGATGCTTACTCACGTGGTTCAGTCCACAGACGTATCCATGTTCCTGATCGATGAACCAGACATATACCTTCACTCTGACCTTCAGCGGCAGTTGCTCTCTCTACTGAGGAATCTAGGTCCGGATGTCCTGATAGCCACTCATTCGACCGAGATCATCTCCGAAGCCGAGGCCAATGACATAGTGCTGATCGACAAGAAGCGTAAGTCAGCGCGCCGAATCAGAGAACCGTCGGAACTGGGGGAGGTATTCAGTTTTCTCGGTTCAAACCTAAACCCGACGTTGACCCAGCTCGCAAAGACTCGGCGGGCCCTTTTCGTTGAGGGCAAGGACTTCCAGATCCTGAGCAAGTATGCTCGCAAGCTCGGCAACCGCGACATTGGGAATCGTTCGACATTTGCCGTGATTCCGGTTGAGGGATTCAGCCCAGATCGGATCCGCTCTCTGAAGCGAGGCATAGAGGTGACTCTGGGAGGAAAGGTTTCTGCTGCAGCGATTCTCGACCGCGACTACAGGTCTGCGGATGAGTGCTCTGCGATTCAGACGGACTGCGAGAAGTTCTGCAGCTTGGTTGTCATCCATCTCTGCAAAGAAGTAGAGAATCTCCTGCTTGTGCCATCGGCTCTAGATCGTGCCGCTTCACGCCGGGTGCGCGACCAGGCTCAGAGGACGGGGAAGTCCCTCACGTATGTTGCTTGCGCTGGTGAGCTGATAGGCGAGTTTGCAGCGGAGATGAAGAGCTACGTCATGTCCCAATACCTTGCACGAAGGCGGAATTTCACCAGGCGTTCGCTCAAGAGCAGGGAGGATGAAGCAGTCACCAATCAACAGGCACTTGAGGAGTTCGACGAGGAGTGGGGGGACGAGGCTCGTCGCATTGAGATGATACCTGGCAAGGACGCCCTCTCGATGTTGAATCGCTCACTCCAACCGAAGTACGGTGTTAGCATTACTCCAACTGCGATCATTGATTCCATGCACTCTGACGAGATACCCGACTCCGTGCGAGAACTAATGCTCAAGCTCTCGGAGTTCTCGACAGCCCGTCGAAGCTGTTGAGAAATCCTCGGTGTCAAGCAGGCAAGACATGTTGCACACACTAGGTCCCTGGTAGTGCATCTGATGGGGCTCCGAGAAAGCACGCAGACTGACACGAGTGCTTTGAGCTAGACAGAGACGTGCGCGGCTACTGCGTGACGTCTTCTTTTGCCGCACAATTCCGGTACAATTCCGGGGGCGCAAACCTTATTTCTTAAGTGAAGTTGCCTTTCCTCGAGGATCTACTCCTAAGTGTGCTTGATTAGCACATGGTGCTACCAGATGCAAAAGCTGTGGCATCTGGATACGACCGCCATGTTCGGTGAGAGCGTTGTCACCGTCACACCAATCGTCATGGAACTAAACCCCTACAACAAACAGCACCGTCGAGCTGGAAGTGGCGCGATGTGATTCAACATCCATCTGAGTCGTCCAGCTCGACATTGCAGGCCATTTGCCTACAATTGAGGGCGATACGCCTACAAGGAAGCTTGTGGGTTCGTGAGGGTCTGGTCTTCCAACCCAACATCAGGGTCTAGCCTTTTCTGCTAGTCCATCTGAAGTCACTGCTGGCTGGTGCGGAATGCACATCGAGGTAGTTGACGCTCTCTGCGGTGAGAAGAAACTCACCCTTCACACCTCTCCCCAAGGTTTATCATGAGGAGGATCATCCAGAAGGGGAGAATGAAAAGAAGAACCATATGTCTTTCGGTCAAACGGCAAGCTGATCAGTGGCTGGTACTGGCTGCGAGATCAGGCTCTTCAACAGTTCGCGGAGTGGACCTTTGAAGGGATTCCGAAAGATATGAAGGATCTTGCCGTATTCGGTTGCACCGATCGGTGTTGTTTCTCAGTGCTGTTTCCCTGCCCTACCGGGCGCGGGACTACACTCCGCGCTGGAACTTCGTCTGAAGCTCCCTAGGGATAATGGCGATCGTCTCCCCGCGCTTATCCTTCCCCACGAACACGAGCCCGGCTAGTTGAAGCTCGCCAATCGGCGAGAGGGGCGGGTCGTAGCGCCAGTCGATGCTATCTTCTTCAGTGCTTCCAAACTCTTCCATGAGCTCGGTGAGGCTTGTGCTTCCGCCTTCTGCAAGGAGCCACTCCAGTGTCTCTTGTCCTTCCGGAGAGAGCTCCATTCGGGCTCTCGTAGCGTGGGCTCTCAGGTACTCAGCGAGCCTCTCCGCAAGCTCAGCTTTCCGCAGAATCCCGTAGGGGACTTCGTGCCAGAGAGCCATTCCGATAAGGTTATCCTTAGTCAGGGTGGAGAGAGCTGTAACAAGAGGCATCCCCGGATCGACGGGATGGCTAAGGTAGCGATCTCTTCGCCTAATCCAGTGTACCATCTCGCGCCTCTCCCATTCCTCTCCCAGCTTTGCCCGGGTCAGTAGATCCTTCGCCATCTTGTCCTCCGGCTGGATGTCAAGAAGTTGCTGGAAGGCCTCCCTGGCCGAGGCGAACTCCCCATCCGACAGATCGAGGTAGCCACAGAGGAGGTGATAAAGAGGGAGGACACCCTCGTCGAGGTCCGAAATAGACACCTGGGAGAGAAGATCCCGCCCCTCCTCCTCCCGATCCTGCTGCAGGCACAGTGCAGCGAGGTTGAGGATGGCTGTCGGGCTCGCTTCGAGATCAACAGCTTTCCTGAGGAGCCGTTCGCCTTCCTCGGAACGGTCGGTGATACGGCAGATGTTCGCCAGGTTCACCATCGCTTCGCTGAAGTACGGGGCGACCTTCAGGGCCTTACGGTAGGCCTCCTCCGCTTGGGTGATTTTTCCCGCTTGTCTGCAGCTTAACCCTCGTTCGAACTGCTCGGCCGCCTCGGGCGGGGGTTCACGCGGAATCTCCCTTCTGTTCAGCACCACGGTGCGCTTCTTCCCACCGATGTGCATCTCCACCTCCTCGTCCCCGGCGAGGACCCCGCGCTCGATCAGGACGCCGGCCGCATGGGTCTTGAGATCGTCGGAAAGCTCGGACTGCGTAAGCATCAGGCGGAGGAACGCCTCTGCCCAGGCATCCTCCCACATCCCCAGCAGTTCAACCATGGAGTGGCGCATATCTTCCTGCCCCTGCCAGATTCCCTCCACCACTACTGGTCTAATCTCCTCAGAGGGATGCTTCGGATCCAGGGACTCCCCCTCTTTCCTGAAACGGTAAGAGAAGCGAAACGGTGGGGCCTTCCCCTCTTGGATCAACAAGGCGGCCGTGGTGTAGAGGTCGGGAAGCCCGAGCCGCGGTTCTTCTTCCTTGGCCCGATCCCAGAGGGCGAGCGCCTCCTCCACCCGCCCCAGGTTGATGGCAGCCACCCCGATGTAGAACCAGCTAATTCCATCGAGAGCCTCCTCGAACCCTACTCCCTCCTGGTAGGACCGATAGACCTGGTCGATTTTCTCATCCCACTGGAGCCTCGCCAGGGCCTCGATCACCTTAGGCAGCTTATCAAGCGGAACGGCCGGGTCTTCGAGGAGCGCGATCGCCCGCTCGATGTGAGAGCAGGCTTTCTTTGTCTGTCCGAGTTCCTCGTAGCATTCTGCAAGGGTGCAATGGGCAAAGACGTTCGTCGGGTGATACTCGAGAGCTTGGTGGGCCGTGCGGATAGCGCGCTGGATATCGCCACGCAACGATGCGCAGAGAGCGAGATTGTTGAGGGCCGGGACCGCACACTCACAAATCTGCGTTGCCTCACGGAACTTGCGCTCGGCCGCCTTGGTTCGGCCGGAGTCGAGGAGCTTCTGCCCCTCCCAGTTCAGCTTGAGCACCTGCTCTCCCATCTGGGGGTGACGAAGAAGGAACGCCGAGAACGGATCCATCTTTGTTGTATCTTCCCGCATTACTTTGACTCCTCCCGTATACCGTCAAGGAGTATACGGGCAAGCCGTTTCCCAGGCGAGTCAGGTACGAAGAGTAATAAAGACGGGCCTTTTGTGGTGCGCGCCCGAGCGGTTGAGCGCTAATAAGCTGTTCCCATCGAATCCACAGGGGTTCTGTGAACGGGTGGGGTTTCCCCGTTGAGAAAAAGGTGTTAGTCTAAGAGAGTGATGACACGGAAGGAAGGAGCGATAGCGATCGAGGGGATTGAGCGTAAGGGCCTGGTCTTGCATTCCAACATCAAAGCTCGATCTGTTCTGCTGATTCCAACCGGGGTAATTCCGGGGACACAAACCCCATTTCTTGTTGAGGCATGGTGTCTGTTCCCCGAGATCGCGATGCCTTATGCACTCGGAGCGCCTAGCTTGACATTGGAGGCCATCTGCCTACAATTGAGGGCGATATGCCTACAAAAAGACTTGCGGAAACCCTCTTCCCCAAGGCACGCTTAGCTGTTATATCGCAGTTGACACAGTCGGGTGATACTGGGTTGCATCTTCGGGAGATCGCCCGCCGGGCTGGCCTGAACTCGAAGACCGTTATGCGGGAGCTCCATGCCATGCGAGATGCAGGGATCTTGACTGCAGGGCGTGTCGGACGCCAAGTGATCTACCGCTTGAACCCGGATTGCCCGATCTATGAGGAGCTGCGCTCGATCATTCGAAAGACGGTTGGATTGGCCGGTGTGTTGCAAGAGGCACTCGCGCCGCTGAGCGATCAGATTGACCTTGCCTACGTCTACGGAAGTCATGCCAGCGGAGAAGAGAGCGCCCAAAGCGATGTGGACCTTATGATCATCGGTGAGGTGTCGCTACGAGAAGTGAGTACCCCACTGCGAAGGGCGGGTCAGATTCTGAAGCGAGAGGTCAGCCCGACCCTCTACTGCACGGAGGAGTACAAGGTCGCCTTGGCAGAGAAGAATTCCTTTGTTAAGCGAGTTCATGACGGCCCCCGGATCGAGATCATTGGGAGAGACCGATGAGCCTCGAAGAGATGCTCCTCCGGAACGAACTGGAACGGCTGGAGCCCTCCACCGGCGAGATCGATCGGCTGTTGGATGCCATCGCGCGACGCCTTGAGGACGCGAGAAACCTCACCATCCACGCGGAGACACGGCTTGAGCAGGCCTATCATGCCATCCTCAACTGCGCGCTCGTTGCCCTGCGTGCAAAAGGTTTGCGCCCTGTAAACGCGCCTGGCAAACACGTCTACACACTGGAATCACTCCTTGACACCCTGGGAGTGGAGCAGAAACGGGTCGACTACTACCAAGAGCTACGGAACCTGCGAAATAAAGACATCTACGAGGGATCAGTTCACGTGTCCGAGCGCGAGATCGAAGAGGCGATCGAAGAGGCCGCTTGGCTGAAGGAACGGCTACACTCGTGGTTGGAGGAACGCTGGCGCGCGTAGATCGCACTTCCTATAAGATCCCGGGGACGCATCACCTGTCCTGAAGAGCTTGGCAGGTGCTTAACGTGCCGACGGGTTTACGTCTGAAAGTCACCGCTGGCTGTTGCGTAATGCACACCGGGGTAGTCGACACTCTCTATGGTGAGAAGAAACTCACTCTTCACAACCTCTCCACAAAGGGCTATCATGAGAAGAGTTATCCAGGAGGTGGGGAGAATGCAAAGAAAAATCGCATATCTTTTGGTCTTGTGCCTTGCCATGGCGTTTCTGTTAGGGCCAGCAGCGCTTGCTTTCGAGCAGAACCTCGTAGGGACAGAGTTTCGGTCAAACGGCGACCCGATCAGTGGCTGGTACTGGCTGCGGGATGAAGCGTTTCAACAGTTCGCGGAGTGGACCTTTGAGGACATCCCCGCAGGATCTTTGGATCTGAGGCTTGAGATCACGGCCCTGGCGACCGATCGTGCAGGCGGTGGAAGGGGTTTCCCCGCAGAGTTTCGTCTGATCTACGGGTTCCCTGGAAGCGGAATGATGGGAGGCGTCTTCGAGACGAAGATGGTCACTCTTCCCAATGTCTCTCTCTCGGATGATCAGCTCGGCTACACGTGTCGGAGTGTGGTGACCATCTCCCGCTCCGCGTTTCCAGCGGCTTCCTCTCTCGTATTTAAGGTAGAGCGAACCTCGCCCGACGCCAACCACGTCGCGTTCAACAAGGGAAGTCTCGTGATTCTCGCTCCTACCGCGGAGGCCGAGGCTCTTAGGCTTAAGGTGGCAAGCCCGTCTGGCTTTGCATCAACAGGGGACGTTACTCTGGGGACCGCCTGGTGCAGAAGACCGGCACACACCCTTGAGTGGACGTGGGAACCGCTCAGTGAGGGTGGATCGATCCTCGAGGCTGCGGTGAACCTCAACCTGCTGGTGACGAATACGATCGACGGAGGAAGCGGCTTCAGCGCTGTGGTCCCGGTGGCCGTCTTTGACCTTTCAGGCAAGGTAGTTGAAAGTGGCCTTGTTGAGCTTGTAAACACGTTTAAACCTCAATTTACAGGCGATAGCGGTGGAATCGGGTACGCAGCAAGCGGCGCCTACGAGCTGAAAGATCCCGAGATCATCTTGGATGGATTCAAACTCAGGCTTGCCTGGCCCGCCATAGCTCCACAGGGGGCTGAAAACGAACCGACCGGCACCACACGCCACTTCGGAGGAAGCGAAAAGAGCGCTCTTTTGGCCTACATCGCTACCTCGTCGGGGGAAGGAACAGAAACACCGCTTCAAACCACTGTTTACGACATTCTCAGTAATCCCCTAGCCTACGAGGGAAAGACGGTACGCCTGGAGGCCCAGTTCTATGGATGGGCCGGAAAGCTTGTTGATTGTCCTCCCCCTGTAAGCCGAAGCGACTGGATCATCGGTGCTGATGGGTGGTACATCTATGTGACCGGTCCCGCTCCGGAGGGTTTGTCACCTTGGAACACCGAGGACTACTGGAAGCCCCTTTTGTTAGAGGGAACAGTACGAACCAAGTTAGAGCCACCAGCACGTGCATGCCCGTACCTTGAGGTGCAATCCGTCGAAGTTCTAGAAGAGACAGCCACGCGGGTGCTGGATGAAGACGATAACGGGCGAACAATTACGATGGATGTGGGTAACACCCTGATAGTTCGCTTGTGGGGCAACCCGACGACCGGCTACCTCTGGGAGTGCACGCAGCCGCTTACGGAGGGTATTCTCCAACCGGTTGGTGAGGTGGAGTTTCAGAGCGAACCAGCCCCTTCAGGAATGGTTGGAGTGTCAGGGGTCTTCACCTTCCGCTTCCAGATCATCGCCTCTGGAACCGTTCCACTTCAACTTGTCTATCACCGTCCGTGGGAGGAGGAGGCTATCGAGACCTTCTCCGTAACGATCGTCGTAGGGGGACAAGAGAAATTAGGAAGCTGAAAAGTGGTGAGTGGGCTTTGCACACGGAGCTGCCAGTAGGCTATGTGTAGCGATGGCGATGAAGGAAGGAGCAATAAAGATCGCTGGGATCGGCCGGGTACGGCTGCGACTTATCCCGACTGAGCAGGAGCTGATCCGGGCGGAGCGTGCGAAACGGGCGCGCGGTTTCTTCCTGGCGCTGGTAGAGGCCCTCCTCATCGAACCGCCGTTCGTGCGTGAGGACTGGGTGCGCCTTCCAGAGGGAGAACTGCGAAAGATAGCCCTCCTTATCGCGGAGGCGAACGACCTTCTTCCGTACTTTCGGCCGAAGAGGGAGAAGCCGTTCTACAACGCCTTCCGAAATGCCTGGCGGATGAAGCGATCGAGTCACAACGAGGCGGTCTTCCAACGGGCAATCGCCGACTGGAAGGCGCATCTTGAAGAGGGGATCTCCGCAGCAGCGGAGGCCTACGAGCGAGCAGTGGGAAAGGAACAGGAGATACTCGCTTCTCTGGCGCGAGCTGGGTTCGTCCTCTCGCCGACTGCCCTGGCAAAGGTGGCCAGCGAGGTGGACGGCTTAGAAGAAGGGACGATCGGAGCGACCCTTGAGGCAGCCTGGTCAGACGAAGAGCTGGAAGAGATCGTCGACGGCTGGTTCGACCTGGAACCGTTCCGCCGGCGGGAGAGGATCATCCGAGATGCCTTCTCCGCATACCTGCGCGGTGAGTACGCCCTCGCGATCTACGGCCTCTTCCCGCAGCCCGAAGGGGTGATGTGGGACTTCCTCTCCTGCTCTAATCCGGCTGAGGCACAACTTGAAGAGCTAATTGGAACCCAGAACCGCACCTTCGTCACGGTGGAGGCGCTGATTCGTGAGGTGTTATCCCGCCTCATCGGGGAGGAGGATCTTCCCTTCTACCGGTTCGTCAAGTTCATCGAGTTTGCGGATGACGGCTCCCTCAACCGCCACGCCGTGGAACACGGGACTTCAATCGCGTTTGGAACAAGACAAAACGCCCTGCGCTTGATCCTCTTCCTCGACTTCGCACACTTTGTTCTCGGTAAGCTGCAAGGATAGCCATCAGCGGTCAGCAGTCAGCTTTCAACTCCATTCGAAACCGATTGCTTCTCGATTGACATTGAC
>JAGLXM010000206.1 GCA_023132915.1 Candidatus Bipolaricaulota bacterium
GTTGGGGCTCAATCCATTCCACAATCTGCTTCTGGTGCTCCGCTTCCTCTAGTCTCTTCAACAAAAGACGACGTTGCCCTAATGTCAGATCATCACTGGCTTCTATTAGCTTGGAAAACTTGCTAGCACGCATTGCCTCCTCCTTTTCTCACTACCGACATTGTACGACAACAGCTAGCGTTAATAAAGCCTTGGAGAAAAGGCTCTTACGTAATCTTGCACCGTTGAGAAAGAAGTATGGCCGGTGTTTTGCCCATTCACCGCCTCAACGCTCCATGTGTTGCAATCGATAAATAGGTAATCCGCCCCAGAAAGTAGCTTCACCGCTTCCTCTTGCTCATACGAAAGCGGGTCCTTAATCCAACCGTTCTTGTTGTCGATATCCCAGAGGAGCACAGCCTTTTTGCTACCTATCTCAATGACGAAGGAAGCGCAACAGTACAGCTTCTCTCTCGTTTTAGGATGCATGTCTGCTGTGCGGTGAGAAACGGTTATTGGTGTAACCTTCAGATCGCCAATGCCAAGTTGAATTGGAGCGAGTCTAATGCCAGGTGGGTGGATTTCACCTGAGAGTTGAGGATCCAGAAAGCAATTCCATTCATAATCATGATTCTTTCTGAGCCATTCTGCCGTTCCGTTTCGGCACCACGTCGATATCGGCTGCCACGGCTTGCCTCTTCGCCGCAGAGTACGCTTCCATGTCTCACAGAGTCGATTTAAGCCAAGCACATGATCCGGATGCCAGTGGGAGAGAATCAGCCAATCAAGTCGTGCCTTGTCGCCGGAAAGGCACGGGGACTCAACAAGGCTATCCACAACCCCCATTCCGACATCAAAGAGCAGGTGGTACAGCGGATCATCATTGTCATCCAGGCTTACCAATGAGACGGATGTATTCGCAACTTTCGGGTTGAGACAACGATTGCATCGGCATCCAAATTCTCTGAGAAATGCGTGATCCAATCCGTTTACAATCAGCACGTGCGCCATGAGCACCTCCGCTACTCTATTTTGAATTTGTACTCACTATTGCCGCCTTGTATGACCACTGCCTCAGCTTGTCCAAGAGAGTTAACCATGTTGCTTTTCGCTGATTCAATAACCGTTTTGACATTCTCATCAAACTCTATCCCGAAAGTTCGACCGGCCAAATCAGCGATGAGTGGTTGTCCGTGTCGTAATGACAAAGCGATGATCTTAGTAGCTACTTCATGCAATCTTGGATCACCCTTGATATCGAAGGTTTGCACGAATACAGGAATGATCCAGTGAAAGTGTAGTTTAAGCGAATTCACGCAAGCTGTGACAGCTTCATTGCAAACCCTATCATCGATCTCCAAATCGTGGTCCTCCACGAGCTTCATCGCCAAACCCAAATGCCCCGCCTGAAGTTCTGCGATAATCTTCAGTCGAATCGATTCCTGAACCATAACTGCAGCCTCCTTATTTTCCTTGATCGCGCTGAGGAAGGTGCTTTTGTGGTAACCCCAGAAAATGAACGCCGTCAACCGATGGGGTAATTGACCTTTCCAGCGCAGTCTCTTAACAAAACTTTACACCACTTTAGAGTTCCTTGACTCTTTTGATCTCTTTGTAGTGCCATTCCAGAACTCTTTCGATGGTTTTATCGATCTCCTCGACCGTCCAGCCCGAACAGGGAAATTCAACCTCCCAGCTCATGTGATATCCCCCAGACACTTTACAAACCTTGCTGTCCGGGAAAGCCATTTCTAACCCGGTGAGATCGTAATCTCCGAGGAATTTGTAATAGTTGTCAGATGATTGGCGCTGTGCGGAGGCATTCAGGAGAATACATAGGAAACTCCCGAGCCCACTACCTTCACTATCCCAGCCCGGGCCACCCCCAAGGTAAGCTATCCACAGCAAGGCTGGCTTCACCTTCTGAAGGTTGATTTTCCTCTTGGGCTCACCTAAAAAACCATCCCCTGGATTCCACGTGTACAGATATCCCTTGCGTGGTTTATTGTCACGGGCCATGATGAGTCACTTCACCGCCTACGTCACCGATCTCTACGAGCAATATTTTCTGCTATCTTGGGCTAGAAGTATCGTGAATCCAGCTACATATATTCTACTCTTTGTCGCTTTATCCATCCCGTCCAATTTCTCAGTTTCCCATTACCCAGAAGGAAGTCAAGCGAGGACGAACCTATCTATCCAATCGTCAGGGATGGGGTAACTACTGCGGTCTACAACGATCAGTATTTCTTTGGCCAAGTTCATGAGTTGCTCAAACCGCGGCTCATTCCTGAGCTGCAACAAGAGTCTCACCAGCTCAGCAGGTGGGTTACCCCCTTCTTCTGTAGTAGTTACGATCTTGATCGACTCTGCCCCCCGAAAATCTACTGGAAGATCAACGTTCTTGTCTTTCACTCGGCGCACAAGAATCGACCCACGAGTTCGTACAGGGGCAAGAAGTGGTTTCTCCAACTCGCGGGAGTTTGCCTCTGTTGCCAGGTCGTTAACAATCACCGTGAAGAAATGCTTACCTCCAGTGGAAATCTTGTGATGATCCAAAGCAATAAATAGCTGTGAGGCATTCTTCACAAGTGTCCCTTTGTACATATCCTGTGAGGGGGAGTTGGAGTACAGATTGAAATATAGTCCACGCTCGGCAACATCAGCTTCGTTCAAGTTCACCTTTTGCGCAATGAGGCCGATCTTTTCACTAACTGCTGCTCCAGTCGGGAGGGAAATGGCTTGTGCTGTGGCCTGGTCAACCATTGAAATGGCCCTCGGTGTAAGGACAGCTACATCTACAGTCATCGCTTCAATCATTTTGGCAGCCTCTGCTCCGGTAGTGGCTGCACGCTCACGGTCGTATTTCCCACCGATCAAGCGACAAGAAGGAAGTGTGCTGTCCGTTACGAAGTGCAGGATAAGAGGCATATTATTAGTGATAATTTCAACGTTTTTCTTTGATTGTGCTAGTGCCATCCCTAATTCTAAAGCAGTTGAACCAGCATCCAGGAGCGCCTGAGCCCCATCTTCAATCTCACGGGTAATATACTTAGCTATGGCCTGCTTTTCCTCAATGTTGCGCGATTGCCGAGCAGCAAATTCTGTCCCAACAAAAAGATCGCTTACCGATGTGGTCCTGCGCATCACCCATCCATGACCTCGCACAAGTTGGCCAAGATCGACCAGGTAGTTTATATCATTAGCAAGCAAATTCTGTCCGATATCGAATCGTTGAGCCAAATCCCTGGTTCTCACTTTGCCGCTAGTTGTAAGAACCGTCTCGATTATCTGCATCCTGCGGTGTTGCGCGGATTTGCTCTTAGTGCGATTGTCTTCTTCTGTATTCACCATGTACCGTCCCATCATCCTGGAAATCAGTTTTCAAACCAATCATAGTGTAACTCAATCCTCATTCAAGTTCCTGCTCGCTGGGCTCGTGAGGAACCAGCACTTTGGACATCAAAACGACATCCCAGGATACGCCCAGAGCCCCCTGTTGGTCTGCCTTACAAGGCTCCAGCGCTTCCTTCCCGTCTCAGTTACGGGTGCCTATCTTGCATAACCTTCCTAGTATGACCATCGTCGTAACCAGCCCGGCTTTTCCTCGATTCCCAGTGTCAAGTCAAGAGTAGAGGGATCACAGTCATCCGGACCGTCCAGGATGACCGCCCATACAGCCCCCTCCCACTTTGCTAGCCGCTTTTGCATCCTCATCGCATCCGTATCGGCAACGAAGACCAGATCTGGAAGCAGTATGCCTGCACGCGCTCCGTGCTTTTCGTTCACGAAGGTTGCTTTGCTCTCTCCTTCTTTCTGCTGGATATTCAGGTAAGCGTCCTCCTTAACGTAATCCCGCATAGCTTCGGGGACTGCTTCTTCATAATCACCCTCGCCTAACACCCACAAGGCGTCGTCGTCTCCG
>JAGLXM010000207.1 GCA_023132915.1 Candidatus Bipolaricaulota bacterium
GGGAATGCCCGCGAACCGATCTTCCTCAACGACGAGGACCGGGAAGCCTTTCTAACGGTTCTTGCATCGGTTGTCGATCGATTCAACTGGCTGTGCCATGCTTACTGCCTGATGGAGGATCACTACCACCTCCTCGTCGAGACACCCGATGCCAATCTGTCACACGGGATGCGGCAGCTCAACGGGGTCTACACGCAAGGCTTCAATCGTCGGCATAACCGTGTAGGGCACGTCCTCCAGGGAAGGTTCAAATCCATCCTCGTTGACAAAGACAGTTACCTGTTGGAAATGGCTCGATATGTGGTGTTGAATCCCGTTCGCGCAAAGCTAGTTCGCCATCCCCGCTATTGGAAATGGTGCAGTTACACCGCCACATCAGGAGAAAGACGGGTGCCTGAGTTCTTGACGGTAGACTGGATTCTGTCTCAATTTGCGTCCCGCCGAAAAAAAGCGCAGCTCGCGTACCGACAGTTTGTCGCTGAAGGCAGAGGCCAGACGATTTGGGAGCAGCTGCGCGGTGGAGTGCTGCTGGGTAGCGATGCGTTCGTTAAGAGAATGATCGCTCAACTTAAAGGTAGCGCGCCGCTGAAAGAGATACCCAAGGCACAACGGTTCCTCATACGGCCGACACTTGCCAAGCTGTTTCGAGGAGCCAAACGCAACAAGGCAAAGCGAAACGAGCAAATCTATAAAGCGTACATGGAGCACGGCTATACGCTGGGTCAGATTGGAGATTACCTTGGCCTGCACTACTCCACCATCAGTCGGATCGCACAGCAGAAGCACACAAAGAAGTCAAAAAACAAGATTTGAACTTACGCACTCACATAGAAATGCCTCAAGAACAGGATTTTGAACGGGCTTGGTTAGCCAAGTTCTCCAGTTACCTGGATGAGATCGCTGGGCAAGAGATCCGAAAGAAAGTGATGAAGGGCAGTGATAAGCTCTCGTCGCATTCCTCCCGTCAAGAAGTCATAGGCTGGACCAAGAAAGCGATGGAACGCTTGGAGTTGCTGGTCGATGAGGATGAACGCAAAAGGATCATGACCGGCTGTGCGTGCCAGTACCCAAAATCCTCTTTGCAGGAAGAAAGAAAGACGTATCAGGAGACCAAAGACGTCGATTTGGTCCATCAAATGCTTAAAGAGCAGTTCGAGTCCTTTCTGAAGGACGCCCTTGGATTGGATGAGAAGCTAAAAGAAGAGATCGTCAAGCGAGGATGGGGTTTAGCAGGGGTAAAGAAGGGCAACACGATCATCGCGACGAAGATCCCCAAAAGCGGCTACCTCGCCGAATATATGGAGGAGACCAACCCCGAGAAGAAGCGGCAGTACTACTGCCACTGTCCAAGGGTGAGAGATGCATTAAAGACCCACGAGGCAATCTCACCGACCTATTGCTACTGCGGCGCCGGTTTCTACAAGGGCATTTGGGAAGAGATCTTGCAGAAACCCGTTGAAGTCAAGCTACTGGAGAGCGTGCTCAAAGGGGACGACGTCTGCAAAATCGCGCTATACCTCCCTTTATCCCAGTCAACGGCGTCAACACCTGCGAGAGTGTAAGTAGCAACAAGTTCGCCAGCGAACTCGAGCGCATACCTCTGTGCTAAATCACCCGAGCCGTTTATCACGCATAAGATAGTGGGGTTCCTCATGTACAAGACAATCTCCAACACCTCAGTGATGAGTGAGCTTTCCACCCGGCCAAGCTTGACTCCCTCTCTAACCTGGGGACGACAACCGGCCCCCGCTAGTACACAAGAAACAATAAGGATGAAGGAGAGGAAGAAGAAAAAGAAAACCTGTCTCCTTCACACCTCAGATGATCCCCGCATTTTCCTAACTTTGGCAAAGGCCGCTAGTACCTGTTCCGTCTCTCGATCGGTGCAGGTTCCATGTACTTCACCTAAAGATGATTACCCTACAGGCTCTTGAAGATCCGCGCGAGCGAGCGCCCCGGCGCCTCCAGGTGTAGATCAAGGAAGAAGCCGAACGGGGTCTGCGAGACTTCGTAACCCGCTCCCACAAGCCGCTCCTCCGCGTTCGCTAGAAGGTCTTTGGTAAACTTGGGGGTGGCTTTCCCCTCTGTAAGGTGAGCAAAGGAATGGAGCAGGATTCGCTTCGTCTCGTTCTTTCTCGCCGCCCACTTTAGGTTCTTGACCAGACGTGTCTCGACCGCTCCACCCTCCGCCTCATCCTGCGGCTCAGCGTGGATGAACCCGACCAAGACGCCTTCAATCGCCCGTTCCTCAACCCGATCCTCCTCGGATTCCAGTGTCTTTATGGTGGTCCGATACCAGAAACGGGTGGTATAAATCATCAACAGTTTCATCCGCTCACCCTAGATGCTCCCCCTCGTAAGTTGCAGCAAAGTGCGCGGCAGTCCCGCGACCCTGTCCAACGACCCCTAACCCGTGCGCGTCATCGACCTCATCCCGCGTCAGGGTGGTTGCCACTTGTGTTAGCACCTTTGCGATTCTCTTTCTTCTCGTAAGCTTCGATAATCCGTGCCACGAGCTGATGGCGCACGACATCGCTCTTGGTGAGGTTGATAAACGAGATACCTTCGATCCCCTGTAAGATCTCCTGTACGGCCATCAACCCAGAAGTCCCTTCCTCGAGGTCGATCTGAGTTACATCTCCGGTAATCACCGCCCTGGAGTGAAACCCGAGGCGCGTTAAGAACATCTTCATCTGGATTGAGGTCGTGTTCTGCGCCTCGTCGAGAATGACGAAGCTATTGTTCAAGGTGCGGCCGCGCATGAACGCGAGTGGAGCCATCTCGATCCGCCCGTGTTCGGTCAGCTTCTCGAATTCGCTTACTGGAATCATGTCATAGATCGCGTCGTATAGAGGTCTCAGATACGGGCTCACCTTAGCTTGAATGTCGCCGGGGAGAAAGCCGAGTTCCTCCCCTGCCTCCACCGCCGGACGGGTGAGAATAATCCGCTTTACCTCCTCCCGCTTCAGGTAGTCAATCGCCATTGCCACAGCGAGATAGGTTTTCCCAGTCCCTGCAGGGCCGATGGAAAAGACAATGTCATTGTTGCGAATCGCCTCGATGTATCGGTGCTGTCCGACCGTCTTTGAACGGATCTCCTCGCCCCAGTGTGTCACCCGCACAACGTCGGAGAGAACCCCGTCCACCTTTTTCCCCTCCTTAATCTGGGCAATCAAGTAGCGAACCTCCGACAGAGAGGGAACATGATTTGACTCGATGATGTCGAGAAGTTTTTCAAACAAGGAGCGAACCTGCTCCACTTCCTCACGCGTTCCCTCGATGCGAACGGTCTCCCCACGCGCGATGACCCGCGCCGGAAACGCCTTCTCGATCTCCTTCAGATTTCGATTAAACTCACCCAGAAGGGCGGTTGATTCCGCATTATCGCGTAGGGTGATCTCAGCGTGTGTCTGTTCGATCTTTTATCACTCCTTCTAGATAGCAGTCTGTTGCTTTCTCGATCTTCACCGTCACTTCATCGCCTGCAGCGACGCCGTCTCCTTTGAGGAGATAGGTATCGATATAGCCATGCGTGTAACCGCGCCACTTCCCGTCCCGCCTCTCCTCAATCAGGACTTCCTCTTCACTCCCAAGGAAACGTCGATGGAGGTCACAGCGGATCGCTCGTGCCAGCTCTCGCAGGTGCTCAACCCTTTCCCTCTTCTTGCTCTCTTGAACGTGGTTGGGAAGATTAGCCGCAAATGTCCCATCTCGGCGAGAGTAACGGAAGATATGAAGGTTCGCAAATCCCACTTCCTCAACAATCTCGCATGTCCTCGCAAAGGCGGCCTCGCCCTCACCAGGAAAGCCGACAATCACATCAGCCCCGAACGTCGCCTTCGGAATGAAGCGGCGGATCAGTGAAATCCGCGAGCGGTAGAAGGAGGTGGTATAGCCACGCTCCATGCGGCGAAGGACCACATCGTCGCCGCTTTGGAGGGGAATATGAAAATACGGGCAAGCACGGTGATCCGTGGAGAACACTTTCACCAGCCTTTCAGTAATTCCATAAGGGTTAATTGAACCGAGACGTAAACGGCGAAGCCCATCAACTTTAAGCATACTTTGCACTAACTCGGCTAGGTCACCATCAGGGGGGGCATACTGGGCAAGGTTGATCCCGGCAAAGACGATCTCAGGGTAACCACTTTGGACAAGGGAGCATGCCTCAGAGAGCGCTGCCGCAATCGGTTTGCTGCGTGAGGGGCCGCGGACCTGGGTAGTGCGACAGAAGGTGCAAGAGAGGCTGCACCCATCCTGCACCTTGAGGAGGGCACGCACGCGGCCGCGGTACTCTTTGATCCGCTCCTGCGCCAGCGGGATTTGCTCAGCATCAGGGAGCATCCCGTGTTCACCGGCAAGAGCGCGGGTTACGACCTCATCGATCCTCCCCTTCCAGGCGTTCCCCCCAAGTAGACCAGCTCCTTCGACTCGGGTCAGGCTCTGGGCAACGGCATCGGCAAGACAGCCAACAAGGACGATTTTCGCCCCGGGGTGTTCGCGACGAAGACGGCGCATCGCTTGGCGGGCCTTGCGCTCAGCGAGAGAGGTAACCGTGCAGGCATTCACAACATAGAGGTCTGCTTTCCCGTCAACAACATCGAAAGTAGTGGCCAGAAGACCGCGCATCATCTGCGTCTCATATTGGTTAACCCGGCAGCCGAAGGTGAGCAAACCAACGCGCGGACGGGTGTTCCCCGCATTCATCTAGGTGTACCGCTCCACGGTAAAGCGATAGAGGCGCACCTGCTCCGCCGACCCGATCCCCGCCTTCATCCGCGCGATCTCTATCTGCTCTGAGACCGTCCCCACACCAGGCAGGTCGGGCAAAAGCAAGCCGCGGCGCCATCCACTCTCCACGATCACCCCATAGCGTTTGGGGTCGAGATCTTCCTCCTCGCAGGGCTCAGGTTCGGAGAGAACGTCAACAGAGACGACAAGCTCCACCAGTTCCCCTTCACACACGGGCGGAAATCGTGGGTCCGCACTCGCTGACTTGATCGCGTTTGTGATTACCTCGCGCGCAATGGTCTCTTCCGTGGGAAGGTACGTACCGATGCAGCCACGGAGCTCGCCCCGTTTCTTGAGCGAGACGAAAACCCCGGCCCGCTCCCTCATCGGTAAAGTGAGATCCTTGGGAGGTGCGATAACTTGCTGATCATGGACGTAGGTTTCGATCGCGGCGGTAGCCAATCTCACGTAGGGGTCCAACGCTTCTTTGCTCATATGGCAAGGATACCCCTGCACTTCTGGGTGTCAACCCGGAAGAAACATCTCGCCTGCCTCTAAACGCACCCCGCAACTTGACTCGATGCAAGAATCTAGGTTATATTAGTTACACAAGGAGGTGTTGAAGTATGAAGAGGAAGTTTGTGATTAGCATGGTTGTACTGGCTATGGTAGTGCTAGTCAGTGGTGGTTTTGCCGCGGCACAGGAAACCTACACCGTGGTTTCGGATATCCCCTGGCCACCGTTCGAGATGGAACTGGAAGGCGAATTCTTCGGTTTTGACCTCGACGTCATGCGTGCAATCGCGGTCGTCGCTGGTTTCGAAGTCGATATTCAGAACTGCGAATGGGCCATCCTCGTCAGCAGTGTGCAAGCCGGAGCGAAGGACATCGGGGCATCTGGGTTGACCGATTTCCCGGGTCGAGCCGCGAAGGTTGACTTCAGCAACCACTACTGGCTCTCGAATCAGGCGGTGGTCGTCCGAAAAGACTCCGATTTCAACATCGTCACCGCACTGTGCGGTTTGGGACCGACCGGGGCCGTCGGCGCACAGCGGGCGACGACGGGCGGCTGGTGGGTGGAGGACCTACAACAAGTAGAAGGAATCGACGTGGAATTGAAGCAGTACCCGACGTATCCGTTGGCCATCCTCGATCTAGTGGCCGGACGGATCGACGCGGTGATCCAGGATGAGCCAGCGTCCATCTCATCTCTAACCGCCTTCCCGGATGACCTCAAAATCGCAGGGATCATCAACACGGATGAGTACTTCGGCTTCATCGTCCCCAAGGGAGATCCAAATGGGCTTCTTCCCAGGATGAACGACGCCATGGTGACACTCGGGGTGAAGACGGTTGTAGGGCCGACAGGTGTCGAGGAGTTCGAAATCACTGAGGGGAGCTTCTGGGAAAACCTGGTCGCTACCTACTTTGGCCCATCTATAGAGAAGATAGAAGCGGCTTGGTCGAAGTGCAAAAACCTTCTGTTGTCCGCCACATGCCTGGAGGACTTAGAGAACTACGCACGCTGTATGGCGGACGCTGTAAAAGAATAGAGGAAAAGACGAGTACCAGTAAGTAACAGGGGGAAGAGACCTCCTTTTAGGAGATGGAGGTCTCTTCCCCCATAGAAAAGGGGATAGTCATCGAAGGCATAGCCGTCATCGGAGGGTATCTTCCGGATCTTCTCCAAGCCCTGTTGATTAATGTGCAGCTTCTGCTCGCGTTGCTAGCAGTGGGTCTTGCTATCGGGACAGTCATAGCCCTCCTGCAAGTCTACGGGGGCCGCTTCTTAGGCGTACCAGCTTTCCTCTACGAGTGGGCCTTTCGGAGCATCCCTGCGCTTGTCCTCCTGTTCTTATTCTACTTTGGACCATTGCAGTTCGGGGTAAGCATTCCTCCTTTCTTCGCCGCCACCCTTGCACTTGGCTTTCGTTCCTCGGCGTATCAATCGCAGATCTTCCGCGGGGCGATCCAAGCTATCCCACAGGGCCAGATGATGGCTGCTCGTTCCATGGGAATGAGCCGCGTGCGGGCGATCGTCTCCATTATCCTTCCCCAGGCGTTTCGTCTTTCTCTTCCTGCCTGGTCTAATGAGTTCTCCTCTGTCGTGAAGGATACTACCCTGGCTTACGCAGTCGGACTAAACGAGATTCTCAGGCACGCACGTTTCATCACGGAGCGATATTATAACCTAGCAATGTTGGCCTACTTGACCATCGCGCTGATCTTCTTGGTGTTGACGTACAGTGGAAACTGGAGCCTAGGGTGGCTTGAAAAGCGCCTTCGGATTCCCGGCCTTGAGATGGCAGGGGTTAGCGGGAGAGGGAGGGACCTCAGCAAATGAATCTATTGAAGGTTGAGAATATCCACAAACGGTATGGCAAAGAGGAGGTTCTAAAAGGGGTCTCCTTTGAGCTTAAACGAGGAGAGACAAAGATCGTCATTGGCCCATCAGGAACAGGAAAGAGCACGCTATTGCGGTGCATCAATCGCCTAAGTCTACCTGACAAGGGTCAGGTTTGGCTAGAAGGCGAAGAGATCACTCACTCTAAATCGAACATCAACCAACTACGTGCCAAAATAGGCTTCGTATTCCAAGACTTTAACCTCTTTTCCCACTTAACTGCCTTAAAAAACGTGAGCATCGCCCCGATGAAAGTTATGAGAATGAAGAAGGAGGAGGCAGCAAAGCTGGCAACGGAGGAACTAGAGAGAGTGGGCCTTGGTGACAAGGCTGATGCCTATCCGGCGCAACTCTCCGGGGGCCAGCAACAGCGCGTATCGATCGCTCGCGCCCTGGCGATGTCCCCCAAACTGATCCTGTTCGACGAACCGACCTCTGCGCTTGATCCGGAGCTGATCGGCGAGGTACTTGAGGTGATGATCAACCTGGCAAGGGATGGAATGACGATGCTCGTCGTCTCCCACGAGATGGGGTTTGCTCGGTCGGTCGCCGATGAGGTCATCTTCATGGAGCACGGAGTGATCGTTGAGCAAGGACCCCCACAGCAGCTATTCTCCAATCCGAAACACCAACGCACAGGAGAGTTTCTCCACAAAATTACTGAACTCTACGGGGAGACAAGCTGATGGGACTCGTTTTTGATTGGGCCTGGCTCCCGCAGCTTGCACACGGACTGCTCATCACCGTAGAGATCACAGTGGTCTGTGTTCTTGTGGGGATCGTCTTAGGCCTTCTGCTCGCGTTGGGACGCGTCTATGGAGGACGACTCTTATCCATCCCATGTAGCCTTTACATTCAATTCTTCCGAGGAACGCCGCTGCTCGTCCAGCTTCTCATGGTCTACTACGGGTTTCCGACGTGGGGGATCACACTTTCACCGATCATGAGCGGCATCCTCGCCTTGGGTCTCAACACTGCAGCCTACCAAGCGGAGTACTTCAGAGGAGCGATCCAGGCAGTCCAGGGCGGTCAGATGATGGCAGCGAGATCAACAGGAATGAGCCTTGCACAAGCCATCCGCTACATAATCCTGCCCCAAGCCTTTCGTATAGTTATCCCCTCTTGGTCAAACGAGCTGATCCTCATGCTGAAGTATTCCTCCATCGTGTATATGGTAACGGTTATGGACATCATGGGGGTAGGAAATACGATCGCCGCCCGCCACTTCAGCTTCTTCGAAGTGTTCATCATCGTGGCGTTGCTTTACCTGGCTTTGGTCTTTATCGTTTCGCAGCTTCTGAGGATGGTTGAGAGGCACGTGCAGATCCCCGGCCTCGGAGAGCACGCAGAACATCGATAGAACCGCGCGCGAGAAGAAAGAACAACCCTCCACTCCACCTTAAGCAAAGGGGTGTCCCTTCTATCGGAAACGGTCACCAATCAGCTTACTTCTCGATCTCCATCTTCGAAAGGACGAGACCCGTGAGGAGCTTCGGGTAGAAGTCGGTCGACTTCTGCGGCATCTTCTCCCCGCGATCTGCTACGCGCCGGACCTCATCAGCGGTTGTAGGGTTCAGAAGGAAAAAGATCTGCTCCTCTCCCCGATCGACCTTGCTTAAAGCATCTTCTGGATCACGACTGTAAGTCACGTTT
>JAGLXM010000208.1 GCA_023132915.1 Candidatus Bipolaricaulota bacterium
CGGCGCTACGGACTTTCGAAGGACAAGCGCAAGGATCTTCCGCAGGTGGTGATCGGCCTGGCAGTGACCAAGGAGGGGATTCCAGTAAGAAGTTGGGTCTTCTCGGGCAACACCACTGATACAACCACGGTGGAACAGGTACAGCAAGACCTGGTAGGGTGGAGGCTGGGCCGGTGTGTGTGGGTGATGGATCGAGGGATGACTAGCGAGAAGAATCGGATCATCCTGCAGCGTGCTGGTGGTCACTACATCCTGGGGGAGAAGTTACGCAGCAATGAGAAGGCGAATCAAGGTGCACTTTCCCAACCGGGGCGTTACCGAATGGTCAGGGACAACCTCAAGATCAAGGAGGTGTATGTAGGAGAAGGGGCACACCGACGTCGTTACGTAGTGGTCTACAACCCCGAGGAAGCCAAACGAGATAGACACACAAGAGAGAAGATCCTTTCTCGGCTGGAGCAAGAGATCGCTGCCTTAGGTGATCTTAAGGGAAAGCAGCACACAAAGGCGGTCTGCACACTGGTTGCCCATCCTACTCTGGGGCGTTACTTGAGACAATTGAAGAGTGGAGAGTTACGAATCAACCAGACCAAAGTCAGAGCAGAGGAGCGACTGGATGGCAAGTACCTGCTCAGCTCCAGTGATGAGAGTCTCACTGCGGAAGAGATTGCACTGGGATACAAGCAACTGCTGGAAGTTGAGCGGGCGTTCCGCTCGTTGAAGCAGACCTTGGAACTACGACCGATGTACCATCGTAAGAACGAACGGATTCGGACCCATGTGTCCCTGTGTTGGTTGGCGCTACTGTTGATCCGGATCATTGAGAAGAGGACCGGGGAAACCTGGGAGAAGACGCGGCGGGTGTTGCAACGGATTCACCAGGGAGAGTTTGCGACAAAAGATGGGCGTATTCTACAGAGGACTGAACTAACCCGTGAGCAGGAGCAAATACTGAAGAGATTAGGGATTAAGCCTCCTCCCAAGGTTGGGAAAGTGGAGCTTCAACCCTCGTGATTTGTAGGCACACGGTTGTAAAACCCCA
>JAGLXM010000209.1 GCA_023132915.1 Candidatus Bipolaricaulota bacterium
AAAACAAAGGTCTGACCCCATTCTCCCCATTCTCCCGAGCAGAGTGAGCCGAAAGAGCTGGGGCGAAACAGCAGTGTCATTGTGGAACTCAACTCCAGTAGTCTTGTCAAAGATCGAGATCAAGCCACCGTTCGACCGCTCATCAAAGACGAACTGGACACTGTCGTTTCCAAGCTGGATGTCAGAGGAGTCGCCGGCATTCCCAACTCCGAACACGGCAAGAACAAGGATGAGCAACACTGCAACCGTGAACAGCCGTCTCCGCATTCTCCCTCCTTGAGGGAAGTATAAGGAGTCGGCACGGTGGGGTGAAGCTGGAGAGCCTGGGTGAATAAACGTGAACCCTCTAGGGCTGTACGAATGGATGGAGAACTGCGGAGCCTAGGGGACTCGAACTTCAACCCAGGTATTAAGAGCGCGCTAGTCCAGGCCAAGCTCCCTAAGGGCCTGCGCCAGTTGCCTCTCGGAGAGGGCACCGTGGTGCCACTTGGGGTCGTTCTCCATGAATGAGACCCCTTTACCGAGTGTGGTGTGAGCGGCGATCAGCATCGGCTTTGCCGTTCCAGCGGCAGAAACAAAGGTGTCGAACGCGGTGATGATTTCCTCGTAGTTGTGCCCGTCGATCTCGTGTACGCTGAAGCCAAAGGAGCGAAACTTGTCCGCGAGGTCACCGACATCCATCACGTCAGCGGTGTAGCCGTCGATCTGACAGCCGTTCCAGTCAAGGATCGCGCACAGGTTATCGACACGGTGATGCACTGCAGCGGTCGCCGCCTCCCACGGCTGACCTTCCTGACACTCGGCATCGGAGATGAAGCAATAGATACGGGAGTCTTTCTTATCGAGCCTTGCAGCAAGGGCCATCCCTAGCGAGACCGAAAGCCCGTTACCGAGCGATCCGCTCGACAGCTCCACCCCGGGGATCTTCCAGGCAGTGGAGGGATGTCCCTGCAACAGAGCGCCGAACTTGCGGAAGCGCCACAGCTCCTCGCGCGGAAAGTAGCCGCGATCGGCGAGGATGGCGTAGAGAATCGGGCAGGTGTGGCCGTTAGACAGGAGGAAACGGTCGCGGTCCGGCCAGTCGGGCCGCTTCGGATCGTGCTTAAGGTATTGGTAGTAAAGGACGGTGAGAAGATCGGCCATTCCCAGCGCACCGCCGGGGTGACCGGAGTTGGCCTTCGTCACCATGCGAAGAACATCCCCTCGCAGCTCGTTCACCTTCCTTTTCAGAGCCTCAATCTCCATCGGCTTCCCCTTTATTTTTTGCCGTTTGCACTTGTAAAATAATACGAAGTTTATAGGGGGGATGGTAGTCTCAGAGGAAGGTGTTACAAAAAATCCCTTCCCCTACGAAACAAAAGCTTTTACTGCCCGGGGGGTGTAGTAAATCCTAAATCGGCTACTACACCCCCCAAGCACGCTAAAGTACGCAGAGAGGGGAATTGAGTGATTTAACATCTCAATCTCCCGATTATTCAATCTTCCAATCTCTCAATTCCTCTTCCTTACCTTGGGCGAAACCACCGACGTGTTCAGGGACCGCCTCAAACAGGAGATTCTCACCAGTCACGGAGGTCAATGAACGTGATGTGCCACAGATCAAGGTTACTTGCTCTCTGCGCGATGACCCCGTCTAGAACCTGGTCGATCGTTTCGACGGTGAGCTGCGCCATGTCCTCTCTTACCTTACAGAAGTTCCGTATCTGAGCTTGGCTTCAGTGATTCTTCTATCACACCTCAAAACTTCCGGGGGTCGCCCTCTTAATCTGGCTTGGTCAGTGGCGCAGATTGTTGATGTGGAGGCGGATCTGGTCGTATCCCCGCCCCCCACAACCATCCTGTATGACAAGCGTGATGCAGGCGTCCTCTCCGCCACCGCGATTTGTCATCGGTGCATGCCAGATGGGATCAAGAGAAGTGGGGTCATCGAACCAGCCTTTGGCGGCACTCCAGGAGAAGCAGACAGGGTTGCAAGCAGGATTGCGGATCTTGCCGTGAATCTGAACAGTCCCTCCTTCATCGACAGATGTGGGGTAGCGCCGGCTGATGATAGGTGTAGGTGGAGCCCCTGCACGGCATGGTGTCGTCACGCCTGGATACCAGGGACAGGGCCATTCCTCACCGCAGGCCGATCTGCACGTCGTGCAGCAGGGGACCGGAACCGGCTCACACGGCTCCAGCGGTCCTATGTGAGGAACACAGGGTACCTCGCACGGGGGCAGCTCCGGTTCGCATGGGCCACGTATTTCTACGCGGACTCTACAAGGCTCCTCGCACGGTCTTGGCACTGGACCGCACGGTCCCCATGTTTTTTGGGGTGGGCAAGTGATGGGGTCGCCACGCACGAGGACGAACATTTGATCACTAGTACTCACGCCATAGTCGTTCGTCACGGTTAGCGTAAGCGCAATACACTCTTTGCAGCTGCAGATCGATGGGGCGGTGTACAAAGGTCGAAGCTGGTAGGCATTATCGAAGTACCCTCGCCCACCTTCGGCCGTCCAATGATAGGTCACCTTCCCGCCACCGGGGTCATATCCGTGGCCCGTTAGCCGAGCGCTCTCACGCCCATCGAGGGTGAGGTTATTTCCTGCATCGACAAACGGTGGTATCGCAGCCTTCGGAGCTTGTACGATCTGAGATACGTGTGAAGCTTGAGGAGTCTGCGATGTAGGCGGTGAAGCGGGCTCCTTTGGGCCTGTAGATAGCAGCAAAAGCAGTCCCAATACGGCCAGCGCGCCGATAACGAACAACGACGTATTGCTCTCCCCCATAGTGGAACACCTCCTTGGCAAATTCCACCCGGAGCGCACCGGTTGACTCGATCGGACGCACAGCCACCTCCCCTCCTATCCTCGAAGGCAGCCTCTGTGATCGAGTCGACACCTTACCATACATCTTATGAGCCTGTAAAGTCAATCACGGCGATCATGGTGCCAACGGCCGCTATAATGGTACATCTATTGGGTTCATACTTAGAAGGTGATATGGATGCATAGGAAAGCAAGGTTGCTGGGCATCCTGATCGGCACGATGGTGCTTGTTGTATCGTGGGTTTCTGGGCTGGAGCAGGATACAAGGCCACCCACTTGTCGCCTGGCAAATCTAGGAGATTTGGTACTGTACCCGGATACCATTTCAGAAAACGAATTAACACCAGGTGGGCACCTCTTCACGGCCTGCCTTCCCGGGTCCAACCTGGTCGTGATACTACGTCCGATCACTGAGAGTGAGTACGGGACCTTTCAAATCCAAGCGATCGGGATCGATATCATAGAAAGGCAGATGCTCGCAGCCGCGATCGTGCTACCGTTTGTTGACGAAAGTGATGTTGCAGGGTTTACACCTGATCTGATCGCGTTTCTGGGGGAGCAGGTAAATGCTATCAGTGGCTTTGAAGTATTCGACGTGATTAACTTTGCTCCCTGGCCGTGAGACAGAGGTGCTGCTTGTTTTCGTGAGGGGCTTCCGGCAGGGGAGCGTTAAAACTCTACGCCTGACAAGCCACCTTTCCCCACTTTTTGGATGGGCATACCAGGTTGCCATCGACCAAGGGTGCACGCCCGTTTACCCGAGGCCCTTTAGCTTGGCGGCTTCAAATCCTCAAACCAATCATTCAGGGAGTCTAATTGCGTTTGGGGATGATGGATCTTAGCGGTCACTTGGCTCATCGTATGTTGGCTGACGTCATATATCCACCAGTCAGTGCCAAACTCGCCAAACTCCACACCAGCGGGGATTTCTCCCACGAGAAAATAATTCGGAGGATCGCCTGTGGTTTCAATGAATGCGTAATATCTCTCTTGATACTCATACCAACCCACAGGATAAGCTGCGGTGTCAATGAATGACCAGTCAACCTCAACACTAGCTGCGACATGGCCAGGCAAGATCAATAGATGAGCACCGTGGCCTAAGGAGCGCACGAGAGAGATATAAAGAATGGACGTGTCCTCACAGTCGCCTTCTTCTGCTACCAAGGTCTCCACCGGGTAGCGGGGCCACTCTTCGGGGTTTGTATCTTTTGTGTAAGGGATGGCAGCAGTGACAAAATCAAGGGCAAACTGCAGCACTTTGTAATAAAGCCATGACACTGAGCCGTACCGATCTCTCATTGCTCTTTCTAACTCGGATGCTAAATAATCGACGTAGTCGTCATCATATGGATCGGTTACATACTTGTACCAGTCACATGCCGAAGGGCCCTCGCACCAGTAGCGATCTGTTTTACTGAGGTAGTAATCGTACAGGGATTTGGAGATGTTCATCGACCACTCCCAGAAACTACCATCGGACCTCCAAGTGAAATACCTATCGTAGGTCTGTGGAGCAGTGACTTCGATGCTCTGAAGATAAGAGTCCGTTTCTCCAAAGGAATCTTCGACTGTTAAAGTCACGACGTATGAACCAGGACTCGTATACATATGGCCTACGCTCACACCGTAGCCAACCGCGCCATCATCAAAGTTCCAACGATACTCAGTGATATCTTCATTTGGATCATAGGAACCCGAAGCATCGAAGGAGACAAACAGGGGCGCTGGCCCTGACACAGGGTCCGCCTGGAACCTCGCCACCGGCGGAGAGTTGAAAAAGGCGAAACACCCTGTGAGTGACACTACGGCTAAAGCCAGCATACAAAGAATAAAAAAACGTCTTTTGCTCGCCATGTTATTTTGAGTATTTTAATCTGGACCCAGAGGTGTGACAAACTTTCCCATATAGTCTGATAAGAAACTGGCCCGTCTCTAAGCCCATTGCAGTAAAGAACCCCGCAGCAAGCTAAAGGGGCATTAATAAGGCAAAAACCTAGTAGAGGTCTAAGCGGAGTTGGTCCTCATGCTGCAACTTAATGTACCGCGTTGTCGCATCGGAAATAACCTGGGGGGTGTAGTAGATTCTGAACGGACTTACTACACCCCCCAAGCTACAGAAGGTCTCGCTCTTTTCGTAGCGTCGGAGCACCTCTCCGGCGTTGAGAGGTTTGTTCCTGACAGAGTTCATGTAGCTCGTACAAACAACAAGCAGGTTCGCCTGTGGCGAATCTCCGCTTTCCTCCCCTTAAGCTCGCTTAAGGGGAGGGAAGCTGGCCCTATGATTCGACACACGCGCTTGCGTTACCAGTGTCATCTCATGCTCATCTCGCACGAGAAACACCCCCTCGCTTCATGCTCATCTTGCATGAGACAACTCTTTCCTTAGGTTTCAGCACCTCTTAAGTGATATACTGGACCCAGGTTCTGCATCGTCTCTAGAAAGGAGGGAGAGCATATGATTGAGCGAGTTCATCAGCATATTATTACGGAGCTTCAACAGAACACGCGCACTGACACGATTTTTATCCTCACCGCGGTTTTTCTTAACCTGTTGGTCCTCGCAATTAATTCTGCTGTGGCTGGGGAGTCACGAATGGCTGTGGAGGAGTCACGTCAGACGGTTAATTTAACTATCGTGATGTTCATCTTTGTTTCTCTCACGATAGTGGTCAATCTCATTGCAATACTTGGGTTGTTAAAAGGAAAGGGAACAAGAGCCACGCTCCTAAATGGGCTGTTGAAGATGTACAAAGACCAGGGTGTGGAAGGGTACTATGATTCATCTCTTTTGAGCAATTACAACGTCAGATACAATCTGTTTATCCTGGCAGTCATTTTCACGGGACTCATATCAATAGCAGTTCCCTTTGTGATCAGGTAGCAAACCTCGATCCTTGTAGCTCTGTCATATGTGTTCTGTGGCTCGGGCTTTGTGGTGCTTCAGTCAGAAGGGGGCTTCCACCCCTGAAACTGGACCACTATAGAAGTGGAGAATCGCTCAGCCAAAGGAGTCGATTCTCATGAAGAACAAGGTCATGCAATTCGAGGCGATCTTTACGCCCGGGAGGACTCGAACCTCCGACCTTCGCAGCCGCAGTGCGACGCTCTGTCCTCTGAGCTACGGGCGCATGTCTGGCCCCGTGGAGTAACAAGGACTAGACTTACTCCATGGGGCGGGCCCCGTGGAATACAGAGAGCCGGACCTATTCCACAGGGCTGGCGGAGGGACGGGGATTCGAACCCCGAAGCCCTTGCGGGCGTACCGGTTTTCGAGACCGGCTCCTTGCCATTCGGTCATCCCTCCACAAAGTGATAGTAGAGTGTTTACAGCGCTCCTGCAAGCAGAACTATCAGCACTCAGGAAGAAACAAGCGTTCAGCCGTCAGGAAAATCCCATCTGCCGAGATTAGAGGCTGAAGTACACCAGGGCCACCAGGCCGGCGATAATCAGTAGGTTCAGCCACCACTGGCTCTCCTGGGTGGGCTCGGGAGGGAGTGTCGGGTAGAGTTCATCCCAGTAGATCCTCTCGCTTGGCTCTTCGGGGGGAGTTTCGCTGACCTCTGCCTGTAAAGCTTGAGCGGTGATCACCTCTGGCAGGGTAAGAAACGCATCTCCCAGCCACTGTCGTGGCACCGGCCCAAGCGGGTTACCGTGAAGGGCGATCGCCCGCAGGGAGGTGGTGGGAAACCTGAGCGTCTCGTCTCGTTTACGGAGTGAAAGGAGCTCCGAGACCCCGCTGAAAGCGGAGAAGGGACCAAGGTAAACCCGCTCGTTTGTCTCAACGATCAGGCGGGGGAAGTCGAGCGTGATCTGGCAAACTGTGGAAAGTGGAATATCAAACGCCTGTGGCGGGCCGAACGGCGATACCGACCGGGGAACGTTAAGACGGATCACTGGGGAAATCCCGGTGAGGCTCCCTTCGGCGAGCTTACCGTTATTATCAAGGACCAGAGCCGCTACGCCACCACCACCTCCGGCGAGGCTCACCGAGATAACCAACAAGGTAATGAGGACCAAAAGGACGATAAGCGAAGACCTAAAGCATAATTTACCCATCAACACACCTCCCCGTAGGACAAAACCAAAACCACCATACCACTTTCCGGGCGCGAGTGTCAAGCAGACTCTAAGGAGATTGTATCCTCGGGGCTTGTCTCCGGTGTTTTGTTTACGTAGCGGCGGAACCCGTGTCCGCCGAGAGTG